>NZ_JBQEOD010000003.1:0-404478 GCF_052044955.1 Bacillus sp. 22446
AGGTTTTCTATCACGCTGAAAAGAAGACAAAGGGCTAAAATAAAGTTCATTTTAGCCCTTTGTCAACAATCTGAGGAACTGCTTTGTGCAGTTCCTCAGTATTCAGACAAACCCCATATTCGTACTGCCTAGACTGCAAAGGTTTCCAACAATCTAAGGAATGCCTGTTTACATCAACCAATTCATAGCCCGCTGGACGTCATAAAGAAGGGTCATGATGAGAAAAAATAAGGCGATCGGTGTGATGGCAATGATAAAGGCCTGCCATATTCTCAGCTTCATCACAGCGACAAGGCCTAAAACAGCCATCCCAAATATCCATGTCTTGGTATACGCATCAACCAGTGGTAAAACACTGAGATAATACCATACTTCATAGTGCTGGTCTAAATAGGGTGAGATTTTCACAAATGTATACGGACCAAGCAACCCCACAGTAAAAATCCAAGTAAGAGCAAATAAGGTGGAAGGAAAAATGACCGTCAGTGTGCAAGCTTTGAGCACATCTCGATACGGCGCTTTACTGCCAAAAAACAGTCGTCCTAACCACTGTAAAATGAATGAACCGAAAAATAGAAGAAAATTGCCTACTAAAATACCAAAACCTGCTCCGTGTAACAGAATAAAAGGATATGGAATATGATTGCCCATATACTCACTAAAATACCCTTCGTACATCCAGCTTGTACCAGCGATACTTGCAAGGAGTATCATCAGCCACATGGGAATAGAGGTATGTTCATATGAGCGAATAATCGTTTTTGTCGCGACAAAAATTTTAAAGAATCGAAAAAAACCTTTTGCTTCCTCTTCTTGGGAGAGATCACTCTTCATATACTCCAATGTTCTTTACTCCTTTAATACACATAAATGATTACTTATATTACCAAAATTTTTACGTTTTTCAAAGATAGATCATGAAAAAAATCCAATTTTATAAAAAATAGGTCACTCTACAGTCTCTTTAAGAGGAGACACATATGATAACCATAGTTTAAAAGAGACCGAGGTGAAAACATTGACGAAAGTAACGGTCATTATGACGAGCTACAACAAAGCGGCCTACGTTGGCAGATCAATTGAAGCGGTGCTGCAGCAGACCTTGTCAGACCTTGAACTTTTTATCATGGATGATGGATCAAACGAACAAACTCTTGCTGCTATTGAGCCTTTCCGTAAAGATCCACGCGTCCATTTTATCCAAAGCGGGGTGAAAACGCTGGAGGAAAGAACGGCGAAAACACGCTATGCCGTCCTCATTAATCAAGCATTAGAACAGGCAAAGGGCGAGTATATTTCCTATGCCACAGATGACAATGTCTATGCACCAGACCGTTTAGAGAAGCTCACGAAATATTTAGATGCTCGTCCGAATGAAGAAATTGTCTATTCTAGTTCAAAAGTTATCTATTTAAATAGCGAAAAAGAGCCAGTAAAGGAAACGATTCGACCTGCGCAAACGGTGCAGTGGAATGCACCTTGTGCCATTGATCACTGCTCGGTTGTACATCGTGCATCCATTTTAACAAAGATTCAAGCTGAGTTTGGATCCTACTGGGACGAGAGTCCGAATTTTTATCGAATAGGGGATGCGCGGTTCTTTTTTAGATTAAATCACTTTTATCCGTTCTACCCTTTTGATGAGGTATTGGATACAAACTACATCACAGAACAGTCTATTCATTATCAGTTGGCAGAAGATGAGAAAAGCGATTTTATTCAAGCACTTCCTCCGCAGTCTACCTGCAGGGAGCTCCGCCATATATTAAAACAAAGACATGGGAGGTGACCTTAAGTGTCGCATTATATTCATCATTATTGGCAGGTGTACTTTGAGTATGTGAATCTGATGAAAGACTTATCCTATCGCCACATACCCCTTGGATTAATCAGTAATTTTTATCAATACATCAGCCCTGAAGTGAGGGAACGTATGGAAGATGAGGCGTTTGGTGAAGAGCTGACAACGACTTGTCCAAAGCCGCAAGACATTCAGCCATTTTTTGATCAGCATAAACAGCAGATCAAGCGTATCCCTTATCGTCCGAGTCATGGAAAGGTGCTGCTTCACTTTGAACACCTGCGTTTTACTGAACACAATTACATGCGGTTCCATCCGAACCAAACAGTGGTGCTCGCGCGCTGGAAGAAGGCTGATTATTTCGGATTACCAGTGATCAGCAAGCCGGAATTAGCCGGAGAGGTTAATAAAGAAGCTCATGTTGAATATATTGAAAAAGCAAATGCTCTATTGAAACCTTACGCCCACCATCCTGTCTTTGGCAATGTCTTTTTTAGAGAAAAGCTTCGGAAGGACATTGTGCAATTTATTGATGTGATTGACCAAATAGAAACGCTATTTGAGATGCAGCCGATCACAGCTGTCGTGGTTGGTACGACGGAGGACGCCTACAGCCGTGTGCTCGCCTTGCAAACCGTGAAGCGCCATCTCACAAGTATTTGTCTTCAGCACGGTGCGCTCATGGGAGACGAAGCCTTTTTGCCGATTTTCACCACCTGCCACGGGGTGTTTGGAAAATATGAAAAGGACTGGTATGTAGACAAAGGCTGTCAGCCTGAGCAGGTGGAGATCACAGGTCACCCGAGATTTGATTTGGTGCAGGAGCGAACACCGCTTCAACAGGAAATGGTCTTTCGTAAATTGAACTTCAATCCTGCCAAAAAGACTGTGCTCGTGGCAACACAGCCGTTTTCAGAAGCCTTTTACGGTGATGTTCTTAAAACGATTGCAAAACGGAAAGACATTCAGCTGATTATGAAGCCGCATCCGTGGGAAATCGCTCGAAATCGATTAAATGACTACACAGCGATTGAACGTGCGGGGAACCATGTGAGATTAATTAAAAAAGAGATCGACTTGTATGACCTCCTGCCGTATATGGATATGGTCATTACGCTCACATCAACAGTTGGTCTGGAAGCAATGCTCTTTAAAAAGAGTGTACTGATTGGAAAAATGACAGAAGGCAGAAGATACCCTTATTACGAGTCGCTTGGCAGCTGCCACATGGAAAACCCTATTGAGCTGGCCGATAAAGCGATCCGTATTTTATCGGATGAACAAGAAATGAAGCTGGCGAAACAGCAAGGGGCTCGTTTCATTCAAGAACATTATCCGCATGCACAATCGACCGATGTTCTGCTTTCTCTGCTCAAAACAAAAACAGGCGTGGATTTTCAGAGATGAAGATAGGGGTGTGCAAGCGATATGGGACAAAAGAGAGCACAATTTCTTCCTTATGCACTGCCTTTTATTGAACAGGAAGAAATTGATGAAGTCATTGGAACATTAAAGTCCGGCTGGTTGTCCACCGGACCAAAAGTTAGACAGTTTGAAGAAGAGTTTAGGCAGCTGACTGGAGCGAAGCACGCGATAGCAGTTAATTCATGTACAGCTGCTCTATTTTTAGCGTTAAAGGCGAGAGGTATTGGAGCTGGTGATGAGGTCATCACAACGCCTCTGACGTTCTGCGCAACAGCCAATACGATCATCCATACGGGGGCAGCCCCTATTTTCGTGGATATTGATCCGGCGACACTCAATCTAGATGCGAAAAAATTAGAAGCGGCCATTACACCACATACGAAAGCGGTTGTCCCTGTACATTTTGCTGGTCAATCGTGTGATATGGACCGAATTTTAACGATTGCCAAAAAGTATGATTTGTTCGTGCTGGAGGATGCCGCTCATGCCCTCTATACGACCTATCATGATCAACCTATTGGATCGATTGGTGATGCGACCGCTTTTAGTTTTTATGCAACGAAAAACATAGCGACTGGTGAAGGCGGCATGCTGACGACAAATGATGATGCACTTGCGGCTAGAATCAGAAGGCTGGCGCTTCACGGCATGAGTAAGGGAGCGTGGAATCGTTATGGAGAAAAGGGAACATGGTATTACGAGGTCGAGGAACCGGGCTATAAAATGAACATGTTTGACGTGCAAGCATCGTTAGGGCTCGTTCAGCTAAGCCGGTTGAAGGAGATGCAGACACGCAGAGAACAGATTGCGAAGACATACAATCAGGCATTTCAACATGAAGCTGGTCTCATCTTGCCGCCTGTACATGATGAGGGAAGACATGCGTGGCATTTATATGTGCTGCAAGTTGATCCAAAAGAAGCACTGGTCACACGCGATGACATGATTGATCAGCTGCAAAAGGAATATAAAATCGGCACGAGTGTTCATTTTATTCCCGTTCACTTGCATCCATATTATCAAGAGACCTACAACCATTCACCAGAGGATTTCCCTGAGGCACTCACTTATTACAAACGAACGCTTTCGCTCCCGCTCTATCCAAGTATGACAGATGAAGATGTGCAGGATGTCATCACCGCAGTCGTGTCAATTTTAAAAGACAAGAAGGCCTCTTCATGAAAGTCGTTCATGCAATAGACGATCAGGTGCTGGCAGCTTGGCTGAAAACATATGGTCATGAAGCGGAACGCATGGCAGGATTCAAGCAGTTTGCTCTTGTCAGCGGCGCTAAGCTCAAAGCAGTGCTGTTATACGATTGGTCCAAATGGGAGAGCGGCATTTTTGATAAGCATATTTTTCATGTGAAGTTTGTGGAAGCTGAATCAGCGCTGCTCTTTAAAGAATTGATGGAAAGATTCATCAATTGGATGAGAACAGAAAAATGTGATTTTTTCTTTTTACGTCTTGAGGCGGCTGATCTTGAAAAAAACCGCATTGTTCAAAAACTATCCCATGTGTATTATGTCGGTGGTCTCACTAGGCTTGAGGCACCGCCAGCCCTCATGGAGATGCCATCATCAGATCAAGATGTGGTGATGGGTGTGCCAGATGAAAAGGATTACGATGAGGCGGTATTACTAGGTGATCAGGCTTTTGTGAAAAGCCGTTATGCCCTTGATCCATATTTAGACCAGCGTGTTGTTCAGCATTTTTATCAGGAATGGATGAGAAACAACCTACTTGGACGCGCAGATATTAACCTCGTTGCCAAGGTGAATGATGAAGTGGTTGGCTTAATTCAAGGTATGACAAAGGGGCATGAGATGTGGCTTGAGCTTTTTGCGATTAGACCGGATGTTCAAGGAAAAGGGATCGGAAAAAAGCTGTTTATTGAGATGATGAAAGTGTCTCATCACAGAGGGCATCACTTCATTTCTGCGGGGACACAGCTTCATAATACGACAGCCATCCAGCTGTACGAAAAGATGGGGTTTAGGACAACAAATGCCTTTTTGTATTACCATGTGTGGCCGAAAAAAGGAGAGAGGTAAGATGGCGCATTTCTATATTGGAGATCGCAAAGTGGGAGATGGTGCGCCTGTCTTTATCATTGCAGAGGCAGGTATTAACCATGATGGAAAGCTGGATCAGGCACTTGCTTTAATTGATGTGGCAAAAGAAGCAGGGGCTGATGCGGTGAAGTTTCAAATGTTTCAAGCGGATCGGATGTATCAAAAGGAACCGGGGTTATACGAAACGGCCAAAGGAGAAGAAGTGTCTATTTTTTCTTTAGTGGAACAAATGGAGCTGCCGCCAGAATGGCTACCTGTCTTATTGACACGTTGTAAGGAAAAAGGACTGATGTTTTTAAGCACCGTGTGTGACGAAGAATCGGCTGATTTATTGAATCAAACGAATCCACCTGCTTTTAAACTGGCATCCTATGAAATCAACCATTTGCCTCTTTTGCGTCATACGGCTTCTTTTCAAAAGCCAATCATTTTTTCAACAGCTGGGGCCACCATTGCAGATGTTCATGAAGCATACGAAACGATTACGAGCCAGCAAAATAAGCAAGTCGCTATCATGCATTGTGTGGCAAAGTATCCAGCGCCTAGAGCATATACGAACCTGCGGGTGATTCAAACCTTAAAATCCGCTTTCCCTGAAGCAGTCATTGGTTTTTCAGATCATAGTGAACACCCGACAGAAGCGCCAGTAGCCGCTGTGAAGCTCGGGGCAGCAATGATTGAAAAACATTTTACAATAGATAAAACATTACCCGGAGCGGATCATTCATTTGCTCTTAATCCGGAAGAATTAAAGGAAATGGTTCAGCACATTCGAGCGGCAGAAAGGCAGCGGAATCAAGCAGAAATAGACGTTCATTCATTACCAGAGGAGCTTCTTGGCAGTTCTTATAAAACGACAACAGCCATTGAAGGACAAATTCGAGAATTTGCGTATCGAGGAATTTTTACGACAAAAGGCATTGCAAAGGGCGAAACCCTCACTTCAGAAAATCTAGCTGTGCTGCGCCCTGGACAAAAAAATCAGGGGTTGCATCCGCGATATATGCCGGTTCTACTTGGCACAAAGGCTGTGAGAGACATCCCAGCTCATACAGGTGTTTCGTGGAAAGACGTACTCACGCAGGAGTCTCATGATGATGCATGATGTGCTTTTTGTCATTCAGGCTAGGATGGGGTCAACAAGACTGCCCAAAAAAGTGATGAAACCGATCGGCGGCATGGCGCTGATTGATTTGATTGTGGAGCGGGTGAAGCAATCAGATGATTACCATCACAAAATGCAAAATCTTATGATTGCCACAACGGTCGAGCCAGAGGATGACTATTTGGCTCAATACTGTATGTCAAAGGGTTATAAGGTGTTTCGAGGTAGTGAGGCAGATGTGCTTGAGCGGTTTGCGCAGATTGTCCGCCAATTTGAACCTAAAACGGTTGTACGTTTAACGGGGGACAATCCATTTATAGATCCTTCGCTTTTGTCGAAAATGCTTGAAAAACATAGACAGGAAAAGGCTGATTACACATATACGAACGGAACACCACTCGGTATTTCCGGGGAAATGATTGAGGCATCTATTTTATGTGAAATCGACAAATTTCCCCTCACTTATTCAGAACGTGAGCATGTCACGCTGTATATCAGAAAGCATCCCGAGCAATTTCACCTTCAATTATTCACACCGCCCAAAGAACTTGCATATCCTGCTTATCGATTCACGATTGATACAGAAGAAGATTATGTGTTTGCTACCCGTTTATTAGAGAAAGCTGGTGGTTCTATTGCTGTGCCGACAGCTGAGCTCATTTCCATCTGTGAACAACATCCAGACATTGTTCGTTTGAATCAATCTGTGAGACAGAAGGATGCTGAATGAACAAAAAAATCATGATTGTTGTTTATGGGGGTTTTTTAAGAGGAATGGGTCATGTCGTCAGAATGAAACGTTTGGCAAAAGAACTGCTTCAGGAAGGGGACGATTTATATTTCTATACAAATGATCAGATTTGTGTAGAAATGCTTTCGAACCCAGAGTGGCACGTTCAGATGGTGCATGAGTCGAATGCGCTTCTACAAATCCAACAAGACATCAAAAAGCTAAAGCCTGACCTTTTAGTCATAGATGTCCTTGATTGTGATCTTCAGTTTCTTCAAACGATCAAAGATTCCTGCGATAGTGCGAGGCTGGTCTTATTTGAGGAAAAAAGAGAGGAAGCCTGTCAGCTTGCAGACACGGTCATAAACGGCATTTATGGCGGTCTGGACGGGAAGCACGAGCAGCTTAATGGCACGGCTTATTATCATGGAACGCCCTATTTATTGTTAGATCACGAGATTAATCGATTCAAAGACACATATGAGGTTCGGAAAGAATGTAAAAAGGTGGTCATCAGCCTTGGCGGTAGTGATCCGTGCGGCCTGTTATCAAAGGCTGTATCGGCGCTTCTTCAAACAAATCACCTAGACATTTTAGCGGTCGCAGGAAAAGCCTCTCACATCAAAGAGCAAGTAGAGGCAGAACATATCCAATTCATTCAACATACAGATCAACTACCGGTTCTTTTATCAGAAGCTGATGTGGCTATCGTAGCAGGCGGTATGACGTTATATGAGGTAATTTGTATCGGGGTGCCCAGCATTGTCCTATCGCAAGTAGACCACCAAGCAGTGACAGCGAGCATGTTTGCGCAAAAGGGCGCTTGTTTTCACCTTGGATTAGGTGACCTTGTGGAAGAAAAAGACCTGTTGCAAGCTGTTCAAAAACTGTCTGACAGCTATTTTCTCCGCAGAAGCATTCATCTTAATGGACGTTCACTCATTGATGGAAAAGGAATCGAACGAGTGAAAAACATTCTTATACACCTCATGAATTCACACCAAAAAGAACATAAGGATGTGTAGATGTGAAGGGAGTTATTTTAGCAGGAGGAAAAGGATCACGGCTGGCACCATTAACGAAGATTTTCAACAAACACTTGCTGCCGGTTGGTCCATACCCGATGATTTATTGGTCATTATTCAAACTGAAAGAAGCAGGAATTGTAGATGTGATGCTGATTTCACAGGAAGAACAAATACCGTTGTTTCAAAAGTTACTGGAAGATGATTGTGAACTTGGGATGAACATTGTGTATCAAGTACAGCCAGAAGCGTCTGGTATTTCCGATGGTTTATCCTATGCAAAGCCCTTTGCTCAAGGGGAAAAATTTGTGCTGATGCTTGGTGATAATGTATTTGAAGATTCATTACGCCCTTTTGTCGACGTCTTTCGGCAACAAGAAAGCGGAGCCAAGGTTTTATTGAAAGAGGTGGCAGATCCAAAACGGTTTGGCATTGCAGAAATTGATCCTGCTCATCACCGAATTTTATCAATAGAAGAAAAGCCAGAGCACCCGAGGTCATCTTACTGCGTCACGGGCATCTATTTTTATGATCAAGACGTCTTTCAATATATCGAGGAAATCTCGCCGTCAGATCGAGGTGAACTAGAGATTACTGATGTGAATAATCTCTACATCTCAAATAGCCAGCTGACCTATGATATGTTAAAAGGGTGGTGGATTGATGCAGGAACACATGAATCTCTCCACGAAGCATCTACAAAAATGTTTGAAACGATGAAGGAAAAAGAGGGATACGAATGACTAAGTCTTATTTAATTACAGGTGGAGCAGGGTTTATTGGACTGAATTTTGTGAAGCTGCTGCTTCAAGAATCCGATGTCCGGCTTACCGTATTTGATAAATTAACATATGCCAGTCATCCAGAGGAGATGGAATATTTATCAAAGCTACCTCATTTCCGTTTTGTTCAGGGAGATATTACGCTGCAAGACGAACTAGATCAAGTATTTGATGAAGCCTATGATGCCATCATTCATTTCGCAGCAGAATCACATGTTGATCGCAGTATTGAGTCAGCAGAACCCTTTATCCAAACAAATGTCCTTGGTACCTATCGTATGCTTGAAGCTGTCTTAAAGGGAAAGGCGAAAAAACTTATTCATATTTCGACAGATGAAGTATATGGAGATTTGGAGCCGGATGATCCTGCTTTCACAGAACAAACACCACTTTCACCGAATAATCCTTATTCAGCAAGCAAGGCAAGTTCAGACTTGCTTGTGAAATCTTATATCCACACCCACCAACTACCCGCAATGATCACAAGATGCAGCAACAACTACGGACCTTATCAGCATGAAGAAAAATTAATCCCAACCATTATAAGAAAAGCGGTCAATGGTGAAAAGATTCCGATTTACGGAGACGGCCAGCAGATCCGCGATTGGCTGTATGTAGAGGATCATGCGAGAGCCGTAAAACAAGTAGTAGAAAACGGAACAGCCGGTCAGGTGTACAATATTGGCGGCGGCAACGAGAAAACAAATCTTGATTTAACCAAAACCATTCTCACACATCTAGGCATCTCTCATGACCAAATCGCGTTTATTCAAGACCGGAAAGGGCATGACAGGCGGTATGCCATTGATGCCAGTAAGTTAAAAGAAGAGCTTGGCTGGGTGCAGGCAACTTCATTCGAAAAAGGTATCGAAAAAACGATCGATTGGTATCGTGCCAAATATGATCAAAGTGAAGAAGGGTGACCGATGAAAGTTTTAATCACCGGTGCAGGCGGCCAATTAGGGAAAGAATTGACGAAACAGCTGAAAGAAAAAGACATCACAGTCATTGCTTTAACAAGGAGTATGTTGAATATCACAGATCAACAGGCAGTCAGACATGCAATGAGACATTTCTGTCCGGATATTGTTGTCAGTGCGGCTGCTTATACGTCTGTGGATCAATGCGAAACAGAAACGGAAAAAGCCTATCTTGTGAATGGGATTGGCGCCTACTATACAGCGCTTGAAGCTAAAAACGTAGGGGCTGATGTATTACATGTCAGCACAGATTATGTGTTTGATGGGCAAGCGGATACCCCTTACCAAGTTGATGCACAAGCAGATCCGCAAACCATTTATGGGAAAAGTAAAAAACTTGGAGAAGAATTGATTCATCTTGTGTCAGATGAAGTGAAGATCATTCGGACATCGTGGCTTTATGGACATGAGGGACATAACTTTGTGAATACCATTCTTCGGCTGGCTGAAACGAAGGATCATTTGCGCATCGTCAATGATCAGTTAGGGTCTCCTACTTATACAAAGGATGCCGCAGAAGCTTTGATTCACTTGTTTGACCAGAAAGCAGGTATTTATCATGTCAGTAACCGAGCAAGCTGTTCATGGTTTGACTTTGCGGCAGAAATTGTGGCAGCAAGCGGTCTGTCTACGATAATTGAGCCCATTTCCACTGAAGAGTATGGCTTCCAAACACCTCGGCCCGCCTACTCTGTTTTAGACCTGCAAGCGATTGAAGCGACAGGCTGGAAGCCAAGACATTGGAAGGATGCACTTCACGAATACTTGCAGAAAGAAGGGAGATTCGAGCAGCATGATTGATGGTGTACAAACGAAAAAACTCTTGAAACATTGTGATGATCGCGGCTTTTTCGCAGAGCTTATTCGAGATGACGAACCGATGCTAAAACGATTTGGGCAGGCGTCGTGGTCGAAAAGTTTCCCAGGAGTGATCAAAGCCTTTCATTATCATGAAAAACAAGACGATGTTTGGTTTTTCCCAGCAGGTCATGCACAGGTCGTTTTATACGATTTAAGAGAGGATTCCCCGACAAAGGGTCAAACCGATGTGTATTATATGGGAGAAGATAATCCGATGCTGCTCCTCATCCCAAAGGGAGTTGCCCATGGCTACCGCGTATTAGGGGAGACGCCGCTGCAGATTGTGTATTTTACAACAGAATCGTACGACCCAAAAAACCCAGATGAGAAGAGAATTGCGTGGAATGATGAGGCGATCGGATTTAATTGGGAAACGACATTTAAATAGAGAAGAGAGGCCTTTCGCAGGAGAAAGGTCTTTTTTTGTTGAAATACATTCTGTATGTGTCATTTTATGTATATTGATGAAAAGGGATGTGGATGAGTTTGTCTAAAAGAATTGCATTTGTAACAGGGGCAAGTACAGGCATTGGAAAGGCAATCGCAATAAAACTTGCCGCCCAGAGCGATATGAAGGTGATCATCAACTCTAGAAATATGGCCTCACTTGAACAGACGAAACAGCACATTCAAGATATGACAGAAACAAAGGAACCGCTGTCTCTATTCTGTGGAGATATGTCGGTTGAAGCGGTGAGGTCGGAAGCCTTTGAAGAAATAGAAAAGGAGTTTGGCAGACTCGATGTGCTGATCAATAACATTCCAGGAGGAAAACCAGATACATTTGATTCATGTGAACCTGACCAGATGCTGGCTGCTTTCTCCCAAAAAGCCATCGCCTACGTAGATACAATGAAGCGTGCAGTAGCATTGATGAAAAGACATGAATATGGACGGATCATTCAAATTGTCGGGAACCTGTGGAAGGAACCTGGTGAACAAATGTTTACGAATAGTATGATGAATGCAGCGATTATTAATGCCAGTAAAAATGCAGCGACACAGCTTGCGTCGTCTAGTATTACGGTGAATTGTTTAAATCCTGGTTTTATTGCAACCGATCGGTATGAACAATTTATCGGCAATATGATGACGAAGCAGGGAGTGTCACGAGAGCAGGCTGTACAAGCTGTCGCATCAGGTATCCCAATGCAAAGAGTAGGCTCAGCGAGTGAGATGGCGTCATTGGCAGCTTTTATGGCATCAGAGGAAGCTTCTTATATCACAGGCCAACAAATCTCCGTAGACGGTGGAACGATGAAAAGTATATAAACTGAAAAAAACCCGCTATAGGCGGGTTTTTTGATGAAATCGAATGGGGAGGATGGACAGACGGTCGATAAAGAGAGCAAGCTCTTCAATCGGGGCAACCATGGAAATGCGTACATGACGGCTCCCATTGGCTCCAAATACTCCTCCAGGCGTGACGACAACATCGGCATGTTCGAGTAAATAGTCAGCAAAGGCATGAGAATGTTCAAAGTCATCAGGAATCGGAGCCCATAAATAAAAGGCGCCGGGTGGACGTTTGATTGTCCAGCCAAGCTTTCTCGCCGCTTGCCGGATGAAGAAATTGATTCGTTCAAGGTATACCGCCCTTAATGATTGAATATGACGGTCATCACTTTGCAAGGCAGCAGTCGCAGCATGTTGAAATCCGCCATACATACTGACAAACACGTGGTCTTGAAAGGTGTTGATGGCTTGGATGATCTCCTCATTTCCAACAGCAAAGGCGACTCTCCATCCTGCCATATTAAAAGTCTTTGATAGAGAATATAATTCGACGCCTACACTTTTCCCGAGAGGAGTATTCATGAAGCTCACGGGTGTTTGTTCATAATGAAATGACCCATAGGCGAAATCATGAATAACATACAGTTCGTGAGCGGCCGCAAAGGTAGCAGCCTCTTCAAAGAATGCCTCATTTGCGACAGCACCCGTGGGGTTATTCGGATAATTCAAGAACAGTACTTTTGCTTTTTTGACTACGTCACGATCAATAGAGGAGAGATCTGGTAAATAGCCATTTTTCTCTTCAAGTATGATACTGTATGGCTGGGCGTCCGCCATCAAAATGCCTGAATGATATTCAGGGTATCCTGGATCGGGAACGAGTGCGATATCTCCTGGATCAAGCAGACACTGACTCATGACATACAGTCCCGTTTTTCCGCCAGTGAAAAGAGCAATTTCCTTCTGCGGATCAATCTCAGCACCGAATTCCGATCTATAAAAATCTGCAATGGCTTGTTTGAAAAAGTCAAAGCCTCTAAAAGGGGCATATTGTTGAAATGGCAAAACACCCGCTGACTCCTGTAGGGCACTCACGATATGGGCAGGAGTTGGTAGATCAGGGTTTCCCTGACCTAGATTCATGATGTTTGCTCCGTTTTTTGTCTTTTGAGCAATTTTTTCAAAGACGGTGCCGAATTTCTGTTCAGGCAGCCGTTCAATCATTTTAGATGCTAACATTTTCACCACAGCAGCCTCTCTTTCTATCCCTTCACTAATTCATCCATTAACTGAATCGTTGCCTGTTTCTGAATGTTGCGGATGGACGCGGCAACGTCTTGTGAGGATGATCCTTTTAATTCAAGAGATACGATTCCATTAAAAGCTTCAAATAAAGCAAGATCCACCATAGTCCCTTTGGCAGGGAATGATTGACTGACAATCGCAGTATCTCCAACGAATGCCCCTTCTGGAATAGACACATGATCAATGGTAATATGTGTGGCTTCAGGTGGGATAAGCCCACTCTCTTTAAAATGCTGAGGGTACAGGTGGCAGTCCGCTACATAAAATGTATGTCCAGAAAGCAGCTGTTTTGGCAGTACAGCCTTTTTACCATCAACTAATACATCAATCAATAGCTTGGCCATATCGACGCCAAAGACCTTTTTAATATTCGGGATCATATTCCAGCCAGCGAATCGAGCCGCTGATTCGATCAGTCCAGTTTCTCGATTTTTCATGAGTTTGATTTCTGTATGGGTTGCACAATGTTCAAGACCTAGTCCTTCATTTGCCTTTCTTGCTGCTTCAATGATGATTTGTTTTGCTTCATTGTCTAAGATCGTCGGAGTGATATGAGCCGTTTCTGTAAAACCGATTTGAGGGGTTTTATCATGTATGACAAAAGGGAGATATTCGCCCTCTACGACCAGCCCTTCTACACTGACATAATCAGCATATCCTTCATCTTCATACCAATCTTCGTAAGCACCCTCTAAATACGTTTCAGCGACAAACGGTGCTTCATACGTGACAGCGTCTGGGACTGGTATGGTTTCCAAATACGATTGTACTTGTAAAAACAGATCATCACTTCCAGCCTTGTCATGAAACAAGGTGACGCCAATAGAACTGGCTAAATATGTAGGCTTTAAAATGAGCGGTGTTCCGATAGACTCAATGGCTTTTTGGAAATCAGATAAAGTCGTGACAGGCTGAGTTTTCACCGCTTTGACGCCAGAGGCGTTGAATGCAGCCCTCATTTGGCTTTTATCACGCGCCATTTCGGCTGCCTTGACACCAGCACCTCGCAGCCCAAGACGTTCAGCGGCCTTTGCCATCGGTGCAATGAATAATTCATTATTGGTCGTGATTGCATCTGCTTTGAAAAAGGAAGCCACTCGAATGAAGTCTTCCACAACTTCTTCTTCTGATTTTGGATAATCATCATGTGCCCAGTAAATAGAATCAGGGTGTTCAAAAGAAGGGTGTGTCTCAAAATAATCACGGTCTTTGATGACGGCAATGGAGTATTTTTCGATTAGCTCGGCATGTCCCTTTGTAATCGCAAAGGGTCTCGGGATATAAGAAACGATATGATACGATGCCGCCACGCTTTCATAAAACATATGGGGCGGGCACCCACCTAGATCAGCAATGACAAGTACAGTTTTTTTACTCAATGAAAGCACTCCTTTTATCTAGCGGTGTAACCGCCATCTGCTGTGACGACACTTCCAGTCATATAGCTGGATAGATCAGAGGCGAGAAAGAGCATCACGCCAGCAATTTCTTCAGGTTTTCCAAGCCGCAGCATAGGGTTCACCTTTGCTTTTTCCTTTTTGACGATCTCGAGACTTTCTGTGTGGTTGTCTAAAAAGGACTTCTCGTTTAATGGTGTATCAATGATGCCAGGGGCAATACAATTCACCCTGATTTGATGAGCGGCATAGTCAATGGCCATTGATTTGGTGAGCTGAATGACACCGCCTTTTGTTGCGTTGTATGCAGGAATGTCAGGCCAGCCCACAAGACCTCCGACAGATCCGGTATTGATAATACTTCCACTCTTCTTTTCAAGCATATGCGGCAATGTATGCTTACTCATGAGAAAGACGCCGGTCAGGTTGACCTGAAGAATACGATGCCAATCCTCCAGTGCCATCTCATGAATAGGTGAGACAATTTCGATGCCTGCATTGTTAATGAGGACATCAATGGCACCGAATCGGCTCAGCACGCTCTGAACGGTTTGGTGACAGTCAGACTCCTTCGTAATATCTGTTTTAAAAAATGCAAGGTGCTCATGCGGCAATGATTCAATTAGTTGGTTGCCGCTGCTTTCATTGATGTCAGCGACAGCTACTTTTGCTCCATGCTCGAGGAAGAGCTTGACAGCAGCAAGCCCAATCCCCGACGCACCCCCTGTAATGAGGACAACTTTTCCATCCAGCTTCATTTCTTCACCTTAGATGCTTTTGGTTTTAAGCGATTATAGCGAGGAGGGAAGAAGAGATTAATAGACTTTGATGCTTCTGGCTTTCGATTGATGGCCCCATGATCTTCCCTTGGATCACAGAAATAGGTGGTGCCAAATTCCATCTTTTCTGTAAAGCCTTCGATTGTCATATCATACCCTCCGCTGATGCAAATGCCGATTTGTTCATTTCTATGTTTATGAAAAGGCATTTCTCCACCGTTTCCAGGGATATTGGCAATCATCAGCTCCATCCAATCCTCCACAAAAAAAGTCACTTCCATGCCAGGGAGTAAATCCCGTGTTTTGAAAATGTCTAAGAAATAAGTGGGGGGAGCTGTATATTCTTCGTCATCCTTTAATCTCTTAATATCAATGGCGATCACTTCTTCATCTGTCAGATTTGAAGCGCCGTGAGGGACAAACGGTGGTGCGATATAGGCTGATTCTAATGGGGTGAGCAGTTGAGTCGATTGGCCGACAGTCATTTGAAGCTCGCCCTTTAACACAATACCGATTTGTGCTTCGGGATGTTCGTGAGGTTCAATGATCGTGCGGGGAGGGACGTATGAAATTAACACTTCCGTACCGCCTCTTACAGTGGAATATTGGATAACGCCATTATCCCATTCTAATTTTTTCGCTTGAGGAAAATATCGTTCTTGCGTCTTTTGTTCAGTTTGCATCTTACATCTCTCCTTTTCCGAATATGGACCAGCTCATGGGTATACTTTTAAACGTTCGAATGAAGATGAGGCCATATGTGGCTCTTGCCACCTCATTCGTTAAAGCAAAATCAAATTCGCCGTCTCTTACTTTCTGCGCGGCAGTACTTGTAGAATTAACAAGTTCAAATTCAGCATTTTGGTGAATGAAATATTGAATTAAATTGACAGGTGCAGGATGTGAGACAATTTTTAATTGGTGGAGCATTTGTTCATTGAATGGGAAATCAGGTCTGACAGCCAAACCATACATGGGCGTGTCACATCTGAAAATTTGTAAAAGCTGTAGATCTGGTCTCATGTAGAAGTGTTTGATGCCTTCATATGCGTGTGGGACGAGAGTAAATTGAAGTGGTTGAGAGAGAGTATGTTCAATGCAAGTTTCGAATGTGTCATAAAGGGATAGTTTCATATGAGTGCCGAGTGTAGTGGTGGATTGAGAGATGAAATGTTTTGCTGCGTATTCACTGCTTGTCCCCTTAGGGCCTAGAGTGTTGACTGTAAACATCTTAGGTGAAGGGCTTGGCTCTTCTTTGAAATGAAACACATCATCATTCTTTAGGATCATGTTTACCATCCAATCTTTTTCAAATTTTTACTAGATTATAAAATTTAAAATTGGTAATTGTCAACAAATTTTATAAAAAATGTAATATATGATGATATTAAAAATTGATCTAAAAAACTGCACATATCGAGATGTGCAGTGAAATGTGCTTACGTTTCAAGTGTAGTTGGCTGTTTTTTCTGTAAGGCGCGTTCTCGTTTATAGCTGACGAAGCTGATGATAAAACCAACAAGTGTGATCAATGCACAGACAAGACCTACCGTATGATATCCGAAATGGACATAAACGGGTCCCATCAGTGCGGAACCGAGCATAACAGCAAGGTTGGAGGCCAGGCTGTAAAAAGCCATCACTTTCCCGCGATGGGTTTGAGAGCAGTCGCTTAGAACGGTGCTTAGAAGCGTGACAGATAAGCTTTGCATAGCACCCCAAATAAATAGGGCGAAAATCAGCAACATCCACGAGAATGGCGCATAAGGAAGCAAGGCTAGAACAAGCGCAATTCCACCCAGCACAAAGACAAGGGAACGGGTTTTACCGAACCAGTCTGCTAATTTTCCAGTAAACATACTCATAGAAAAGCCGACGCCATAAGCCATAATAAGAAGTCCAGCTGTTGATTGTCCGCCATCAAACAGACTTTGCAAATAAGCACCTAAAAACGAGTACATGCCGTAAAATCCAAGCATATTGCAAAACGTCACAGTCAAATAGGCAGGCACACGATCAATTTTCAAAGCTCCCCATAAAGAGCCTGTTTTCTCTCTAGCTTGAGGTGCCTTCGGATCAGCTGCTCTGACTTGTTTTCTTGATTCAAGGATGACAAGCAGCAGGACAATGAGACTCATCATAGCGAAGATCCAAAACGTCCAGCGCCAGTTTAAACTCTGGCCGATAAAGGCGCCAATGGGCACACCAAGGACAAGAGAAAGAGACCAGCTCGAAACAATGAGTCCCATCACTTTGCCGCGATATTCGTATGGAACCCGGTCGCCCACAAGAGCATAGGCTGTTGGCACAAATACACCAGTTGCCAGCCCTGAAATAGCACGGCCTGCAAAAAACACGGTCAAATTTGGGGCAGCAGCACACATCACTGTTCCAATCAAAAAGAAAGACAGCCCAATCATCAAACACAGCTCTCTTGAATATCGGTCCCCTAAAGGAACGAGCAGCGGAGCTCCAACCAGCACAGCTAACCCATAAATGCTGATGGTTAGAGCGAGAACATCAAGAGAGTGCTGAAAGGAGTTTGATAAATCAGGCAGCAGTGGTGAAATCACCAGTTCCTCCGATCCCGCCGCAAAAACGCCAAGTGTGAGTGCAATGGCAAGTGTGATGGGAAATGTTTTAGAAGCCTGGCTGTCTAAAGATTCTTTCATCAAGTGATCCCTCCATACTTGCTTTTTCATTTAATTCCGTTAAAATAAATTCTACCATTATTTAGTTTTATTTTACATTTCGTATCATAAGTATCTTCATAAAATACTTTTCAAATGGAACGATTTTGGGATAGGAGCGTAACGAATGAAAATCACCGATGTGGATGTGCATATTTTAAACGAATTGAGAGGAGATGCCCGCTTATCAATGAGGGAATTGTCCAAACGAGTGAATTTATCAGCACCTGCGGTAGCAGAAAGAGTGCGAAAACTAGAGGATGCAGGGATTATCGAAGGGTATTCTGTTCAAGTCAATTATAAAAAGCTGGGTCTGATGATAGACTGTTTACTGGAAGTCACCGTATTAAATGGGGAGTATCAGCGTTTTGTGACATTTATGAACCAGCATCCACGTGCGTTCTTTGCTTATCGAGTGGCAGGACAGTCCTGTTTTTTCATTAAGCTGTCTGTTTCTTCTCTTGAAGAAATTGAAGCGTTTATTCAAGATGTGTCTGGCTTTACAAAAACGGTCTCTCATATTGTCTTATCAGAGCATTCCTTTACCCATCCCATTCAGGAACGTGTGAAACAAATAGAAGAGCCAGAAATGACCGTGGTGAAATAGAAAAAGGACCTGCCCTCAGGTCCTTTTGATTCGTTTATCTGACTGGTAGCTCATGATCGTAATGATCAATCCAATGAATGTTACACCTGCCGCAAAGAGCGAGACAAGCTGTAAATGTGTGATTTCGATAGCAAGACCGCCAAGCGCTGCACCGCCTGCATTTCCAATATTAAAGGCAGAATGACTGAGCGTTGATGCGAGTGTCGGGGCTTCATGTGCCATGTTCATCGTGCGGTATTGCAAGGTAGGAACGAGAATAAATGAAATGATTCCCCAAACAAAAATCGTCAGCACGGCAGGCACTTTAAAGGCAGATGTATATGTGAATAACAACAGGACAGTCATCAGCAAGATCAATGTGACGATAATACTCGGCATCAGCTTCCAGTCGGCAAGCTTTCCGCCGACTAAATTCCCAATGGTGACCCCAAGCCCAAAGAGGACAAGAATGAGGGTGACCCCGTTTTCCTGAAAGCCAGTCACTTGCAGCAGGATCGGGCTGATATACGTAAAGGCGGTAAACACACCCGCAAAACCGAATATCGTCATCGCAAAGGAGACGAGAACCTGCGGCTTTTTCAACACCGATATTTCATTTCGAATATCTAATACTTCTTCCTTCGATTGATTTGGTACTAAACTGATTATACCGATTAAGGAGATGAGACCAATGACGGCAATGACGAGAAATGACATGCGCCAGCCGAATTGATTTCCGATAAAGGTGCCAAATGGCACACCCAGTACATTGGCTACTGTCAGTCCTGTAAACATGAAGCTGATCGCACTTGCGCTTCGCTCCTTAGGAACGAGCCGTGCAGCCATAATGGCGCCGACACCAAAGAAGGTACCATGAGCAAATGACGTTAAAATACGTGCAGCCATCAAGAGACCATAAGAAGACGATACAGCTGCGACAGCATTTCCTGCTACGAAAAGAATCATTAATAGAATGAGGAGACGTTTTCTCGACATTTTTCCAGTTGATAACGTTAAAATAGGGCCGCCAACTGCGACACCGAGTGCATATCCGGTAATCAGCTGACCTGAAGCAGAAATAGATACATGAAGATCATTTGCGACATTTGGCAAAAGTCCCATGATCACAAATTCAGTCATGCCAATCGAAAACGCACCGAGCGTTAACGCAAAAATAGCGATGGGGAAGTTTTTCATGATGAGATCACCTTTCTAAACAAATACATAAAAAGGCTTCGGAGAGTTCCGAAGCCTTAAGAGTTTATCATACATGGAAATAAGACGCTAGTTGCTCGTTTGCTAATCGATTTCCAACAAAGAAGGAACCAAATTCGCCGTAACGTGCACTCACTTCATCAAATCGCATTTCGTAAACCAATTTTTTAAATTGAAGCACATCATCAGAGAAAAGAGTGACGCCCCACTCATAATCATCAAAGCCAACAGAACCTGTAATGATCTGTTTTACTTTCCCAGCATAGCTTCTGCCAATTAAACCATGGCTTCTCATAAGGGATTTACGTTCATCCATTGAAAGCATGTACCAGTTGTCATTGCCAGAACGTCTTTTATCCATTGGATAGAAACAGACATATTGAGAAGAAGGAAGCTCTGGATAGAGGCGCGCACGTACATGCGGGTTCTCGTAAGGGTCTCCGCCATCTCCGCCTCCTGCTAAGTAGTTGCTGAGTTCAACAACTGACACGTAAGAATAAGCTGGAATCGTAAACTCGGCTAGTCGTGTCTTGTTAAATTCAAGTTCAATTTCACCCAGTTCTTCCATAGTCGGACGTAAAATCATGAGCATAATATCTGCTTTTTGGCCGACAATACTATAGATTGTTTGGCTTCCAGCCTGATTGTGCTCAGCTGTTTTCCATTTTTCTAATAGACCTGTGAACTCATGAATGATGGCTTGACGCTCATCGCTTGTCAGCAACTTCCAAGCTGTCCAGTCGATCGTTCTAAAATCATGCAGTGCATACCAGCCGTCTAGTGTTTGAGCTGCTTCATTTGTAGTATGTTGTTCGCTCATTTCTTTCACTCCTATTTACAGTTTTCCATCTGTTCCAACTATAACATAGTTTGTCCAAATGAAGATGTGATCAAAACTTGAACGACGAAAACGCTTTTCTAGAAATTGATTTAATTAGTTTGAAAAATAAGAATTTAAATTGTAAGCGCTATAATGTAAGTTGGTAGTTTGAATTTATGTAGAAGAAGAGTATGCTTAAAAGAGAACGCTTTTTTTGTAAAATCAAGGAGGGTATTGAAGTGGCAGATATTTTTTCAACAGTTCAGGAAAAGGTTGCAGGTAAAGGAGTTAAGATCGTTTTTCCTGAGGGAATGGACGAACGCATTCTAACAGCCGTTCAAAAACTAGCAGATGGCAAAGTTTTGCAGCCAATTGTTGTAGGTAAGAAGGAAGAAGTAGAAGCAAAAGCAAAAGAATTAGGTCTTACACTTGATGGTGTTGACGTGTATGATCCTCATACATATGAAGGTTTTGAAGATCTTGTACAAGCTTTCGTCGAAAGACGTAAAGGCAAAGCGACAGAAGAGCAAGCGAGAAAAGCATTACTGGATGAAAACTACTTCGGTACAATGCTTGTGTATAAAGGTCTTGCAGACGGCCTTGTAAGCGGAGCAGCACACTCAACTGCTGACACAGTGCGTCCAGCACTTCAAATCATTAAAACAAAAGAAGGCGTAAAGAAAACTTCTGGCGTTTTCATTATGGCTCGCGGCGAAGAGCAATATGTGTTTGCTGATTGTGCGATCAACATTGCACCAGACAGCCAAGATCTTGCTGAAATTGCGATCGAAAGTGCAAACACAGCAAAAATGTTTGACATCGAACCACGTGTAGCAATGCTTAGCTTCTCTACAAAAGGTTCAGCAAAATCAGACGAAACAGACAAAGTATCTGAAGCGGTTCGCATTGCAAAAGAAAAAGCACCTGAGCTTGTTCTTGATGGAGAGTTCCAATTCGATGCAGCTTTCGTTCCTTCAGTGGCAGCGAAAAAAGCACCAGATTCCGTCATCAAAGGCGATGCTAGCGTATTTGTTTTCCCTAGCCTTGAAGCTGGAAACATTGGCTACAAAATTGCCCAGCGCTTAGGTAACTTTGAAGCTGTAGGTCCAATCCTACAAGGTCTAAATCAGCCAGTAAACGATCTTTCAAGAGGCTGTAATGCCGAAGACGTTTACAATCTTGCGCTTATCACAGCAGCTCAAGCACTATAAAATAGCATCTCGACTAGAGCAGTCAGTACGATAGATTCGTGCTGGCTGTTTTTTTATTTTGTCCAAATGTGTACAATAAAGGGTGAAAAGAAAACACGAATCGTAGATAAAGCCGATAGGATAGGCAGGTGCTATAATGGAGGATTTAATATATAAACTTCAGCATAAGGTCGCACTTTTAACCGATGCGCAGAGGAGAATTGCAGATTATATCGTACAAAATCCAATGGAAGTCGCTTTTTTAACTGTCGATAAATTGGCGTCAAAAGTCGGGACGAGTACAGCAACGATCATGCGATTCTCTGCTGCTGTGGGGTATTCCGGTTTTTCTGAGTTCCAAAAAGAGCTTCAATCAGCTATGAAGCATAAAGCCGACCCTCAAACGAGACTTGAAGCGAATCTCAAGCATTCAAATAAGAATAAGCTCTTGCATGACCATGTAGAACTTCAATTTCAAAATATCCAGTACGCACTAGACAATATCACGGAAGAAACCTTTCAGCAGATTGTTGGGAAAATAGCCAGCGCACGACACGTTTTGTGTACAAGTGTTCGAAGTGGAAGACCTGTTGGCGAATACATGTCGTTAGGAATCAATCGGCTATTGGGGAATTGCCAGTATATTGATGCAGATCAAAGTGACTGGGTGGATGATTTGGTTCATTTTAACTCGGGTGATTTCATTATAGCTGTCAGCTATCCGCGCTATGCAAAGCGTATGAAAGATTTGATGGAAGCAGCGAAGTCTTATGGGGTGGAAGTCCTTTTAATCACAGACAGTTACAGCTCTCCATTAACCAAATATGCACAATATGTATTACCATGTTCCTCAGCAAGTGTCGGCTCTCATAACTCTGTCGTATCTGCTATCTTTATCGTCGATTACATTTTAAGTGCCTTAGCGATGAATGATCCTGAAAGAACAAAACCACGTTTAGATCAAATCAATCATATGTTAACGAAAATGAGTTACCACACAACACATTAGTCGTGTGGAACTCATTTTTTATTTTTTGAAAGCGCTTTACTAATTGAAAACGAGGTGGTATGATCATATCACAAAAGTAATAAATATTACTTTAATAAAAATAAGTGTAATGAATATAACTCAAAGGGGATGGTGGAAACAATGAGTACTGTTCATTTCGTGTCAAATGATCTTATCGCTAGGGCAAAAAAGCTTAACTCGACATTGCTGTCAGACGTAATGGGGTGCACCGGCGCGATGGATCATCAAATCAAACCAGTTGCGAAAGGCATGAATGTAGTCGGCACAGCTTTTACTGTTAGCTTACGGCCAGGCGATAATTTATTTCTTCATCAAGCGATCTACTCTGCTAAAGAAGGAGATGTACTGATTGTTGATGGGAAAGACCATAAGGGTCATGCCTATTTAGGGGAATTGATGGCACATTCAGCAAAGGCTGTAGGAATAGAAGGAATCGTGATTGACGGGCTCGTTCGCGACAAAATCGCTTTAGAGGAGCTGGCTTTGCCAATCTACAGTAAGGGATTTATGCCAAACGGACCTTATAAAGATGGTCCTGGGGAATTAAATCAAACCATCTCGTGCGGCGGTGTCAAAGTAGCCCCAGGTGATCTAGTCATTGCTGACGATGATGGAGTCGTCATCGTTCCAAAGGAAAGGGCGGAACACCTGCTGACACTAGCGGAAGAGAAACAAGCGTATGAACATCAGAGATTAAAAACGATTCAACAGTATGTGGACGAAGGAAAGCAAGACATCAGTCTCTTAGCACCGGCATGGTTGGAAGGCAGAATGAAAAAATTTCAAGGATAGGGGAATCGGTGATGAAAATAGGCTTTATCGGATATGGTGAAGCAGCATATGAGCTGTCAACGGGATTGAAAACAGAAGGATTAGACCAATTTTATGCGTATGATGTCCTATTACAAAGTGAGAAATTAGCTGGCTCATTGAAAGAAAAAGCATCGCAAACAGGCGTTCAATTAACGAGCAGTATTAGCGAAGTCATTGAGAAATCTGATCTTGTGATTGCAGCTGTACCAGCGAATAAAACCTTAGAAGTGGCACAATCCGTATCGGGAAGTTTGAAAAAGAATCAATTATATGTAGATGTATCGGCATCAACACCAGACATCAAAAAACAAGTAGCAAACGAAATTGAAAAGCAAGAAGCGCTATTTGTAGATGCCGCCATGCTAGGGCCTCTTCCAATCAACAAACACAAGGTTCCGATCACGGCAAGCGGCAGTGGAGTTGACCAATTCATGAAAGTAATGAATGCTTATGGTATGAATATCACAAAAATTAGTGACCAGCCAGGAGATGCTTCGGCACTAAAGCTAATCAGAAGCATTTATATGAAGGGGATTGTCGGTCTCTTGATTGAATTTTTGGAAATTTCCAAAAAATATAATGTGGAACATCAAGTGATTTCTTCATTAAGCGATACAATCGATAGCAAAAGTTTTGAAGAGACCATGAACCGTCTTGTGACAGGGAGTGCATTGCATGCAAAAAGACGGGCGATTGAGCTGCTTGGCTCTATTGAAATGCTAGATGAAGCAGAGATTGATGCCAGCATGTCTCGGGCAGCACAACAGAAGCTTGAGAGATTAGCAGACTTTCACTTTGCTGAACGATTTGACGGGGTAAAACCTGCTAGCTGGGAAGAAGTCATTGACGTGATGCAGCAAGGGGAATAAATTGTAAGCGTTTTATTTAATAAAGGGGAGGCGAAGAAACGATATGGGTTTTATTGCGTTGATTGTGTTCATAGCTGTCATCATTATATGGAATGTTATGGTGAAACGGAATATGGGAGAAGCCATGCTACTAGGCTTTATTGCGACCACATTATTTGGCGGATTGGATGCGTTAAGACTTTTCTGGGATGGTTTAATATTTGCATCCACATATGAGGTGCTTTATGCAGCTGTCGCATTTGTATTCATGGCCTATTTAATCGAAAAGTTGGAATTAATTCATGCACTCTTACGAATCCTAAATTCGGTTGTAGGTAAACTTCCTGGCGGAGCGGCTTATATGAGTACGTTAGGTTCAGCAGTGTTAGGCGCTCTTTCAGGTTCAAATTCTGCAAACACAGCTGCGACTGGCTCTATCACCGCCTCTTGGATGATTAAATCCGGGTGGAGCCGGACTCATACGGCCACGATTCTAGCAGGGAATGGCGGACTTGGAGCGGCACTGCCTCCGAACTCTTCCATGTTTATCATGCTTGGGTTTGCACCAGTTGCCGCCCTTGTATCTGAGGGAGATTTATATATTGCCCTTCTAATAGGAGGACTGTATCAAGTCGTATACCGATTTATTTTGGTGTATCTTCTGGTGAAAAAGAATAAAATTCAGGCCATGCCGCCAGATGATATTCTTCCTTTCTGGGAAGCGGTGAAACAAGGGTGGAAGTCGATCTTTATTTTTTTCGGTGCCTTGATTCCTATCATGATCACCATTGGTCCGTTGGCAAACTACTTAAAAAGTAATCCAAACATCGGACCGGAGGCAATGGATCAAATTTCTTTAATTACGTGGATTCCGATTCTCATGATATTAATTAGTCTAACAATTGGAAGAAAAAAGGCGTCTGCACTTGATTGGTCTCAGTTTTTCAAGTCGGCTATTCCTAAGTTTACAACGATCGGCGCTTTGATGCTGTTTGCAGTGGCTGCTAGTCAAGTGCTTGCTGAATTAGGGCTCGCAGATGATTTGACGCAAATCACATCAGTACTTGCCATTCCGAAATGGCTCATGGTGCTCATTGTGGGTGTTCTTGTCACACTGGTGGCAGGCCCTCTATCTTCAACAGCGACATTAACAGCAGTTGGGCTTGTCTCATTTTCAGCTTTAATCTCAGTTGGAGTGGACCCAGTTGTGGCTGTAGTTTCCATTCTTGCTTTTTCATCAACAGAAGGCGCTTCCCCGCCTGCATCAGGGTCCATATTTATCGCTTCTGGTCTAGCAGGGGCCAGACCAGAAAAAACCTTTATCCCACTGATCCTCTATTATATGCTTCCGATCGTTGGCATTGGCTGGCTCATTGGAATGGAGATACTTCCCGTATAGAAAGGAGAAACAGATGAGAGTATTGATGGAATTCTTATTTAAAGTGCTGCTTGTCCTATTCCTAACGTCAGGAACGTTGTTGGTATTCGGTCAAATACTAGGAATACTCTTGCAAAAGGGAGATATGATCATTGCTAGTACGAACCTATTTAAAAATCCAACACTGGTGTTAAGTGCCTTTTTTAGCCTTGTCGGGTTTTCACTCCATTATATCCCTGAGAAGAAAGACGCTGCATGTAACGATCATGACCCAGCATCAGTCACTGAAACTTTAAAATAACCATCAAAAGCTGGATCCTATCGAAGGATTCAGCTTTTTTATGTGAATTAGGTATAAAAACCCAATACATACGATTCGTTTTTAAGTGAATTCGTTTTCAATCATATGCCTCTTGTGCTAGTAAATGGTAACATAACGGAGGACTATTTGAGGAATAGAGGTGTTTGACGATGTCTGGAGCTATCATCGGTTATACAACAGCCTTGTATTCGTTAAAGGCAGACATATCCATAAAAAAAGAACAAATCATAGAACTGAACATGTGTCGAAAAGAAATCAAAGAAGCAAAGTCTGCTCTGGCAGATGCTAACAAGAAAATGACTCATCCAGATTTGACTTCACATACATGGTTTGGCCATCTCGCAGATACGTTTGATGACATTCGAAACGAGATGGCATCCGCCAGTCAAGAGATAAAAAGTGTACAGCTGACCAATCTAGTGAACCGAATTGATGAGAAAATTAGCGACTTAAAATCAGAGATCCATTCATTAGAACATGAAATTCATTCGGTTGAAAGAAAAATAGAGAAAGAAAAGCAGAAACAACTGGAAGAAAAAAGAGGGTAGTCACATGAGCAGAGAAATTAAAATAGATGCCAGTCAGGTCAAACGAGTATTGCAGCATGCAAAACAATCAGGCGCTCAAATGAATGCAACACTTCCAACAACCATCAAAGGAAGAAATCAGCTCCTGACGGCAGACACATTAGAAAAAATCAATCAGCAGCTGAACGAATTAAGTACATCCTATATAGACATTCTTCAGAAACAACTTGTACAAACAGAACAAGCGGTGAACACCATGATCGAAACGGACAAGGCGCTTGCTTCCAGCAGTAAAAGAAAATAAAGGAGAACGCAATGAAAACCCTTGATGCTTTTGCGCTAATAAACGGAATTGACCAAACGCTGAATACATTAAAGCAGCAATCACAACAGATTAGCTCCATTGAAAAACAAATCCAACAGATCATCTCACTTGATGGCGCACTAAAGGGAGAGGCGGGACAAGCCATCCGCTCCTTTTATACAGAATGCCATATTCCCTTCCTGCAATTTTTTCAGGTTGTCATTGAGGAATACAGCTCTGCGCTCAAACAAACAAAGCAGGCACTTCATACCCTTGAATCAAATCAGCACGGCTTTATATCACAAGCATTTATTGAACACGAACTTGATCAAGGCTTAAAAAAAGCGGAGCGAGCGATTTCTGAAATCGTATCAGAGGCGAATCACGCCATTGGCAGAGTTGGTCATATTGTTCACTTGCCAAGTGTAGACGAATCAGCTTTTCAGCAAAACTATCAAAAGGCATGGCTTGAGACCTCAAGAACCATTGGTCTGCTTCATGCATTTGACAGGGAGCAGACAAGTGCTTTGCAAGAAACAAAAAGCTCCCTTCAAACAATGAAACAATTCATCAACACGCTAAGCACCATGTTCACCGGCCCAAAAATCGACATCACGAGTTATCAAAAAGGGTCTATTTTCAAAAATGGAAAAGAAGAAAAAATAAGCAACACGATCAGCGGATTGAATGACAAAATAGACAACACGAAAGAAAACCCGATGATGATCATGCTGAAGAAGCTGAGAGAGAAACAACAGGCGAATGTGGAGACGGTGGTTCGGGACGAATCTCATAAAAACATTAATCAACAAGTCACAGCAAACGATCCATCACTTACAATATTGCAAAGGGAAGCTGTGAACGGGAAAAACAAGATTCATAGAGACATCAGGGTCGTAAATGGTAAACTATATAACGTAAAAGGCATCAAAAAGCTAAAAGAATTCGACATCGCTGATGAAGTCGTCACAGATCCGTCGAACATTGATTTTATAGGCGGGAGATACACCGTTTACGCCAATAAACAAATCATTCGAACGTATATCGCAAACGGCGAAGTAAGAATAGAAGAAGTAGATAAAATCCCAGAAAGCCGGAGCCGAGGCAATGCGAAACGCATATTAGACGGTGAAGTTGTCTCAACAACCGAAAACATCATCCTAGAATACAGCGGAATCTATGACGGTTATCGAGCCGTCACCGGCAAAGACCCTGAAACCAGCAAAAATATTAGCAGCACCGACCAAGCCCTATCCGCAGCCTCTATTATCCCATTTATGAAAATCATTAAAGGCGGGAAATATGTTTTTAAGATAGATCAAGGGAAGAATGTGGTGAAGAGGGTTGAGAAGACAAGAAAGGGTACGGGTGAACTGATTAAATTCAAAGGTGATGAAGCTATTATTCATTTTGAAAAGCATAGTAAAGAGATAATGGGTGCAATGGGCAAAAACAAATACAATATCAAAAATTATCTTGAAGATGCAAATCACCTTATTCAAAAGGGACAATATGTACCAGAACTGAATGGATATGTAAGAATTGTTGGTGGAAAGGGAAGTGCAAAATACGGATTTGTTGGGCTCGATAGAAAAACAGGAAATATCACCACATTTCATATAAAATCGGTTAAAGAAATTTCTAAAAAAGCACCAAGTTTAGGGATAAAAACAAAGAAGTAAAAAAAGGGTGATCGTATTGAAAATAAAAAAAATAAACTGGATTTCACAAGAAGCCTCAGAAGCTGAAGTGATTGTAACAGATGGCGAACTGGAAATAATGTGTTTTGCTCAACCATTAAATTACCTTGAAGAAAATGAACTATTAGAACCTATTTATTGTTTAGATGTGTCAGACTTAGTGAAAGCTGAATTGTCAGAGTATAGAATTGAAAAATTAGATGATAATTTCAGTTATAGTTTTTTAGGACAATTAATTGATAAGCGTGATGAAAAAGTGAAGGTTGGCGGACTTTTATTAGAATTGGATTACAATATACCGGGAGATATAAATGAAGGCGATTTTATAAGTTTTAATTGTCAACGGTTAGATATTTATTAGTATGAGCCAAAGTCTTAAGGAGCATTAAATGCACAAAAAACAAGAACTAACAAAACAAATCCAAACGGTCATCAACATCCTAGAAAAAGAATATTCGCAAGAGATCAATCAAGGTGTACTTGAATTAATATATAGAAGATACAAGAATGCCCAAAGAATCATGCAAGCCAATGATGATCTCCAAAAAGTCTTTATCATTGGCGGAGTTAGGGCTTACTTGGATAGTCATAATGATTATCTAAATCCATTTTTAGATGAATTACATAAAGCGGAAAGTCTACTAAAAGAATTGTTGTATTGATTATATAGTGATAGGTAGAAGTCTTTGTATTAGAAAGCGATACAAAAACACAGAAAGGAATTCGTATGAATCAGAAAAAACACATCAACAAAAAAACAGTCAATTGGCTATTAAGCATCAGTGTTCTTCTCGTCATTGGGACAGCTTTTATGAGAGGGGTTTATGTCCCACATGCCGGTTCGGATTATCGAGGTTTTCCCATTGATTGGCTAGTCCTGCATTCAAATTATGGTGCTGAATTTCTATTTTTAGGTTTTATACTCGATGTCATCATTTTCTATTTTCTATTAAAGGTGCTCCTGCGGGTGTATAAAAGGATTATGACAAAATCAGCTGAATAAACGCTAGTTCAACCTTTTAGGAGGCGTTCAAAATGATTCATTTTTCTCAGATTCCCAACCTGGTCATAAACAAACCAGCAAGTGACATACATATCAAAGAGGCAGAAGCTGAACTAAATATGATGTTTCCTCATGCTCATCAAGTCTTACTGAAACAATCAAATGGATGTTCCATTGGAGGCGACCTGCTTTTATACGGAACTGAAGACATAGTGGAACGCAATAAAACATGGGAAGTCCATCATTATGCAAGCGGCTATGTAGCCATTGGTGACGATGGCGGCGGGCGAGTATTTCTTATGCGGCAGGCAGAAGAGGAGCAAAAAGTGTGGATTGTCGATGCTGGTGTGATGGACCCTCAGCATGCGGAATTGGTGGCTGAAGACTTGTTAAGTTGGGTAAGTCACGGCTGTTGCATAGAAGTTTAGTCTATTAAGGAGATGATCGATTTGCCGTGGAACACATTGATCGCTGCGGGCCTCGTGGTTGGGGTTCCTGTCGTTTTGATTGCAGCTGTTTATTTCATCTCGAAAAGGAAGAACAAGAAAACCAAAGCATCCAGTTGAAAAGCTCTGTGACGTTCCTTGTCATAGAGCTTTTTTCTCTCTCATTCTCCCTCCATGTTATAATAAACACAGTTTATGAACGAGAGGATATGCAGGACATGAAAAATGAACCTATTGAGTTACTGACACAGCCGACATGGCGAATCATAGATCAATCGAGCCTTGGACTCTATGTAGATCCAAAGCAATCTTTTGCGATGGATGATACGCTTTGTGCGTCGGTCGGGAAAGGACTCTCACCAGCGACAGCGCGTTCTTGGGTGCACCACAATACGATCGTTCTTGGGATTCAGGATACAAGACTTCCATTTCTCCAAGATGGTGTAAAGCTTCTTGAGGAAGAGGGATATCGCGTGATTGTACGCAATTCAGGCGGTCTTGCTGTTGTGCTGGATGAAGGCGTACTAAATGTGTCTTTAATCTTTGCGGAACAAAAGAAGGGCATTGATATTGACCGAGGATATGATGCGATGGTGGAATTGATCCGCCGGATGCTGTCGATGTATGAGGTGGACATTGAAGCCTATGAAATTGTCGGCTCTTACTGTCCAGGTAGCTACGATTTGAGCATCAATGGAAAGAAATTTGCCGGCATTTCTCAGCGTAGATTACGCGGGGGGGTCGCTGTGCAAATCTATTTGTGTGCAGATGGAAGCGGCCGGGAACGAGCTGATTTGATTCGCCGTTTTTATGAGGCGGCCTTAAAGGATAAACGGCATGAGGTGAAAGCGGTATTCCCTGATATACAGCCTGATACGATGGCATCCCTATCAGAATTAACTGGAAAACCCATTGACTGTGCGCTTCTCATGCGTCTTTTACTAGAAGAACTTCAAAAGCTGAGCGAGCAACTGACCGCTTCAGGGTTGACCACCGAGGAACAACTGGAGTTTGAGAAAAACATGACGCGGATGATTGAGCGGAATGAGAAAGTGTTCTCGTAAACATATCTTTCCATCTTAAAAATAAGGGTGATGTAATGGAAACGAAACTTCTGAAAGCGATTGAACTTCGAGAAAGTGGACAACTTCAAGAATCCAATGACATGCTCATCCGTCTTGTAGAAAAGTATCCAAATCATGCCTCCATTCACTATCAATGTGCTTGGAGTTATGATGTGTTAGGGAAGGAAAAACAAGCTGTCTTTTTTTATGAGAGGGCGCTTGAGCTAGGTTTGTCTTCAGAAGAAAGAGAAGATGCTTTTTTAGGATTAGGAAGTACATACAGAACCTTAGGGGAATATGAAAAGTCAAAACAGATATTCCTCCATGCGATGGAAGCTTATCCGCATAATAAAGCCATTCAAACGTTTTATGCCATGACTTTGTATAATTTAAATGAACATAGCAAAGCAATGGAAATATTACTGAACTGTTTAACTGAGACGACAAACGATCCTGCTATTTTGAGTTATCGAAAGGCCATTGACTTTTATTCAAATCAGTTAGATCGATTGTGGAAATGATTTATATAGACATGGAGGGGCAATGTAATGGAAGAATCCCCTCCTTTGCTATGACATTTTATATGAGATAGTCCTTTATGACATAAGAAAGAAGGAAAATGTTTTGTCATTCATCACCACGTATTACCCGCTGTTTATGCTTTGTATTTTGTCTCTTTTGTATATGATATATCGTATCCAGCCAATGGCTTCTACTGTGAAAAAAATCATCATTGTGCTATGTGTGTTAACAAATGCTGCCTATATTTGCTGGCGTCTCTTCTTTACATTGCCGCATGAAGGTACTTTTAATATTGTCATGGGCATTTTGCTTGTTGCCTGTGAATGCATTGGGTTTATCCAGCTGCTTGTGTTTTATACACTTGTTTGGAAGCCTTCAAATCGGAAACAAGTCATGATCAGTGATCTTGAAAGGCTGCCAACAGTTGATATTTTCATAGCTACATATAATGAACCGATTGAGGTGCTGAAACGCACTGTTGCAGGTTGTTTGAATCTCTCTTATCCGAAGGAAAGCGTTCAAATTTATTTATGTGATGATGGCAATAGGGAAGCTGTAGAGCAGCTTGCTTCTGAGTTTGGTGTTCATTATCTGACAAGAACAGATAACAGATTTGCTAAGGCAGGTAATTTAAATCATGCGATGTCTCAAACGGATGGAGAGCTGATTCTGACACTTGATGCAGATATGGTCCCTCTTCCTTCCTTTTTAGAAAAAACAGTGCCCTATTTTCATGATGGAGCAACTGCGTTTGTTCAAGTTCCACAGGCGTTTTATAACGAAGATCCTTTCCAATATAATATGTTCTCGAAAGATCGAATTCCAAATGAGCAGGACTTCTTCATGCAAACTCTCCAAGCTGGTAAGGATCGGTTTAATGCCGTCATGTATGTTGGGAGTAATACGGTATTTAGAAGAACGGCATTAGATGAAATTGGCGGATTTGCTACTGGAGTGATTACAGAAGACATGGCAACAGGAATGCTTCTCCAGGGGAAATTCAAATCTGTGTCTGTCGGAGAAGTATTAGCCGTCGGTCTGGCACCTGAAAGCTGGCTTGATCTGTTAAAGCAGAGAGATCGCTGGTCGAGAGGGAACATTCAGTGTGCCCGTAAGTTTAATCCTTTGAAGGTGCGCGGCTTAACGATTATGCAGCGCGTTCTTTATTTAGATGGCATTGTGTATTGGTTTAACGGTTTGTTTAAAATGATTTATATTCTCACACCGATTTTGTTTTTATTGTTTGGTATTCAAAGTTTCTGGGCAGATTTCCAGTCCGTTTTCATGTTTTGGCTGCCGGCGTTCTTTAGCTCGTATTTAGCATTTAAACTTGTGTCGAATCAAAAAAGAAGTATGTTTTGGAGTCATATTTATGAAAGTTCAATGGCATTCCACTTAGCTGGTGTGGCACTCAGTGAACTGTTCTTGAAGAAACGTGTTGAATTTCTGGTGACACCGAAGGGAATTCAAACGGACAAAAGGCATTTTCATTTGAAAACGATGATTCCCCATCTGATCTTCTTGCTGCTCTCATTGCTTGCCCTTGTGAAAATAGGTTACGATGTGAAGGTAAATGGGACGATGAACGCTGATCTCATGTTGATTAATATTTTTTGGGTGCTTTATAACGGTGCAGGCTTATTCATGGCACTGCTTGTGGCGTTTGATCGTCCGCGTTATCGGAAATCAGAGCGATTTGTCATTGAAAAAGAGGGGCATCTTCGTTCTGATCATCAAGATCAGTCTATTGCTTGTTTTCTACTAGATATGAGTGATTCAGGTGCGCGTCTATCCATTCCATTGGACCAAGCGTCTTCTCTATATCAAGGACAAACGCAATTGTTTTTTTCAGAGAATGAAAGCGTGTCGTGTGATGTGGTTTGGAGCTATCCAGAGGGAGACAAGCTGATGGTTGGTGTTGCTTTTACTGACACACAAAAATCAGAGTATTTATCACTGATCCGTTTCTTATTCACACGAGAGCATGTAGCGATGACGGATCGTGAGAAAAAATCGTATGCCGTTCGGACGTTTCTCCGCTTTTTAAGAGAAACGGAGAAGGTACCAAAGGCTCTGCGTCGCAAATGGATGAGAAGGCCATTGCAAGGTGTGACAGGCACGATCGCCTATGAGGACAGACTAGAAGAGAAGGTGCCGGTGATCATACATGATATCAGTTTATCTGGGTGCAAAATTGAGTTTGAAGATTCAATTGAATTAAATGGGAAAGTGCTGATCACCATTGACACAGAATCTCTAACGGATCAGCCGGCGATTGCGATTTGGACATCACAAAAACGTAGACGTACAATGGCCGGACTCAAGTTTGTTCAGCCTGAAATCAAGCAGATAGAAGAAAGAGAGGGAGTGGTTTCTTGAAATCCAAAAATGGCGGTTATCTCTATTTATTATGGCTTCCTGTCATCATAGGAGCCGGCTACTGCATTTCGCTTTTCGTGCCGTTTCTTCAACCTGTACTGACGCTTGGTATCGCAGGGCTTTATATTTTTATCTTTGGTGATTTTCAGGTGAGGCAAGTTAGGTATATTTTTATGTTCGTCTTCTTGATCAATGTCCTTTTTAGTGTGATGCTATTTTTGGATATTTAAAAAAGTGCTTCCCGCAGGTGGGGAGCACTTTTTGGTTATTCAGCCATTTTTTCAAGGTTGCCGTTCCGGTCCATTTTAAAGGTTGGTGCGGCACTGTCGTCCTCTTCAAACAAAACTAGTTTTCTTGCACGGTTCATGATTTTGACGAGTGTTTCATAATCTTCTTGAATGGTGAGCTGATCCTTTTCAAGCTTTTTCACTTCAGCTTCTAGTTGAGCCACTTTATGTGAAAGTTCGTTGTTTTCTCGTTTTAACCGGCTGTTTTCCATCCGTAAGGCAGAGGATTGCTGTCCATCGCCTTCATAGCGGCGTAAGAAATCAATGATATCCTCAATGGTTAACTCTTGGCGCTGCCCAAATGGATTGGATTCTGGCTTTTTCTCTGTCACTTGAGAAGCCTGTGACAATAAATGTGATAAACTAGCTAACTCTTCATTGTAGCTTTGATCCACAAACTGAAGCTGGTCGGCTGTTTCGGCTGCAGATGCAAACGTTTCTTCTTGCGCAGGTTCCAGTTCTTGAGAGAACTCTTCCTGTGTGATCGTTTCTTCAACTTGCGGCTGATAGAGCAAACGTTTTTTCGCAGGTTGTCCATTGCCGAGTGCACGCATGCGTTGTTTACGCTGTTTTTTGGCAAGTGCCAATGCTTTTTCATATTGATGCCGCACGACAGCATTCCATCTAAATCCGCATGCCGCTGAGGTACGGTTTAGCTTGTCTCCAACTTCTTCAAATGCGTTCAGCTGTGTACTGCCCTCTCTGACGTGACGTAAGACGGTTTCTGCCAGAAGGAGATCATTTTCCTCTGACCAAGCATCTTGTCTTTGTTTTGACATGTGTTTAAACCCCCATAAGATTTGATGGTATTAGATTAGCCAAGTTGAAGAAGGTTTATACAAGTTTGCTAAAAGGATAGTGGAAAATACTAGCTTTTATGTGAATACGTCTCTGTGCTGACAATGCTTCTTGCAACTCCAGTCGCTTCGATGTACAATGTTGGGTGGTATATTATTCACTCTTAGTTGTCCAACTGTTTCATATAGAATGAAGTTTCATCATTGAAAGGAAGCGTAAGAACATGGCTAATGAGTTTCGCGTATGTGACGATTGTGATGCGACGAACCTAAAAACGTTATTGCCTCGACTTAAATCGGTTGACCCTGATGCAAAAATTGAGATTGGCTGTCAATCGTATTGCGGTCCAGGACGAAAAAAGGCTTTTGCGTTTGTGAACAATCGCCCATTATCCGCACCAACAGAAGATGAGTTACTCGAAAAGGTTCAAAAAAAAGTCAAATAAATGTCACTGAATGTGTTCAGTCGACCTAAAAAGAGGTCCGTCCCTGTCAGGTCGGGCTTTTTACGTCCGTTCAATCTATGAGAACACATTCGCCAGCAAATTCAAGGATGTTTTCGGGAAAAGTTACCCGATATAATAGAAACACGTCTTAAAAAAAGAGGGACGAAACGATGGCGTATCCAAAAGGGAAATTATCCGAAGAAAAGGTATTTAAAGATCCTGTGCACCGCTATGTTCACGTACGGGATGCATTGATATGGGATTTAATCGGAACGAGAGAGTTCCAGCGCCTTAGACGAATTAAACAGCTAGGCACCACTTATTTAACGTTTCATGGGGCAGAACACAGCCGATTTAATCATTCACTCGGTGTATACGAGATTGTCAGACGAATTGTGGATGATGTGTTTAAAGGAAGACCCGAATGGGATGAAGGGGAGCGTGAGCTTGTACTGAGTGCCGCCCTGCTTCATGACCTTGGACATGGTCCGTTTTCTCATTCCTTTGAAAAGGTCTTTCATTTAGATCATGAATCGTTTACAAGAGATATCATTTTAGGGCAGACGGAAGTAAATGAAGTGCTGCGCCGGGTCAGTGACGATTTTCCAAAGCATGTAGCAGAAGTCATTGCCAAAACGTATCAAAACAAACAGGTGGTCAGTTTGATTTCAAGTCAAATTGATGCCGACCGAATGGATTACTTGCAGCGTGATGCTTACTATACAGGCGTCAGCTATGGTCACTTTGATATGGAACGTATTTTACGCGTGATGCGTCCAAGAGAAGATCAGATTGTGATGAAACAGAGCGGAATGCATGCCGTAGAGGATTATATTATGAGCCGCTATCAAATGTACTGGCAAGTGTATTTCCACCCAGTGACCCGCAGCGCGGAGGTCATTTTAACAAAAATCCTCCATCGTGCAAAAGAGCTGCATGAAACTGGCTACATTTTTACACATGCCCCGGTTCATTTTTATTCAATTTTTGAAGGAAATGTCACCACAGAGGACTATATTAAGCTGGATGAATCCATTGTCTTATTTTATTTTCAGGCGTGGGAAGATGAAGAAGATCACGTGCTGGCTGATTTGTGCCGCCGTTTTATGAACCGCCGTTTATTCCAATATACAGAGTTTAATCCAAACGAAGAAATGACGAAATATTTCAAGCTGACGGCTTTGTTCAAAGAAGCAGGAATTGATCCTGACTATTATTTAGTGGTCGATTCTTCCTCTGATTTGCCTTATGACTTTTATAGACCGGGCGAAGAAGAAGAGCGGCTGCCGATCCACCTTTTGACGCAAAGTGGTCATATTAAAGAACTGTCGAGACAGTCAGATATTGTTGACGCCATTTCCGGTAAACGAAGAACCGATCATAAACTTTATTTCCCGATGGACTTAATTGTAGATATGTCGGAAAAAGCTGAAGAAAAGAAGGCGATCATGAAGCTGCTTGGATTGGGATAAGGAAGTACTGAAAAAGGAGATGTCGGGAATTTGTTGAAAGAGCATGCAAAGTTGATGAAGGTGTTCTCTGAATCTGGGGAAATCGTTGGACGGAAGAAGCTGCAAAAAATGATTTACATAGCAAAAAAGCTAGATTTGCCTTTTTACGAGAAATACGATTTTCATTTTTATGGCCCCTATTCAGAGGAGTTGACGCTCAGAATTGAAGAGCTGTGCAACCTTGGATTCTTGGACGAAATGAAGGAAAAAAAGGGCGGATACTATCAATATCGCTATTCGCTGACGGACAATGGGAAAGAGTTTCTCGATCAGTGTGAAGTGGACATGCCTGACCTCAAAGTGCTGACGCAGCAGATGAATGAGCAATCGTCTCGTTTTCTAGAGCTTGTCTCAACGATTTTATACTTTGATGATCTGCCAAAAGATGAGGTAAAGGAAAAGGTCTTCACCATTAAAAGCAAGCAGCGCTATACGGACGAAGAATTTGAGGCAGCCCTTGCTTATATTGATCAGTTGAAGGAATTGAACTAACGACAAGAACCAGTTTGTGATAGCCAATGGCTAGAACAGACTGGTTTTTATTTTGCACGCATATAGAAACAGAAACAAGTCGACCTCATGGATCGACTTGTTTTTTAGGAATGATGATAAGAAAATCTTGCTAAAAATTGTTTTGTCCGTTCTTCTTTCGTCTGTTCAAAGACTTCTTCTGGTGTGCCTGATTCGACAATCACACCATCTTCCATGAAAATGACCCTGTCGGCAATATCATAGGCAAAGCTCATCTCATGCGTGACGATGATCATGGTGACGCCTGTTTGTGCCACTTGTTTAATGACGTCAAGTGTTTCACCTACAAGCTCGGGATCTAAAGCGGAGGTCGGCTCATCAAACAAAATGACCTCCGGATTCAATGCAAGTGCTCTTGCAATGCCTACTCGCTGCTGCTGTCCGCCAGATAATTGATGCGGATAGGCATCTTTTTTCTCTAGTAACCCTACTTTTTTGAGCAATTGGAGTGCTGTGTCATAGGCTTGGTCTTTCGGTTGTTTACGGGCAATGACTAAGCCTTCCATGACATTCTCAATTGCTGTTTTATGAATAAACAGGTCGTATTGCTGAAAGACCATGGCTGTTTTTCTGCGAATTGCTAGAATGTCTTTCGGTTTTGCTTGATTGAATGTGACAGTGGTGTGATGAATGCTGATCTCGCCTTGATCCGCACGCTCAAGAAAATTTAAGCATCTGAGAAATGTTGATTTCCCAGAGCCGCTCGGTCCTAAAATGACAACGACTTCGCCTTTTTCTACCGTTAAATCAATTCCCTTTAGAATTTGGTTTTGACCGAATGCTTTATGCACTTGTTTGATGTGAATCATGCGAACCGCCCCCTTTTACTTTTGTGTACATATTTCTCATATCCAGCAGTGATGGCTTCAATAGAGGCACACAAAGCCCAGTAAATAAGGGCAACAGCAATGTATGCTTCAAGATAACGGTAATTCACATTGGCTTTGATTAAAGCGCCGTTTAAAATATCGACCACAGATACCATAGAGACGAGAGAAGAGGCTTTGATTAAACTGATGAGCATGTTGTTCAGTAAAGGAAGAGAGATGGGAAAGACTTGTGGAATGATCACTCTTCGCAACACCTGCCTGCCTGTGAAACCAACGGATAGAGCGGCATCAAATTGACCCTTTGGGATGGACGCAAGAGAGCTTCGAAATATCTCTGATAACCCGCTGACGGCATATAAAGAAAGGGCGAAAATGGCAATCCATCGTCTATCTAAATCGCTAAAACGGATGGGCAGCGAAAGAGATGCAGCCAATTGATCGAGCGAATCGGAAAAAATAAGATAAGATACGAGCAAAATTAATACAACAGGAATGGCTTTAAAAATCGCCACAAACCATTTGAACAATGGAGACAATACAGGCACTTGATAAAAACGGATAAGGGCAATACCAAAGCCACAGATGGAGCCGAATACTAGCGGAAGAAAGCCTAATAGCAGCGTCGTTGGCAAATAATGAAGTGCGGCTACAAAGGCCTGAAACATAAAAGCAACGTCAAAATCCACTCAGATCGCTCCTTTCTTATGATGTAGTAAAGTCTCCGCCCAATATTTTTTTAGACAATTCAGCGAGCTTGCCGTTATCAATCAGTTTTTGCAGGGCTTGATCAATGTCCTTTTGAAGTTTTGTATTGTTTTTTTGGTATAAATAATACGTTTTAGATACGTTTACAGGCTTTCCGGATGTCACAAGATGAGCATTGAACTGTTTGTTTAGCTTATTGACGTCATACTTTGTGAGTAAGGCAGCATCGACCGTGCCATTCTGCAGGTTTTTGACTAAAATTTCGTTCCCGCCATCCCCGTAGACAATGTCAATTTTCCGATCATGCTTTGCGTTATATTGCTCTAGCAGATAAGCGAAATTACTTCCTGTAGAGGTGTGCACTTTGTGTCCAGCTAAATCGTCCAGGCTTTGAAAGTCATGACCGGATGCTTTATTCACCACCACATAGCTTGTATAATCTGTGTAGCCAACTTTTCCAAATAGATATTTCTTCTGACGCTCGTCATTGATTTCATATTGGTGTGCAGCGAGATCAACTTTACCGGCATCTAAAGCAGGCAGAATATTTTTAAACTCAAAGGATTCATATTTAAACTTATATTGTGGCAGCAGCTGATCCACTTCATCTAATACAGCCTTCTCGTAGCCTGTTAATTTGCCGTTTTCATCTAAGTAAACGAAGGGTTGATAGGCGTTCCCTGTCCCGATGACGATTTCTTTTGCATCTGGGTCATTATTGTTTGCTTCTGCTTTGATTTCATCCGATTGCTCATTATTTCCGCAGGCGGCAAGGAGCAATGAACCAAGTAGAAGCAGGCCGATGATGTAATGATTACTGAATATTCTGTTATTTTTCATGTAAATTCCTCCTCAGTTTATTTTGCACGTTTTTCTACAGTAAAGGCCGCTTCGGCTCTTTTTAAGGGAAGCAATGCCGTCTGACGCTGTTTTTTTGTTTTCGGTGTATTGATCCGTTTTTCCAATAGGTCAAATGATTTTTCTAACACCATACTTAAAATGATAAATATAACGGCAGCAATAAAGTATCCTTCTAATACGCGATAGTATAAAGCCCCTAATGTTTGAACCTTTCCGATCATGTCCATCACACCTAATGTAAAGGCGAGGGAGGTATTTTGTAATAAGTTGACAATGGCCACGCCGATATTAGGAAGGGCGATTCTCCCTGCTTGAGGAATAAGCGTTCTTCTATAAATCTGCCATTTCGTCAGTCCAATCGAGGCGGCCGCTTCATATTGAGATGCTGGGACACTCGATAGGGCAGATCGGAATATTTCTGAAAAATACCCAGCTGTATTGAGTCCATATGTAATATACAGAAAGATCAATTTGTTCCACATGGAGATATCAAGCCCTATTGTTGCAAGCACACCAGGCAGGCCATAAAACACAATAAACATTTGAACAAGGATAGGTGTTCCACGAATAAATGAGACATAAATTGCACTGAGCTGATGCAGGATGGGAATACGCTCAATTCGAAAATAAGCAAGAATGAATCCAAGAAAACTGCCAATCAAAGTGGCAAATAAAACGATCAGTAAGGTTGTTGGAAGGGCTGACAATACTTTAGGGAAGAGTGTGACGACATACTCCCATTTGAAAAACTCCCCCATGTTGAATCACCTCCTATGTTGAAGTCGTTTGGACTTTTTCTTCTGAGGGCGGTGCGCCTAATATGGCGGCATCGAACCGTTCAGGGATGAGGACTTTATACATTAATACACCTAAGTCGCCATTATCGGCTTCACGTTCAATATATGCTGTATAGCCTTTTCGTTCGTACATCTCTAGAAGCCAGGGGTGTTTCCGGCCAGAAGTACCCAGTGTGTATGCTGGTGCTTTAAATGTCTGCCGGAGCAAGGTGTTTTCTACATAATCGAGCAGCTTATTTCCGATCCCTTGACCGGCTAAATCAGGAGCTGTGGCAAACCACCAAACAAATGGATAGCCTGAAACCGGTTGAGTGCTCTCCCATGGAAAACGTATGGTGATGGTTGATATGAGCCGCCCGTCTCGTTCTAACACAACAGCAACGGATTGTTTGATGTTTTCTGTGACCATTTCAAGTGTGGCGTTCGTGGATGGCCAATCAATGCCCATTTCTCCAAGCGGTTTAAATGCACTGGACAGCAATTCTAGAAAAGCCGGTGCATCTTCTTCGGTAGCGATGCGAAAAATATCTCGACTCATGACAAACCTCCAATCAAAAGGGTAGTGTGTAATGTCAGCTCAACGCTTTTCGTAAAGCATCGATATCTGGATTCAGCAATGCTTGATACACGTGGGGATCACGGCTGATTTCTACTACTGGCACGTAACGGACGCCGTATTTTTCTTCTAAAATATTTCTGTAATGATCATGTTCTGTTACATCAATGGTTGAATAAGTAATGTGCTGTTCGTTGAAATAGGACTGAATGTCCTGACAATAGCTGCATCCATTTTTGCTCCATAAAATGATTTTTTGATTATTTGACATTAGACGCTCACCTCTTGGTTTATTTGGTTTTTGGCTGTTAGTTCATGATCAAATGCTTCTTTTAATAATGTGATAGACGCTATTCTTGCCTCAATGTCTACAATCGGAGATAGCACAATGAACTCATTGATATCATATGTCTCGGCTAGTTCAGTCAGCCGGCGATGAACGGTTTCTTTTGTGCCAGCGGTATAACCGGTTTTTTGAACGTGAATGTTGTAGTGTTCCTTGTTTGTTCCTTTCACCAGCTTTTCTGCATCTTCTAGTGACGTCACATTAAGCTTTCTTCCATCGGAAAAGGAGACCTTTACTGTTTCCTTTTGCTTGATGTACGAGAGGGCTTGTTCGTGGTCTTCTGCTATAGATACGGTGATGGCGAGAAGAAATTGCTGGTGCGTGTTCTGTGTCTTGAATTTTTGAAAAGTCTCTCTTGCTTCTTTTAATAATGCGTCATCCCCGTTAATAAAATAGGCAAACACAAAGGATATCCCAAGTTTTGCTGCGAATTCCGCGCTCTCAATACTGCCGCCTAGAAGGAACATGTCGGGTGATACGCTAGGAATTGGCTGAGCATTTAATTCATTTGCTTGTTCAGTAAGATACGTTTTGAGATCCACTAATTTTTGAGAAAAGTCTTTCCGTGACGCTTGATAATCTTCCTGAAGCGCTTGTGTCGAGAGGTTCAACCCTCCCGGTGCTTTCCCAACGCCTAAATCGACTCTGCCAGGCGCTAGTGATGCCAATACATGAAATGTTTCAGCCACCTTAAACGGGCTGTAATGCTGAAGCATGACACCGCCAGACCCAATTCGCAAATGGTTCGTTTTTGCTAAAAGATAACCAGCGAGGGCTTCAGGGGATGATCCTGCCACTTGAGAATTATTGTGATGTTCAGACACCCAAAACCTGTGATAACCAAGCTGATCTGCTGCTTCAGCCAATCTGACAGTATGCTGAATACCGGTCTCTGCTTTCTCGTTTTCACTGACGAGGCTTTGATCAAGAATACTAAGGGTGAGCGACATTGGCTGTTCCTCCTATTAGACTTTGATATTGAGATAGTGCGAGATTTAATCTGTTTGTGGCATCTGGATCAAGCACATAGCTATCTGAATCCTGCTTTGTGACCTGTTGATCGACAACATACACGCCAGATTGAACGACGGTTGCACCGAGTTGATGAATGATAGGTTTAAGTGCATATTCAATGACGAGCAAATGTCCGTATGTTCCTCCTAAAACACAGGGAAGAACGGGTTTCCCTTGTAACGCTTTCTGGGGGAGTAGATCTAAAAAAGTTTTTAAAATACCGGAAAAAGACGCTTTGTAGACAGGTGTTAACACAATGACACCGTCGCTCTCATTCACAAGCTCAATGGCTTTGACAATGTCTTCGTTTGAAAAATCTGCTCCTATTAAGGCACTGCTAGGAAGCTGGTGGACTTGAATGACATGAACATCAATCCCATGTAACGCCAAACGATGATGGATATGTTGCAGGACACCGGTTAACCGAGATTGGACGGAATGCCCGCCTGCTATAATCGTTACTTTTGCCAATTCATCTCCTCCATTTCTGATAATTCCTCCTAAACAACTTGGAATAGTTGATAATATAAATTATAATAAGGCAAACCAATAGAAAAGTATAATTAGTAATCATAAATACACGATTCAGATATTTAAAATATAGGGAGAAGAGGGGTTTTCATGGAGATTCGAGCGATACGCACCTTTGCCACGATCGTGAAATACGGAAATTTTTTAAAAGCAGCAGAAGCGCTGAATTATTCTCAGCCAACCATCACTTTGCACATCAAACATTTAGAAGAGGAAATTGGAGAGAAGCTTCTAGAAAGAGGGAAGACCTTAAAGTTAACAGCATCAGGACAGCTTTTTTATGAAAGAGCCAATTCTTTACTCAATGAATATGAGAAATTGACGAAAACACTCCAAGATTTAGAAGTGGGCATTGCGGGGTTCATTCGCATCGGTGTTTCTGAGCCTACAGCCAGCTTAGAATTTCCTGCACTTATTGCAGAATTCAAGGAAAGGTTTCCTAATGTAGAATTTTCTGTGCAAGTAGCGGATGCGAATACGTTGAGTTCCTTACTTTCTCATGATGAGATTGATTTTGCGATTTGCGGAGCACCAGAAGCTTCGATGGAGAATAGCTATAAGCCTCTTTTTCAAGATGATATCGTGCTGCTCGTCCCGTCTTCCCATCGATTAGCGGAAAAAGGGGTAGTGGAGGTGACAGATTTAAAGGATGAGACCATTTTATTCACGCCACACAATTGCCCCATCCGTATTCAAATTGAACAACAAATCGTCGATGTCATTGGGACCAATTACAATAAGTTAGAGATTACGAGCAGCATGTCCCATAAACATTATGTTCAGGCTGGATTAGGTGTCTCTCTTTTTACACGAACTGCTCATTCCTTTACCCTTCCAGGCACAAAGGTATTAGAAATAAAGGGCATTCATGTTTCCCCGCCAGTTGGTCTATTGAGGAAAACAAATGATTCGCCAGGAAGAGCCGTACTTCAATTCATTGATCTCATCGAAAATCGACTTCATCAACCAACATGAAAAGAGGGGTAGCCTTTGAGCTAACCCCTCTTTTCATGTTTATTTCACGGTTTGTTTAAGAAACTGATTTTTCTTAATAGGCAGACCCAAATTTTCACGAAGGGTATGAGCTGGATAATTCGGGTCGTAATATCCTCTTTCTACTAATATCGGAATGACGTGTTCCGTCCATTCAGATAAACCGCTTGCTAGAATAGGCGCGCCAAAAATAAATCCATCTGCGGCATCTTCTTCGATCCATTGGATCAGCTGGTCTGCCACTTGTTCATAAGTTCCGAAAAAAGCACTTTTGGGAGTGGTCACTCGTAGAGCGACTTCTCTTAAGGTCAAGTTTTGTTCTTTCGCCATTTTTTTAATCGATTCTGTTGTGGATTGAAAGCTGTTTGAACCGGCATCACCGATATCAGGAAATGGCTCATCAAGTGGAAATTGACTGAAGTCCAAGTGATCAAAGAACCTGCCCAGGTAATGAAGGGCTTCTTCAATAGAAACCAGATGTTGAATGGCTTCATATTTTTCTTCTGCTTCTTCGACTGTTCTCCCTGTAATCGGGTGGATGCCAGGGAAAATTTTGATATCAGCTGGATTTCTGCCCAGCGCTGCGGCTCTATTTTTCACGTCGCGGTAATATGCTTTCGCCTTCTCAAGTGAGTCTGCATTCGTAAATACTGCGTCCGCTTCTTTTGCGGCTAGATCCTTTCCTGCCTCTGACGCACCTGCCTGAAAAATCACGGGCTGACCTTGTTCAGATCGTTCGATATTCAAAGGACCTTTGACAGAAAAGTGTTTGCCATGATGGTTTAATGTGTGCAGTTTATCCCGATCGAAGAAAACCCCTGTTGATCGATCTCTTATAAAAGCATCTTCTTCCCATGAGCTCCATAGGCCGTTCACTACTTTTAAGTATTCTTCTGCAATTTCATATCGAAGTGAATGGCTTGGATGCGGACGAATGATGTGATTTTCAGCAGAGCCTTCAAGTGGGGAAGTCACAACATTCCATCCGGCCCGGCCTTTACTTAATTTATCTAGGGATGCGAATTGCCGTGCAATGGTAAAGGGCTCACTGTAAGAAGTGGATACGGTGCCCACAAGTCCAATCTGTTTCGTGACCGCTGCAAGAGCGGATAAGATGGTTAATGGTTCAAATCGGTTCAAGAAATGAGGAATTGAATGTTCATGAATATATAAGCCATCTGCGACAAAGACAAAACGGAAACCCGCTGCTTCTGCCTTTTTTGTCATTGCTTGATAATAATCAATGTTCACACTTGCATCTGATGGAACGGATTCATCCTTCCATGCATTCATATGACCTCCTGGACCATGTAACATTAATCCAAATTGTATGTGCTTGTTTTCAGACATGTGGATCGTCCCTTCTGTTTTGAAGTAGCATTGTTTTTATGTTCTTTATCATAAGGGAGAATCGCAAAGAAGTATAATTCGTATCAGTAAAGTCTGAATTTATCTTTTCTAATATCAATTTTTGCTTCTTTATATGGTGTGGCTGGGTCTATGACATCATTTTAGGAAAAGGCGGATGATTACTATGTAAATGACCCAGACCAAAAGTGCTGTTTTTTGATGAAATGTGTGTCAAAATATCCGAAAAATTAGTGAAAATGACATGATTCGACTTTCTTCCTGTATATCCAATTCCCTGTTTTTGACTGAATAGAAGGAAAATGGTGAATTTTCAGTGAATATATAACCTTGTGAAAAACAAAGGAGGGATAGGAATGAAAAAGCGTTCAGTCTTTTTGTCATTTTTATTGGTAGGTAGTTTGTTACCGGGGGTAAGTTCAGCTTCAGCACCAGTTGCAAGTGCAGGTCATGGGCATGATCATGGTCATGCGCCGTTCGAAACACATATTAGTGAAGGGTTGCCAAAGGCAAACGATTTTAAAGATTTGACGAAGGCACCTCCTATTGAAAGAGATGTGACAACAAAAATTTTAGACGAGTCTGGTAAACAGGTAGGGTCTAGAACCTTTAAAGCAAATACAGGAGATTCGATTTCAACAAAAGCTAGTACAGGCAGTCAGAAAGTGACCGTCTACGCAGTAGCTGATGCGCAGTATCGTGCGAAATATAGTGATTGGCAGACGCGCATTGTCAGCATCATTGAGCAAGCGGATGTGACATTTAACCGTGATCATGATGTGGACTTTGTCGTACAAGCCGTAGGGTCTTGGACGTCTTCAGGATCAAATGCATCACAAATTTTGTCTAACCTTCAGCGCAGCTTTGATGGCAGAGGATACGATTTTGTCACAGGATTTACAGCAAATCCAAACTTTGATGCTGGCGGAATCGCTTATGTTTACAATAGTGCACCGAGCGGAAGTGCATTCAGTGTCAACCTTGATCAAGGAACAGCGAATACAGCAAAAGCGGCTACACATGAATACGGCCATAACTTTGGTTTGCCGCATGACCCTCAAGGCAGCGGAATTGTCTGCCTAATGAATTATGATTATTCTTACACTGTCGATTACTTCGATGCGGCTCATAAAAATCAAGTGAACCGTAATAAAGCTTGGTACAGATAAGGTAAGAGACAAAAGGACAAACACCGAAAAAGTGTTTGTCCTTTTTATATGCTTACAGGTCGCTCATTCGCTTTCCTGCTACAGCATAATGTTCTTTTTTCATTTCTTCAATAATGACAGAGACTTTTTCTGCACCTGCGCCTGTTGTTTCAACAACGGCATCTGTGACTTTCTCCACAAGAGCTCTTTTCTGCTCATCTGTTCTTCCTTCAAGCATTTGAACGGTGATAATCGGCATGATGGCAACCTCCTTTTTCCTGTAGTGCTACGCTTCCCTTTAGTTTGAGGGACTTCTTATAGTATACTGAATGAAGTAAATCATTGTATAGAAAGAAAGAGGGATTCATGCCTTTGGACCAATTTCTTGTTTATCCATTAGAACTGATTCCATATGTCGCCATTACGCTTGTTGTGGCTTTTACGATGCACGAGCTGGCGCATGCATATGTTGCGTATCGTTTTGGAGATCCGACAGCTAAAAATCAAGGCAGACTGACGCTCAATCCATTGAAGCACCTTGATATTTTCGGGACGATCTTGATCTTTGTGGCTGGGTTTGGCTGGGCGAGGCCTGTACCTGTGAATCGGTACCATTTCAAAAACCCGCGCTTAGCAGGAATCTGCGTCTCGATTGCTGGCCCATTAAGTAACTTGGTGTTGGCGTTTCTAGGCTTTTTTGTGTATGTGCTTCTTCAGAAATTTGGCGGGGAGTCGCTCATGCGCTTTGAGCCGGGGATCGATTATTTCTTCCAAATCTTTATTAACTTGAACGTGATTTTGTTCCTATTTAACTTATTACCGATCCCGCCGCTGGATGGATATCGTATTATTGAGGATGTTGTCAGTCCCGGCATCCGTGCAAAGATGACGCAATTTGAACAGTATGGAATCATCATTTTCCTCATCTTCGTCATCACGCCGCTAGGTCAGTTTGTTTTTGGCCCTTTGATCGGAATGCGTAATCAAATTATTGACTGGTTTAATCTTATTTTGAAGCCGCTGCTTTAGGAGGTTTAGTGAATGGAAGGTAAAAAGAAGAAACCAATTGGTTTTAATATCATTAAAAAAACAGATGCAACGGATGGGCATGGAGGTTTTGGGGCAGGTGCCCTCAGCCTTGATAATATCTCGCCAGTGATCATTGATGTGGAGGAAAAGGAAGCCGTCATTGATATTGGTGCGATGCATGCAAGAAGTGCCGTCGAAAAAGGAATTAAATTTTTAAAAACCAAAGAAGAGGTACCTAACGGAAAACCGTATTGGCTCGTATGGGTGACGATTGACCGTAGAGAAGAGGGACCATATTATGCTGGTGTCACAGCTTGTGAAATGACGGTTGACCGCTCGATCCGCAGAGGATATAAATCACTTCCTGAGCATGTGAATTTAATGGATAAATCCATGAAGCGTAAAATCGTTGTCAGTCATATGGATGATGGTTCGAAAAAGGTGCTCGCTGATTTCTTGAAGAGTCACAATGAGGCGTTATGGGAAGCATCCACAGATGAATTAAAAGAAGGATTGGCTGTTCCTGAGTAATTGTGAAATTTTTGTGAAGAATGATGAATGGATACCAATTCCAGTCGTTTTTTCAGTAAACTGGTGTTAAAGCTAGGACATGGAGAATCCCGAGATGCAGATCTCGGGGTTTTTCATGTCCATTTTTAACGTTTCAGCCACTTTTCCCACCATTTCTTAGGCTGTTGATCCTGAGCCGTGTCTTGCTCAGATGCTTTGTTCTCGGCACCATAGCAGACACCGGTCGGCTCCGTTCCTTCTATAAAATAGGTAAATACCTTTGATTCGCATCCTGGGCCTGCGAGATCACCGGTTTGTGGATTGATATATACGCCTTTTACACCGTCTGGCGGCATGAAGGAGGAGGCTGGCTGGTTTGAGAGGGCTGATTCCATAAAGGAAGCCCATATCTTTTTCGCATAGGCGGTTTCTTTGACCGAGTCAATGGTGCGTCCTTTATCATAGCCGGTCCACACACCTGTGACGAGCTGGGGAGAGAAGCCGATCATCCAGCTGTCAGCGCCTGTCGTCCCTGATTTTCCTCCATAATTTCTGGTAAGATCTTTTGAAATGGTACGTCCTGTGACACTTGTATAGCCATTTAATTGATCATTGAACATCCCTGACATCATGTCAGTGGTGACAAATGCTGCTTTTTCATCTAGTACTTGCTCTCGTTTTTGTTTCTCCTCAAATAGTACGTTGCCCTTTGCGTCCGTTACTTTCGTAATAAAGGTTGGTTTGACGCGTTTTCCTCCATTGACCAGCATCGCGTAAGCATTGGTCATTTCGATTGGTTTGACAGGTGAGGTACCTAGCGCAAGTGAAGGCACTTGATCTAGTTTTTCGTGAATCCCAAACGCCTTGCCTGCACGTACGAGCTGTTCCATTCCTAAAAATAGATGGGTTTTGACCGCATAAATGTTATCAGATAGAGCCAAAGCCTGAAGCATCGTAATACCGTCATTGGCGTAATAGCCGTGATAGTTGCTTGGTGAATAAGCAGCGCCGCTTCCTTGCTCATCCAGTTCAAAAACGGTTTCCTCACTGCGCATCACCGTTGCTGGTGTAAACCCATTTTGCAAAGCCATGTAATAGAGAAGTGGTTTCATTGTTGAACCCGGCTGTCTTTTTGCTTGTGTGACCCGATTGAATGGGCTTTTCTCGTAATCTCTCCCGCCTATGAGGGCGAGCACATGCCCTGTTTGGGGATGGATGGCGGTTAAGCCAATTTGGATACCTGATTCAGAATCCATGATGTTGGTTAAAGTCTTTTCAGCGATTTTTTGTAATTCAGGTTGTAAGGTCGTTTCGATATGAAGACCATACGTTTCAATTTGTTCCTCGGTTAAACCCAGCGTTTGTTTCAGTTCGCGAATGACATCATCATAAAAATACGGGGCCAACTTTGCTTGCAGCTGCTTTTGCTTGAGCGGGCGATAGGACAGCTTTTCCTTGCTGGCATCAGCAGCCGCTTTTTTTGTGATCATGCCATCCTCTTGCATTTGCTTTAGGATCATCTTTTTTCTTGCTTCGGCTCTTTCTTCGTTCACATAAGGGGAGTAGAGAGAAGGCCCCTTAGGAATACCGGCAAGCAAGGCAGACTCAGCTAAAGTTAAGTTCTTCGCTTTTTTTCCAAAGTAAAGGCGGGATGCCGCTTCCACGCCGTATGCGCCGTGGCCATAATAAATGGTGTTCAAGTATCCTTCTAATATCTCATCTTTTGTATAGTTTTGTTCTAAGCGGATCGTGTAAAAGGCTTCATTCCACTTTCGCTTCCATGTTTTATCATGATCTAAATATAAATTTCGTGCGTATTGCTGGGTGATCGTGCTGGCGCCTTGTACCTTTGCCATTGCACGAATGTCTGCCACCGCAGCACCCGCCATGCGTTTCACATCAAAGCCGTGATGCTGATAAAAGGTTTTATCCTCAACCGCGACCACTGCCTGCTGTATATGAGGGGACATGTCCTTTAACGGAACCCAATATCTCTTTTCTCCAAAGCTTGATTCGCCAAGTTTAGACCCATCGGCTGCATAAATGGTCGTGGATTGGGGAACTTGAACAGAGGGAGCGCCTTGCCACTTAGCAAGTAAAAGAATCGTCAAAAAGACTGTGCCTGCAAATAGAAAAGCGAGCAAGCCGATAAAAAAACAGGCTCGAATCGTTTTCACGGTCATGCGGATTTTTTTATTACTCATGATTGTGTCCATGCAAAGCCCCCATTTTGACGGTTTTTTATCAGTATGGGACAAAGAAAACCGTTTTAAACAGGCGACTGCAAGGGTGCGCTTTAAAAATGAAGTTATCTCATGCGGTTCTTTACAATTTGATATGAATCCACTATACTTTTTTCTTGGACAATCGATATAGTCATAGCCGATAAAAGGCGCTAACAATAGATGTTTGTTTATTATTGGATGAGAGGAAGATGAACAATGAGCGAACTTTGGTATACAGAGAAGCAAACGAAGAATTTTGGCATTACATTGAAGGTGAACAAAACCCTTCACACAGAACAAACAGATTTTCAGCATTTAGAAATGGTGGAAACAGAAGAGTTTGGCAATATGCTGTTTTTAGACGGTATGGTGATGACATCAGAGAAAGATGAGTTTGTATACCACGAAATGGTGGCGCATGTTCCTCTTTTCACTCATCCAAACCCGGAAAATGTCCTTGTCGTAGGCGGAGGAGACGGTGGTGTTATTCGTGAAATCCTGAAGCATCCAAGTGTGAAAAAAGCGACACTTGTTGATATTGATGGCAAGGTCATTGAATACTCGAAGAAGTTCCTTCCTTCAATTGCTGGGAAACTAGACGATCCTCGTGTAGATGTAAAAGTCGGAGACGGCTTTATGCACATTGCGGAAGCCGACAACGAATATGACGTGATCATGGTTGACTCAACTGAGCCAGTTGGACCAGCTGTGAACTTGTTCTCTAAAGGTTTCTATGCAGGAATCTCAAAAGCACTAAAAGAAGACGGTATTTTCGTTGCACAGACGGACAACCCTTGGTTCACACCTGAGTTAATTACAAATGTACAGCGTGATGTAAAAGAAATTTTCCCGATTACCAAGCTATACACAGCGAATATCCCAACATATCCAAGCGGTCTTTGGACATTTACCATTGGTTCTAAGAAGTATGATCCACTAGCTGTAGAAGACAGCCGCTTCTTTGATATTGATACGAAATATTACACAAAAGAATTGCACAAAGCGGCATTCGTTCTGCCGAAATTTGTGAGCGATTTAATCAAATAAATCAAGCGAAATGGAAATGCGCAAATGTCAGTTTGCGCATTTTTTGAAGCGTAAAAGGAGGAATCTTGCATGAGATTCGACGAGGCTTATTCAGGAAAAGTGTTTATTGGAAGTCATCCGACATGGGAAGATGCGAAAGTCATTTTATACGGGATGCCGATGGATTGGACCGTCAGTTACCGTCCAGGCTCACGTTTTGGCCCGAACCGTATTCGTGAAGTATCCATTGGATTAGAGGAATACAGCCCTTATTTAGATCGTGAACTGCACGAGGTGCCATTCTTTGATGCTGGCGACATCCCGCTTCCATTTGGCAATGCACAGAAAAGCTTAGATTTAATTGAAGAGTATGTCGACAGCATTTTAGAAAAAGGGAAGTTTCCATTAGGAATGGGCGGCGAGCATCTTGTGTCTTGGCCGGTTTTCCGTGCGATGTATAAGAAATACCCTGATTTGGCCATCATCCATATGGACGCACATACCGATCTTCGTGAGGAATATGAGGGTGAGCCGCTTTCACATTCGACACCGATTCGTAAAGTGGCAGGACTTATTGGACCTGAAAATGTATACTCTTTCGGCATCCGTTCAGGGATGAAAGAAGAATTTGAATGGGCAAAAAAAGCAGGCATGCACATTTCTAAATTTGAAGTGCTGGAGCCATTGAAACAAGTATTACCAAAGCTGAAAGGCCGTCCAGTTTATGTGACAATTGACATTGATGTACTTGACCCAGCTCATGCACCTGGTACAGGAACGGTAGATGCTGGCGGTATTACGTCAAAAGAACTGCTGGCATCTATTCATGCCATTGCTGGTTCTGATGTGCATGTCGTCGGTGCAGACCTTGTAGAGGTAGCGCCTGTATATGATCATTCCGATCAAACGGCGAATACAGCAAGCAAACTTTTACGTGAAATGCTGCTTGGTTTTGTGAAATAACATTGATAGAGGAGCTTGTCATCTCATATGGACAAGCTCTTTTTTTACATTGGTGACATGATAAAGGAGGCAGGTCATGTTTTCTTCTGTATTGATGGTATTACTCGCTTTATGTGTATTAGCGGCAGGCTTTCTTACGTTGAAAAGAGAGCTTGCAGCGAGTCCGCCCACGTTCACCTCGAAAAAAGAGGCAAAGGATGAGATGGTTCATCTGTTTCAGGATCGAGGCTTTTTCTATCTTACTGGCATAGCGCTGTTTATGCTATTTGTTTATAAGCAAGGGCATCTTCTCCCATTTGATTTCTTTCAGGCATTTTTGGCAAGTTCAGGTATCCAAGCACTGTTTTATCTCATTAATCGAAAAAGCGCAGGGCTCAAGACTGGACTCGTGATAGGCGTGAGCTTCATTTTTCTTTTTTTCTAAAGAGACAGGTGAAGATAAAAAATGGGGTATCATCCACACGAAGATGAGAAATGATGGGATGATAGGCAATCGGGATTATGGTATACTATTTTAGTTAAACGGGTCTTAGCAAAGGAAGTGCAAAATGACACAAAACCAAATTTCAATTCATGTAAAGTCAGTGATGAAACCAGAGGCGGAACCGGCTGAAACGATCGAATTCCGAACAACTGGAACGTATCAAGAGAAGAATGACAAAACGTATCTCACTTACCATGAAGAACATGAAATGGGTCAAGTAAAAACTGTTGTCAAAATAAGTGAAAAAGAAATCTTTGTCATGAGATCAGGTGCAATTCAAATGAAGCAGCGCTTTCTCACTGGAGAAACGACCGTGACACATTACACGATGCCATTTGGCACACTTCAGCTCGATGTGCACACACATGGTATTGATCTTGATGTAGACAATGGGCTTCTACACATTACGTACGATATGCTGACAGGTGAAGATCAAAAGCATTTACATACATTATCGATTTCATATAAGGAGGATTTACGTTCATGAATATCGCAGAACAGGTCAAAGATGCGTTAAAAGAAGAAATCATTGCGGCAGTCGTCAAAGCAGGACTTGCTGATGAAAGCCAGGTGCCGGATGTTCTTTTGGAAGTGCCAAAAGACAAAACTCACGGTGATTATTCCACTAATATGGCGATGCAGCTTGCTCGCATTGCGAAAAAAGCACCACGTCAAATCGCCGAGGACATTGTGAATGCATTTGACAAAGGCAAAGCGTCAATTGAAAAACTGGACATCGCAGGTCCAGGATTCATCAACTTTTATATGAACAATCAATATTTAACAAAGCTTATTCCAGCTGTTCTTGAGGCAAAAGAGGCTTATGGCGAAACGAATACAGGCGGCGGTCAAAAAGTGCAAGTCGAATTCGTCTCAGCCAACCCAACAGGTGACCTTCACCTTGGACATGCCCGCGGCGCAGCTGTAGGAGATTCTCTTTGCAACATCCTTGATAAAGCAGGCTTCGACGTGAGCCGTGAATACTATATCAACGATGCAGGCAATCAGATCAATAATCTTGCTCTATCTGTAGAAGTACGCTACTTTGAGGCGCTCGGTCTTGAAAAAGAAATGCCAGAGGACGGGTACAGAGGAGAAGACATCAAAGGCATCGGGCAGAAACTTGCGGATGAATTTGGTGACCGTTTCGTGCATGAATCAGAAGAAGAGCGTATGAAATTCTTCCGTGAGTACGGTTTAAAATATGAACTAGAAAAACTACGTGTCGACCTAGAGAATTTCCGTGTCCCATTTGATGTGTGGTATTCTGAAACGTCTTTATATGAAAACGGAAAAATCGAACCAGCGCTAGAAACACTTCGCGCTAAAGGCTATGTCTTTGAAGAAGATGGCGCAACATGGTTACGTTCAACTGATTTTGGTGATGACAAGGACCGTGTCCTGATTAAAAAAGACGGCAGCTTCACGTACTTGCTTCCAGATATCGCATATCACAAGGACAAATTGGACAGAGGTTTTGACCAGCTCATCAACATTTGGGGAGCGGATCATCACGGCTACATTCCTCGAATGAAAGCGGCGATCCAAGCACTCGGATATCCAGAGGACAAACTGGAAGTCGAAATCATTCAGCTCGTTCACCTTTACAAAAACGGTGAAAAGATGAAGATGAGTAAACGTACAGGTAAAGCCGTCACAATGCGTGACTTGATTGAAGAAGTGGGCTTAGATGCCACTCGTTATTTCTTTGCGATGAGAAGTGCGGCGACACATATGGACTTTGACTTAGACTTAGCGATTTCTACGTCTAACGAAAACCCTGTGTACTACGCGCAATATGCACATGCGAGAATTTGCAGCATGCTCCGTCAAGGGGAAGAAAAAGGCTACGAGCCAAACCTTGAAAAAGCAGATTTCTCTCACATTCAGTCCGATAAAGAATACGATCTTCTGAAAATCATCGGCAGCTTCCCAGAGGTTGTAGCAGAAGCAGCAGAAAAACGTATTCCGCACCGCGTCACAAACTATATCTATGATCTAGCATCAGCCCTTCACAGCTTCTACAACGCCGAGAAGGTCATTGATGTTGAAAATGAAACAAAAACAACAGCACGTCTATCGCTCATGAAAGCAACACAAATTACGCTTGCGAATGCATTAAAACTTATCGGCGTATCTGCGCCAGAGAAGATGTAGTGGAATGAAGGAAAGCCCCGCTCTATTTTATGAGCGGGGCTTCTTTATATAAAAAACCCGCTATTCTCGAGAGATAGCGGGTTTTGAAAATTAACCAAGCGTATTAATAATGTTAGAAATAGAATCGAATAATTGGCTAAGTACATCAGAGAACATAGTTTGTATCCTCCCTTCGGCAAGCATGTAGTATGTGTGCGTTAATGGAATTATCCAAGTGTATTAATAATGTTAGAGATAGAATCGAATAATTGGCTAAGTACATCAGAGAACATGTTTTTGCCTCCTCTCTTTTCTTTTTACATCTACTTAACGAAGGGGATGAAAGGTTGGATCACTTTTTCTAAAAAAATTTTAAAAAGAAATAAAGGCATAGAAAAAGCACCCCATATGTGGGTGATTTTTTAGGTTTTATTTATGCATGAACACGCCATTGTATTTGTCCGCCGTCGCAGGAGAGCTCGGCACTCCCGCCAATCGGCAAGGTGAAGACCGGCTGTGTATGTCCGATATCGACATCGTAAATCACTGGAATGTGTTGAAGCATTGGGTGCTTATCTAGAATGAACCTCAAATGTTCCTCTGTCATCTTGGATTTCTTTTGAAAACGTCCGATGATTAACCCTTTAATGGATTCGGCATGCTGCAAGAGCGAGGCAAGGTCTCTGGCGAACATTTCAGGAAAGACCAAGTCATCATCCTCCACAAATAAGATGGCATCCTTGAGGTGAGGTATAAAGGGTGTCCCTTGCAGTAAGTTCAGTGTACAAAGATTTCCGCCATATAAGGTACCTTCAGCTGTTCCTTCCTGATAAATCCCCCATGTTGTCTGATGAAACTGCCTATTTGCTTGATCAAGATACCACGCATCATCACTCCACTTTGTAGAAGGGGTGACATCAAATGGCTCGCTACTCATCACGCACGCTTGAAACATGGCTGTCTGCTCCTCTTGTCCTTGTTCCATTTGGAAACTAGAGAAATGAGGACCTGAGTACGTCACCATGTCACATTTGGCGGTAATGGCGTTTGCAAGTGCGGTAATATCACTGTAGCCGCAAAGAACTTTTGGGTGCTGACGAATCAAATCATAATCTATATAAGGCAAAAGCTCATTGCAGTTAAAGCCGCCGATTGCTGTCAAAATGCCGTCGACTTCATCATTTGAGAATGCCTCATGTAGATCAGATAAACGGTGTTCAATAGAAGAAGAGGAATGCAGATCACATTCAAACACGTGTTGTCCAAAAGAAACAGTGAACCCTAATGCCTCTAAACGTTTTTTCGCCTGAGCTATTCCTTCTTCTGATAAAATGCTGGCACTTCGGCTTGGAGCAATTACCCGAATGTGGCTTCCCTTTTTTAAAGCAGATGGTGTACGCATAAGTCATTCGTCCTTTCCTTCACATATTTTCCATTATATCGGATCAAAACGCTCCAGTCTGTAAAAGCTAAAAGAAAGCAGCAAACCGTGCGTTTCAGACGAGCTGTGCAAAGGGTATGGAAAAGAAAAAGACAGAATGAGGGCGGAGAATGTGAAAAAGAGGAGACTGGAATTTCTATTTTTATATTTCATGATATTCGGGGCATATGTGGTGTTTTGGTGGCCGGTTCCAGCGTGGGGTTTTCAGCTTTACGCAGCTAGTTATATCGCCATCATTTTATTTAGTATTATTTCGCTTATGCTAGAGAACCGGACATCACAGCACACGCTGTTATGGATGTATGTACTGATCTTTTTCCCGATCATCGGCTATATGTTTTATTTGTTCTCGGGGCAGCTTTATGTCAAAGGACATTTGTTTAAATCAAAGAGAATGTATAACCGAGAAAAATTACGCAGAATATCAGAGCTTGAGAGTAAGCCGGATGAGACGCGTTTAACCGATAATCAGCGTGCTTTTTTTCATTACACAGAAAAAGCGACAGGGATGCATGTAAATACAAATAGTGATATGGAGATTTTAAAGAATGGAGAGGAAACCTTTCCTCGTATTTTTGAAGAATTAAAAAAGGCAAAAACGTTCATCCATATAGAATATTACATGTTCAAATCTGATTTCCTCGGTCACCGGATGATGGAGATCCTGATTGAAAAAGTGAAAGAAGGAGTAGAGGTTCGATTCATCTATGATGCGGCTGGCAGCATTCGCTTCTCACGAAAAGATATTAAACGATTGAAGCAGGCGGGGATAAAGGTCGCTCCTTTTCTGCCATTAAAATACGGATTCTTTAATCAAAAATTCAATTTCCGAAATCACCGAAAAATCGTGATTATTGATGGAGAAACAGGATTTGTTGGTGGGCTCAATGTCGGGAAGGAATATGTAGGACGCGATGAAAACATCGGCTTTTGGCGTGACACGCATACGATGTTAAAGGGTGAAGCCGTTCAGACACTTCACTCCATATTTATGCTGGACTGGGAGTATGTATCAGATGAAGTGTTAATTGATGATCCGAAGTATCACACCCCGCATCCTGTGACAGGAGAAGATGTCATTCAGGTCGTGCCGACTGGACCTGATATGAAGGAAAGTATGAGTGATTTATATGACGCACTCATTTCGAATGCACAGCAATTTGTTTGGATTGCGACGCCTTATTTTGTCCCAAATGAATCCATTCGCACAGCGTTAAAAATTGCGGCGACAAGAGGGGTGGATGTGCGTGTGATGGTGCCTGAGATTAATGATGGATTTCTCACGCAATACGCCACACGATCTTATTTTTCTGAGCTTTTGAAAGAGGGCATCAAGGTATATCACTATCAAAAAGGGTTCATGCATCAAAAGGTCATGATTGCAGACGGAGAACTTGCCTCTGTCGGAACGGCCAATGTTGATATGAGAAGCTTCCAACTCAATTTTGAGGTCAATGTCTTTACAGCGGCAAAGAAACCGATCGAACAATTGATGGCTCATTATGAGGAAGATATGAAAGAATGTGAGCAAATGGGGCCAGTTCATTTTTATAAAAGGGGCTTAAAGGAACGTTTAAAGGAATCGTTTGCGCGATTGTTTTCAGGTGTATTGTGAGGGCTTCCAGGGAAAGAAATCATTTCCTGATCTAGTATTTCGATAATGATTCCTCTATAATTGAAAATGATTATCAATTATAGAGGAAGTGAGGTTCTTTTACATATGCTAAAGCGCTTTTTTGCCTATTACAGGCCCTATCGTGGTCTGTTCTTTTTAGATTTCTTTTGCGCTGTTGCCGTTGGGCTCATGGAACTAGGTTTCCCGCTGATCGTGAACTACTTCATTGATACATTATTACCAACAGGGAACTGGACGGTCATTGCCTGGACCGCACTTGCGCTGTTTGTCATTTACGCACTCAGCTCAGTGATGCAATTTATCGTGTCGTATTGGGGGCACATGCTTGGCATTAACATTGAGACCGATATGAGAAAAAAGCTATTTGATCATTTTCAGCGTCTGTCCTTTAAATTTTTTGATAACAACAAAACGGGTAAGCTTATGTCTCGAATGACAAATGACCTCATGTACATTGGTGAGGTGGCGCATCACGGACCTGAGGATTTGTTTATTGCGATTATGACCATTCTTGGCGCCTTTGCCGTCATGCTCATGATTAACTGGCAGCTTGCCATTTTAACCTTCTTGATTATGCCAGTCATCATCTGGTTAGCCCTTCATTTTAATAAAAAAATGACACAGGCGATTACACAACTCAACAATGACATTGGAGATTTTCATGCAAGGGTTGAAAACAATATTGGCGGTATTCGTCTTGTTCAAGCCTTTGCAAATGAACATTTTGAGAAAAAGCGTTTTGCTGAAAACAACAACCGCTTTCGAAAAGCGAAACTTCTTTCCTATAAAATTATGTCAGTTAACGGATCAATCAGCTATATTCTCACAAGACTTGTGACGCTGTTTGTCCTTCTGGCAGGTACATGGTTTGTTCTTCAAGGTCAATTAACGGCAGGCGGATTTATCGCCTTTGTCTTGATCACAAATGTGCTATTCAGACCCATTGATAAGATCAACACGGTGATTGAAATGTATCCAAAAGGCATTGCCGGTTTTAAAAGCTATGTCGATTTGCTTGAAACAGAGCCAGATGTGAAGGATACAGAAGGAGCACGTGATCTTTACGGCTTGAAAGGTGAAATTGAGTATCGAAACGTGACATTTGGCTACGATGAGCACAGTCATGTATTGAAGGATATCGACTTGAAGATTAAACAAGGGGAAACTGTTGCGTTTGTCGGGCCATCAGGAGCGGGGAAATCGACCATTTGCAGTCTGCTGCCTCGTTTTTATGATGTGGACGAAGGAGACATCACCATTGATGGTGTGAGCACAAAATCGATGACTTTGTCCTCTTTAAGACAGCAGATTGGCATTGTGCAGCAGGATGTCTTTTTATTCTCAGGCACCATTCGTGAGAATATTGCGTACGGCAACCTAGAAGCGAGTGATGCAGACATTTGGGAGGCGGTGCGACGTGCCCATTTAGAGGAGCTCGTTCAGCGTTTCCCAGAAGGGTTGAATACGGTCATTGGTGAACGCGGCGTTAAGCTATCCGGCGGTCAAAAGCAACGCCTGTCAATTGCACGGATGTTTTTGAAAAACCCGTCTATTCTTATTTTGGATGAAGCGACGTCAGCACTTGATACAGAAACAGAAAAAGCAATCCAAGACGCACTAAGCGAACTGGCAGTCGGCCGGACGACACTCGTCATTGCTCACCGCCTTGCGACAATTAAACATGCAGATCGAATCATCGTCGTGACAGAGGAAGGCATTGAAGAACAAGGCCGTCACCAAGATTTAATTCAAATGGGCGGTGTATACAGCAGACTGCACGAAGCGCAGTTTGGTCATTGAAGAGAAGTGATTGAATGAGTCCAGCTATTAAGCTGGGCTCTTTTTCATATTGAGATATTTGCAACGCTGGCCATCAGTTTTACTGTCATCATATTTGGCCTGTTTAAGCTGTTAAATTGAAGTGTACTTTATTTTTAAATCTTAGCCCTTTTGAAAAAGGGCTTTTTTTGCTAGGATAGTAAAAACTCGTGTAGGAAGGATCTGATGGAATGAAGGGGCTTCGGCGTTTACAGAAGGGCGATAAAATAGGTATTTATTCTCCCTCAAGTCCAGCATCTGCTACCTCGCCTCTTAGGTATGAGCGGGCGAAGGAATGGCTTGAACAAAAAGGATTCATTGTGGTACCAGGATCATTAACAGGGAAAGAGGATCACTATCGTTCGGGAACGATTCAAGAACGAGCAGCTGAGCTGAATGAGCTGATGGCGAGAGAAGATTTGTCCTGTATCATGTCGATGATCGGGGGGACGAACTCGAATAGTTTGCTGCCTTATCTCGACTTTGAGCTGCTGATGAAGCATCCGAAAATCATGATTGGTTATTCAGATGCGACGGCGATTCTTTTAGCGGCTTATGAAAAAACGGGTCTGCCTGTTTTTTACGGGCCTGCACTTGTGCCGTCTTTTGGAGAGTTTGAACCATTTGTCAATCATACATATCAATCTTTCGAGGACATTCTCATTCATCCGCAGCCCATCCCATATCAGGTGAAAAAACCGCCCTTCTGGACGGACGAACGGATCAACTGGGAAGAGAAAATACGAGAAAAAGAAAAACGTCCAAACGATTGGATGTGCGTCATTGAAGGGCAGGCAGAAGGCAGACTGATCGGCGGGAACCTAAATGCCATGTATGGCATATGGGGAAGTGAATTCATGCCTCAAATCCAAAAGGGCGATATCCTTCTCATTGAAGATTGTATGAAAACCGCCTCCATCGTCGAAAAGAACTTCTCTCTGTTAAAGATAAATGGTGTGTTTGAACGGGTATCTGGTATCCTTTTAGGGAAACATGAGCTGTTTGATGATGAAGGAACGGGCAAAAGGCCGCACGATCTATTACTTGAAGTACTGGGAGATACAAAGAGGCCGCTCATCGCGGAATTTGACAGTGCCCATACGCATCCGATGCTCACGATGCCAATCGGTACACAAGTAAAAATGAATGCAGCGTCAGGCGAGGTTTGGCTGACAGAAGCATGGATATAAGAAAAAGAGCAGCCTTAAGGCTGCCCCAGCGTGTAGACAAACCCTCGCATTCGGTGTCAGTCCTGCGTGCCGGTGCTCACGAATGTGACATTCGCTCCGCGCCGGTACTCGTCCTTCCTAGACTGCAAAGGTTTTCAACTACGCTGAAAAGAAGACAAAGGGATAAAATAAAGTTCATTTTATCCCTTTGTCAGCCTAAGGCTGCCTTTCTTTACGATTACGAAGCATTCTCTTTTTCAAATGGCTGAAGAAGGTCTTGTGCCTCTTTTCCTTCTACCACGATTAAATAGTCTGATTCTAAATGAGTGAGCCTAAAGGTTTCTAGCTCTACGATGTTCTTAATGTTGCACATTGTTTTTTTAGAATATACATATAAACGATGCTGAGCGTGCTGGCACTTTTCGTATAGAGAAATAAGCTTATGTAAATTCAATGCTTTCGCAGCAATTCGGATTGAATAGATTTGTGACATCTTCATATCCTCCTGTTAAATACTTTCTCACAATAGCTTTGTTACCCCCGTTGCGATAGAGGTAAACCTTTCTCTACGATTTCCACTCAATGGTGCCTCCGCCCGTCCGCCGATTGCCTCTGATCGCTGACAGCTCCTCAACAAGACGGAGTAAGGCCTGATCCTTTTTCTTTGCCTCAATCATAAAATCCACATCACGACCATACGGCTTTAAAGCTTGAAAAAGTGGCAATACAAAGGACATCTCCACTCCATCCGCATGGCTTCGTATCGCCTTTTCTGATTTTGGTGAGGATAAGTGGATTTTAGGCGGTATGCCAGTGTTTGCCCACGTGTCAAACACTCTTGGCAGAATGTCATCAAGTGACGCATCATCATCTTTGTTTGCCATGTGATGGTGGTAATCAAATACAAACGGGATGCCATGCTTTTCACAAACATCAAGCGTTTCTAATGACGTGTATGTTTTGTCATCATTTTCAAGCGTCATTCTCGCCTTGATATGTGCAGGAAGCTGCTTTATATTGTCATCAAAACGCTGTAAAGCAGATGCCTTGTCACCATATGCACCTCCGACATGAATGTTCATATAGCCTTCCTTTTCAAGCTTCATGGCCTCAAGCATTTCATAATGATAGGTCATATCGATGACGGCATTTTCTGTAATGGATGGCTTTGGACTTGTGAACAAAGTAAATTGATTGGGGTGAAAGCTCACTCGTAATCCGTGCCGCTTTACGAGTTGACCAATCTCTAGAAATTCTTTGCGAAAGGGTGTCACAAAGTCCCACCGCACCTCAGGATGGGTGGCGAGCGGGACAATCGAGCTTGAAAAACGGTAAAGCGGAATATCATGGGCAATCGCAAAATAAAGCGTTCTTAATGTATTGACGAGGTTGGCTTTCGTCGTTCGCAATAGAGCCTCTGTCCTCTCTTCCTTTGAGAGCTTACTGTATCTTGCAAAGGTCAGCGACTTGGCAGGTGAAGCTTCCCATAAAGTGACGGCGTTGGATACATAACCAAATCGATAACGCATAGGTCAACTCCTTTATAAAAAATACGAGAACATGGCGCCTATCCACTCAATTGGACGCGTGAGAAGTGGGCGCTGTTTGTATTTTTCTTCAGTCATCAGTTCTGACACTTCCATGTGTTCACGAATCTTTTCCTCTACATGTGCGGTGAAGGCGGGATCATCAATGGCCACATCCACTTCTTCGTTGAAAAACAAACTTCGTTTATCAAAGTTCGCCGTACTGATCATACAGCGGCTATGATCGATGAGAATGGCTTTCGCATGATAAAACCCTTTATAAAAACGATACACAAGACATCCAGCAGCGATCAGATCTTTCAAATAATGAAATCCAGCTTCTTTCACAAGCGGGTGATCTGCCTTCATTGGGATGATGATGTCGACAGTCACGCCTCGCTTCCGTGCGTCAAGAAGGGCGCTTAGAAGAGGAGCTGATGGAATAAAATAGGGCGTGCAGATGGTGATTTGCTTTTTCGCCTGTTGAATATCGTGAAGAAATAAGGCTTCTAAAGAAAAACCTGCCGTCGCACGTGTAGTGCACTGTAATGTTCCCGGTTCCAGTGTAGGAAAAACCTCGTATTGCAGCTGGTGAATACCAGATGACCGGTACAAATCATTCAGAAACACATGCTGTAGGTCTGCGACAACCTGTCCTGTCATTCGCAGGTGATAGTCTTTCCAAATGCCAAACCTGCCGTTTTTCCCTACATATTCATCGCCGATATTAAACCCGCCAATGTAGCCGATCTTCCCATCGATCACCGTGATCTTCCGGTGATTTCTCATGTTCAAGCGATAAATGAAAAAAGGAAAACGTGGTTTGTTTAAAAAGTAAAATTGAATGCCGCTTTTCTCGAGCATCTGAATGGATGTTTGATCAAATGGATAGGAGCCTAACCGATCTGTGAGCAAAAAAACCGAAACACCTTGCTCTGCTTTCGCTTTAAGTGCTTGCAGAATCCTTTGCCCAATCTTGTCGTTCTTTACAATAAAGAACATCATATGAATAGAAGAAGAGGCTTGCTGTATATCCGTAAGCAGCTGATCAAACAGTGGTTCGCCATCATGATAAAAAACTGCATCGCCGCTTGTTTGGTCAAAAGACCGTTCAAAAGCATGGGTCGAAAAATATTTTCTCCCTATATAAAGATCTAGCCTGACGAGTAGAACAATGACGAAGACGACGAGTAGAATGATCAATGCGATCATGAAGGTTCCTCCTTTTTTACATATGACGATAGTGTACCCAAATGGGCAAAAAATATTGACTGAATACTCATTCATTATTTATGATAGAGGTACAACATGGAAACGGAACAAAGTGGGTTTTGGGGAATGAAAGGGGGAGCAAGATGAATAGCCTTTTAATTGTTAACTTGATTGCATTTGCGGCAGTGACCGCTTACGCTGTGTATTTGTTTATTTATCTCATTCGAACACGAGCGGCGTATATTCGTCTTGGCAAAAAAGAAGAATTTCAAAAAGACATGAAAAAACGCTTAGAACGTGTTTGGGTGAATGTGTTTGGGCAAAAGAAACTGCTGAAGGACAAGAAGAGCGGCATCATTCATGTGCTGTTTTTCTATGGATTTATTTTAGTGCAGTTCGGAGCCCTTGATTTTATTATGAAGGGACTTGTTCCAGACAGCGGGCTACCATTAGGTCCGCTTTACGGTGTCTTTACGTTCTTCCAAGAGGTAGTCACACTTCTCATTTTAGTGGCGGTGGTTTGGGCGTTCCATAGAAGATATGTCGAGAAGTTAGTCCGTTTAAAAAGGGGCTTTAAATCAGGGCTTGTCCTTTTGTTTATTGGCGGATTGATGCTGACCGTATTACTGGGAAACGGAATGAACATCATTTGGCATGGGCACTCACTATCAGCAACTGAGCCAATTGCTTCCGGCATTGCTTTCTTGCTGGGCTGGCTTTCACCACTTGCAGCAACAATTGTGTTCTATGTCGCATGGTGGGTGCATCTTCTTATTTTACTGACGTTCTTAGTGTACGTCCCGCAGTCTAAGCACGCCCATCTCATCGCTGGCCCGGTCAACGTATTTGTCAGCAGATTGGACCCGCCAGGCAAACTGCAAAAAATTGATTTTGAAGATGAGACACAAGAAACGTTCGGCGTTGGGAAAATTGAAGATTTCCGTCAATCTCAGCTGATCGATCTTTACGCTTGTGTGGAGTGCGGGCGCTGTACGAATATGTGCCCGGCGACAGGGACGGGGAAAATGCTGTCTCCAATGGATTTGATTTTACGATTAAGAGATCATTTAACAAATAAAGGGGCTGCCATTACTTCAAAGACACCGTGGGTTCCGCAGCTTGCTTTCAAGCAGACGACAGGAAATCAGCTGGCGATGCAGGCAAGAGGAGCTGGAGCGGAAGAATCTGCGGCGAGCGCAATGTATCATCCTTCTCTCATTGGTGAGGTCATTACAGAAGAAGAAATCTGGGCATGCACGACATGCCGAAACTGTGAAGATCAGTGTCCTGTCATGAACGAACACGTCGACAAAATCATTGATATGCGCAGATACTTAGTACTGACAGAAGGAAAAATGGATGCAGATGCACAGCGTGCGATGACAAGCATCGAGCGCCAAGGGAACCCATGGGGATTGAACCGAAAAGAAAGAGAAAACTGGCGTGAACTAAGAGAAGATGTGCATGTTCCGACAGTGAAAGAACTGAAAAAAGCAGATCAGACCTTTGACTATTTATTCTGGGTTGGATCGATGGGGGCATATGACAATAGAAGCCAAAAGATTGCTCTTGCCTTTGCAAAACTGCTCAATGAAGCAGGGGTTTCTTTTGCCATCCTAGGCAATAAAGAGAAAAACTCAGGCGATACACCGAGAAGACTTGGGAATGAATTTTTGTTCCAAGAGCTTGCTGCAAAAAACATCGAAGAATTCCAAAAAAATGACGTAACCAAAATCGTCACGATCGATCCGCATGCTTACAATTTATTTAAAAATGAATACCCAGACTTTGGACTTGAGGCAGAGGTGTATCATCATACAGAATTACTGGCAGAGCTAGTAAAAGAGGGAAAATTAACGCCTATTCATGAAGTGAACGAGGTCATTACTTTCCACGATTCTTGCTACCTAGGCAGATATAACGAGGTCTATGATCCGCCAAGAGATATTTTAAAAGCCATTCCGGGTGTGACACTGAAAGAAATGGAACGGAATCGTGAATCGGGGATGTGCTGTGGTGCCGGCGGCGGCTTAATGTGGATGGAAGAAGAGACAGGTACTCGGATTAACACAGCGAGAACGGAGCAGGCCTTACAGGTACAGCCATCCATCATCAGCTCAGGATGCCCATATTGTTTAACCATGCTTGGGGATGGGACGAAAGCGAAGGAAGTAGAAGAGCAGGTCGGCACATTTGATGTCGCAGAACTTCTTGAAAAATCAGTGTTTGGCGAAACGAGAACGCAGGCTTCATAAAGGTGTCAGGCCGATGGATCGACTGTCCATCGGCCGATAAATACCGAATTTTTAAGAGCTGTCTAGCATTTATGTAAGCGGTAACAAATAGGAGGGGAAAGAAATGAGCACGACGGTCATTGTATCTGGAGCGAGAACACCATTTGGGAAAATAGGTGGAACTTTAAGTCGTTTGACTGCTGCAGAATTAGGCGGGATGACGATAAAAGCTGCGCTGGAAAGAGCCTCAAATGTTCATGAAGTGGATGAAGTCATCATGGGCAGTGTCCTTCAAGGAGGACAAGGTCAAATTCCTTCAAGACAGGCAGCTAGACATGCAGATCTTCCTTGGTCGGTTCCGACGCAAACCATCAACAAAGTCTGTGCTTCAGGAATGCGCAGTGTCACGACAGCCGATCAAATCATTCGAGCGGGAGATGCCAATGTGATCGTGGCAGGCGGTATGGAATCCATGTCTCATGCTCCTTATCTTCTGAAAAAAGCACGATGGGGTTACAAAATGGGAGATGGTGCTGTACAAGATGCCATGATTTTAGATGGATTAACCTGTTCGTTTATAGGTGTTCATATGGGTGAGTATGGAAGCATGGCGGCGAAAGAGCTTGGCATTACACGAGAAGAACAAGACCTTTGGGCGTTAAGAAGTCATGAACGAGCCATTGAGGCGCAAAAAAGCGGCTTTTTTAAAAATGAGATCATCCCCGTTACCGTCAAGAATAAAAAAGGAGATCAGCTGATTTCAGAAGATGAAGCCCCGAGGCGTGATACGTCATATGAACGTTTGTCAAAACTGATGCCCGTTTTCGATCAGGCAGGTACGATTACCGCTGGCAATGCACCGGGTGTCAATGATGGTGCAAGTGCGCTTCTATTAATGAAAGACACATACGCCATGCAGCAAGGTGAAAAACCTCTAGCAGTTGTGCTTGGGCATGCGCAAGTGGCAGTAGAGGCAAAGGACTTTCCGAAAACACCAGCCTATGCCATCGAAAAAGTGTTAAAGAAAACAGGGAAGCGAGTAGAGGATATCGATTTGTTTGAAATCAATGAGGCTTTTTCAGCGGTTGCATTGGCATGCGAAAAAATGCTTGGGCTGGATCGGCGGAAAATGAATGTGAACGGAGGGGCAGTCGCGATTGGTCACCCGATTGGAGCAAGCGGAACACGTATTATATTGACCTTGATCCATGCACTCAGACAAAGAGGCGGCGGGATCGGCATTGCGGCGATTTGCAGCGGCGGGGGTCAAGGTGATGCGATCATGATCAAGGTGGATTAAAAGGGAGGCGTTCATTGTCATGAGTATAGAAGAGACCGTCATGGTCGTTGGGGCTGGTCAAATGGGCTCGGGTATTGCCCAAGTATTTGCACAGTCAGGTTATACCGTCCTGCTCCATGATACGGAAGAGGAGCAGATTCATCGAGCCATTTCCTCTATGACCAAACAACTGACGAAACGAGCAGAAAAAGGAAAGCTGGCACATCAGGCAGTCCGTGATATTACACAGCGATTGGCTGTTTCAACAGATCTAAAGGATGTACAGCAGACGCATTTAGTGATTGAAGCCGCATCTGAACAAATGAAGATCAAAAAACAAATCTTTGAAACCCTCGATCAATTTGCACCTGATGACACGATATTTGCGACAAATACGTCTTCCTTGTCAATCACAGAATTAGCAGCCGTGACGAAACGGCCAGAGAAAGTGATTGGCATGCATTTTATGAATCCAGTTCCCGTGATGAAACTTGTGGAAGTGATCCGTGCGCTACAAACGGATGATGCCACGTACCAATTTGTTTTTGGCACCGCAAAGACATTAGACAAAACCCCAATTGAAGTGGAAGACTTCCCTGGGTTTGTGTCAAATCGCATTTTGATGCCGATGATCAATGAAGCCATTTATACCCTTTATGAAGGCGTGGCAGATGTAGAAAGTATTGACGGCATCATGACGCTTGGAATGAACCATCCAATGGGCCCTCTTCGTCTCGCCGACCTCATCGGGCTCGATACTTGTTTATTTATTATGAATACCCTTCACGAGGGTCTTGGAGATAGCAAATATCGACCTTGTCCTCTTTTGAAAAAATACGTGAACGCAGGCTGGCTGGGCAAAAAGACAAAGAGAGGTTTTTACACTTACCACGACCACTCATAGGGGGAGTCAAGATGGATGTGCTGCTGACAGAAAAACAACGTCTTTGGAGAAAACGAATAGCAGAATTTGCACGCCAGCATGTATTCCCTGAAATAGAAGCGATGGAACAGGGCGTGTTCCCGAAAACGCTTTTAGCTGAAATGGGTCGGCAAGGCTTTTTAGGCATTCCGATCCCAGATAAGTATCACGGATTAGGGGCAGATTTCACAACCTATATCATGGCGATTCATGAATTATCCAAAGTAAGTGCAACCATCGGTGTCATTGTATCCGTTCATACATCTGTTGTGACGATGCCGATTTTGGCGTTTGGAACGACTGAACAAAAAGAATCCTACGTTCCCAAGCTTGCGTCCGGGCAGAAGCTGGGCGCCTTTTGTCTAACTGAACCGAAGGCAGGATCAGATGCCTCTAGTATTCAGTTGAAAGCAGAGCGCACAGACGATCACTATGTATTAAATGGAACGAAAATTTTTATCACAAGCGGCGGTGAAGCGGAAGTCTATCTTGTATTTGCCGTGACAGACCCTGCTTCTGCTAAGAAAAATATATCAGCGTTCATTGTGGAGAACGGGACACCAGGATTTACGATCGGAAAAGATGAGAAGAAGATGGGCCTGCATGGATCAAAAACAGTCACACTTCATTTTGACGGTGTTCGAATTCCAAAAAAACAGCTGCTCGGTGCAGAAGGAGAAGGCTTTAGGATTGCCATGTCTAGCTTAAATGCGGGGAGAATTGGCATTGCGGCTCAAAGCCTTGGCATTGCAGAAGCCGCATTAGCTGAGGCGGTGACGTATTTAAAGCAGCACCCAGCTGGCCTTGAAACGACCATTCGGTTGGGCGATCTGGGCACCAAGCTGGAAGCGGCAAAACTTCTTGTCTATCAAGCGGCTTCTTATAAAGAGGCCAATCGCCCTGTCACGAAGGAAGCGTCGATGGCGAAGTTATTTGCATCTAAAACAGCGGTTGATATTAGTACTGAAGTCATCCATTTGCTTGGTCTAGCCGGTTACACGAAGCAATACCGAGCAGAGCAGTACTTTCGTGATGCGAAAATTTGTGAGATTTATGAAGGAACAAGTGAAATACAAAGGCTGGTTATTTGTAAACAGCTAATATGAAGTGAGGTGGCTCATGATGCAGTTCCAATTAAGTGACGAACACGAAATGATACAAAAAATGGTGAGAGATTTTGCGAAAAATGAAGTGGAGCCAACAGCAGCAGAGCGAGATGAAACAGAATCGTATGATCCCGCTATTTTTCGTCAAATGGCGGAGCTTGGTTTAACGGGAATCCCTTGGCCAGAAGAAAATGGGGGGATTGGTAGTGATTATTTGGCCTATGTCATAGCGGTTGAAGAGCTCTCACGAGTGTGCGCCTCAACAGGCGTCACCCTATCTGCTCACACATCACTCGCCTCATGGCCAATCTATACATTCGGAACAGATGAGCAAAAGGAGACGTATTTAAAGCCGCTTGCAGAGGGACAGAAGATCGGCGCATACGCACTGACCGAGAGCGGCTCGGGCTCAGATGCCGGCGGAATGAAAACAACAGCAGTAAAAGCAGGGAATGAATACGTCTTGAACGGGGCAAAGATTTTTATTACCAATGGAGGCATTGCGGATTATTATATTGTGTTTGCTGTTACTGACCAGGATGCTTCATCGCGCAATACAACCGCTTTTATTGTAGAAAAAGAGACGCAAGGCTTCTCAATCGGCAAAAAAGAAAGCAAACTGGGCATCCGCTCATCGCCAACGACAGAAATCATCTTTGAAGACTGTCGTATACCCGAAAGGAACCGGCTTGGTCAAGAAGGCGAAGGTTTTAAGATAGCGATGATGACACTTGACGGCGGCAGAAACGGTATTGCCGCACAAGCTGTTGGCATTGCTCAAGGTGCTCTGGATGCAGCAGTCAATTATGCAAAGGAGCGTAAACAATTCGGCAAACCAATCATTCAGCAGCAAGGCATTGCTTTTAAGTTAGCGGATATGGCAACGGCAATTGAGGCCTCAAGACTGCTCACCTATCAGGCAGCATGGCTTGAAACGAAAGGGCTTCCGTATGGGAAAGAATCAGCTATGTCCAAGCTCTTTGCCGGTGATACAGCCATGAAGGTGACGACAGAAGCTGTACAAATCTTCGGCGGATACGGCTATACAAAGGATTACCCAGTTGAACGATACATGCGTGATGCGAAAATCACTCAAATCTATGAAGGTACACAAGAAATCCAGCGGCTGGTCATCTCACGGAAACTGCTAGATATGTAGAAACCAAGTAAAGACCACCTGATATGAGGTGGTCTGTTTTTATGATCTCATATCACCTGATCACTATGGTAAAATTGGGAAAAGAACCAAAATGGAGGTTATCATGATGAACACAACATTTATTGGCATTTTAGGAATCGTCACGATGATCATATGGATTATGGTCTCCACAGAGCTTTCAAAGTCTCCAAAAAGGAAGGAAGAAAAAGAAAACAGCCGCAGAAAACTCATTGTACTCGTGTCTGCGGGCACTTTATTCACCGTACCTTTGGTTTTTTCACTCATTCAGAATATCCAGCTGTAACATATCCATTCGACTAAACCGCTGCTGTCTGTTTTAATTTCACCCATTTGAAAAAAACAAAACGGACAAGCGGTCCCATAATCAACATTTGCAAAGGGAACGCCAACATGACATTATGACCGAAAATCGTTAAGTAATCAGATAGAATCGATTGTGTTTGAAATCCTGTGCTGATGCTTTGAACGACATATCCGCATAATGACATGAGACACACCATCCCAAACACGATAAAGATAGAAAGAGTGAGAATAAAATAGATTTTCTTGCCTTTTGGGGCAAAACGGTTGGCTGCTTTTTTTGCTGAAGGCCCAACAATACACATCTCAATCAACAACGTGATGGCAAAACCGATCACATAGGTGAGTACACCTTCTAACCATGTCATATGTCCAAGCCGTCCATTTAGAAATAGGTTATAAAAGAACATCACTGAAAACATACAAAAACACATCAAGACACCAAATTGTATATCTTCTTTTTTTGTCATTGGCAATTCGATCAACCTCTCAAAATTAGTCTTTTTATTATAGATTTCTGTTTCAATTCGTCGTAAGTGAACATTTTGTGAAGGAATAAATCCCCTTTTTTAAGAAGAGTAAATGGCTTTGTATTCATCAAAAGAGAAGACAAAAAAGCATGCAAAACGTGTGCTCCACACATGAATTATGCCAATTCGGCGCAAATGATTGACCGCTAGAGGCTCCTCTTGTGAAAAAATCAAAAATTAACATCAATAAAGGTGGCATAAACTCCCCTAATTTGTTTATAATGAGAGGTATGGTTTGTCGTAAGAATAAGGTATAAATACTTATTATTTCACTGATAAATGGATACATACATGTAATAGAAAGGGAGTGTCTGACCTTGAGTTTGAAAGAATACTCACAGGAACAGCTCAAACAAATGTCTTTAGTTGAACTTGCTTATGAAATTTTCAGAGACAGCAAAACGCCGATTACGTTTTCCGAGTTAATAGATGAAATGGTCCGTTTACAAGGGATACAAAAATCTGATCTTGATGATCGACTTGCTCAATTTTATACAGACTTAAATATAGATGGCCGCTTTATTTCGTTAGGTGATCAGAGATGGGGACTTCGCAGCTGGTATCCAGTTGATCAAATCGAAGAAGAAGTTCAGCCAGCTGTGAAAACAAAAGCGAAAAAGAAAAAAACAAAAGCTGCTGTCGTTGAAGAAGACTTCGATGATATTGAAGAGGAAGAAGAAATCGACGAGCTTGAAGAAGATCTTGATCTTGTTGAAGACGACGAGGACCTTGACCTAGATGATGAAGAAATCGATGAAGAGATAGAAGACTTCGACGAAGATGATGATGAAGATGATGACGGCTTAACGGAAATTGATGAAGACGATTTAGACGATGATGAGGAAGACAAATAACCCTCACAAACCGGTCCTGAAAACAGGACAAAACCGTCTTGACTTTCCAGAGCGAACTATGTAGTATGTATTTTGGGCTCTCTAAAAAAGAGTACGTAAAGATACGTTCATTTACGCTCCCTTTCATTTATTTGAAAGGGAGCTTTCTTATTTTTCAAGAGATTTAGGGATACACTCTAAAAGGATGAAGCTGTGCATGTCTAGTCATGCAAGGGTAAAAAAGAGAGGAGCATACGAAATGACAAAGTATATTTTTGTAACAGGAGGAGTTGTTTCCTCACTTGGAAAAGGGATCACGGCTGCATCGTTAGGCCGCCTTCTGAAAAATAGAGGGATGGATGTCACCATTCAAAAATTTGATCCATATATCAACGTAGACCCAGGGACAATGAGTCCATATCAGCACGGTGAGGTATTTGTCACAGACGACGGTGCTGAAACAGATCTTGACTTAGGTCACTACGAGCGCTTCATTGACATTAACTTGAATAAATACAGCAACGTCACAACTGGTAAAATCTATTCTACAGTCCTGAAAAAAGAGCGCCGCGGCGACTATTTAGGTGGAACCGTACAGGTCATTCCCCACATTACAAATGAAATCAAAGACCGTGTGTACCGTGCAGGGAAAGAAACGGGTGCAGATGTGGTCATTACAGAAATCGGTGGAACAGTTGGAGATATCGAATCCCTTCCATTCCTAGAAGCGATTCGTCAAATGAAGAGTGACATCGGCCGTGAAAACGTGATGTACATTCATTGTACCCTTGTTCCTTACATCCGTGCTGCAGGAGAACTGAAAACAAAACCAACACAGCATAGTGTAAAAGAACTTCGTAGTCTAGGTATTCAGCCAAACGTCATTGTGGTCAGAACTGAAATGCCATTGGCACAAGACATGAAGGACAAAATTGCGCTATTCTGTGATATTGATACGAAAGCAGTCATCGAATGTCAGGATGCAGATACCCTTTATTCGATTCCGCTTGATTTACAAAAACAAGGATTAGACAAGCTTGTATGTGAGCACATGAAGCTTGACTGTCAAGATGCGGACATGACGGAGTGGACGGCGCTTGTTGATAAAGTGCAAAACCTGTCAAAACAAGTCACGATTGGTCTTGTAGGGAAATATGTTGAGCTGCAAGATGCATACATTTCTGTCGTTGAATCACTTCGTCATGCGGGCTATGCATTTGATGCGGATGTTCAAATCAAATGGATCAACGCAGAAGAAGTCACAGCAGAAAATATGGCTGATTTCGCTCAAGATGTAGACGGCATTATTGTTCCTGGAGGCTTCGGAGACCGCGGAGTAGAAGGGAAAATCATTGCAACACAATATGCGCGCGAAAACAAAGTGCCATTCTTCGGAATTTGCTTAGGTATGCAAGTCGCATCTATCGAATATGCGAGAAACGTACTAGGTTTAGAGGGAGCGCATTCCGCTGAAATTGATCCAGAAACAGCATTCCCAATCATCGACCTTCTTCCAGAACAGAAGGATGTTGATGACTTAGGTGGAACACTTCGCCTCGGCCTATACCCTTGTAAATTAAACGAAGACTCAAAAGCATTTGCTGCATACAATGACGAAGTCGTGTACGAACGCCACCGTCATCGCTATGAGTTTAATAACGAATTCAGACAGCAAATGGAAGCAGCAGGTTTTGTCTTCTCTGGTACAAGCCCAGACGGACGCCTTGTTGAAATCATTGAACTGAAGGATCACCCATGGTTCCTTGCTTCTCAGTTCCACCCAGAATTCATTTCAAGACCGACAAGACCACAGCCGTTATTTAGAGATTTCGTTGGTGCTTCACTACAGGCATCTGAATCAAAATAAAACAAAAAACTGCCGAGAATAGCATCTTCTCGGCAGTTTTTTTATTCATATTCCTCAACGATTTCTTTCACAGTAAACGATAGAGCATGGTAGACATATAAGCAGGTCATCAGTGCAGGATAGCCGAACCTTGTTCCATCTTCTGCAGGCACAAGTGGTTTTTTGAGCTGAAAATCAATGTGGACATCACAATGGTCTTCAATGAATGATGTTTCCTTTTGTGCAGGACCGACCCCGACAATAGGTGTACCTTGTTCGTGCAGCTCTTTGACAAGGGATTGAATCTCTTGATCTTCTGGATCTGAATAAAATAAAAGCACCCTGTCACTTGGATGAAGTAAGCTGCGCTCCTTTTGATCCAGCGGCAGAACCTTCGCACCCGGAAACGGCTCCTTGCTCTCAGATGCCTCTAAGGCTACAGCCGCCAGTTCATTCTTGCCATGAAAATACACGGCATGTCCACTGACAACGGCCTGAGCAAGAAGGCGTGCACCGTCTTCGATCGCTTCGGCCTGTTTATCTCCAATACGTGAAAAAATACCTGATAATTGGGTAGTGAAAATTTTTAACAAGACTCATTTCCTCCTTCTGTCAGATCATTTTATAATAGAATATAAAGAGAATATTAGGAAAAATGCTCAGAAAATGTCGTAAAGTAAACTATTATAATTAAAGGAAATGTGAAAATCAAACAGAATTATTTAACAACAGCTCTTTTTATGGCGAAAAATGAAAGCAATGGGGTGTAACAGATGAATGAGAAAATTTTAATTGTCGATGATCAGTACGGTATTAGAATATTGCTAAATGAAGTGTTTCATAAAGAAGGCTATCAAACCTTTCAAGCCGCTAACGGACTGCAGGCATTAGATATTGTGAAAAACCATAGACCAAACCTCGTCCTGCTTGATATGAAGATTCCCGGAATGGATGGCATTGAGATTTTAAAACGCATGAAATTAATTGATGAAGACATCCGCGTGATCATTATGATCAGCTTATGGCGAACTAGATATGATTCAAGAGTCTAAAGAGCTCGGTGCATTAACGCATTTTGCTAAACCATTTGATATTGATGAAATCCGTGATGCAGTCAAAGAATACTTGCCACTCGAAACAAATGGCTAGATGGAAATGATTGAATCAAGTCATTCTGTTGCCGATTTGTCGAATAATTGGTATTCTAGATAAGAAGAAGAAAGCGATCTGACTTTGAAAGTTTACATATGGCGAGAAATTCTGGTCATGCTAGGGTGGAGAGCTTTTTTTAGTAAGCAAATTAGCTACATAGGGAGGATTTTTCATCATGCCTTTAGTTTCAATGACAGAAATGTTGAAAGACGCAAAGGAAAAAGGTTACGCTGTTGGACAGTTTAACTTAAATAACTTAGAATTCACGCAAGCGATTTTACAAGCTGCTGAAGAAGAGAAATCTCCAGTGATTTTAGGAGTATCTGAAGGAGCAGGACGCTACATGGGCGGCTTCAAAACAGTTGTCGCAATGGTAAAAGCGTTAATCGAAGAATATAATGTAACAGTTCCTGTTGCGATTCATTTAGATCACGGTTCAAGCTTTGAATCTTGTGCAAAAGCGATTCATGCAGGATTTACTTCTGTGATGATTGATGCTTCTCACCATCCATTTGATGAGAATGTAGCGACAACTGCAAAAGTGGTTGAGCTTGCACATTTCCACGGTGTATCTGTAGAAGCTGAGCTTGGAACTGTTGGTGGACAAGAAGACGACGTCATCGCTGAGGGCGTTATTTATGCTGATCCAAAAGAGTGCCAAGAGCTTGTAGAACGTACTGGTATTGACTGCCTTGCGCCTGCACTAGGTTCAGTTCATGGTCCATACAAAGGTGAACCAAACCTTGGTTTCGCCGAAATGGAAGAAATCGGTAAAACAACTGGACTTCCACTTGTTCTTCACGGCGGAACAGGTATCCCAACTGCTGACATCAAGCGTGCGATTTCACTTGGTACAGCAAAAATCAATGTAAACACTGAAAACCAAATTGCTTCTGCGAAAGCAGTTCGCGAAACACTTGCTGCAAAAACAGAAGAGTATGATCCACGTAAATATCTTGGACCAGCTCGTGACGCAATTAAAGCGACTGTTATCGGCAAAATGCGTGAATTTGGTTCTTCTAACCAAGCATAATTTGATGAGAACCGAAAGCCGCCTGAGTCACAGGCGGTTTTCTCCATATCTTGAGAAAGCGCAATCAAATTTACATTTCAGACAATTTATTGATAGGAGAGTGGCACAGTTATGTTATTTTTCGTAGACACAGCGAATATCGCAGACATCAAAGAGGCACACGAGCTTGGCATTTTAGCAGGCGTGACAACAAACCCTAGTTTAGTAGCGAAAGAAAAGGACGTATCGTTCCACGACCGCCTTCGTGAAATCACTGACGTGGTATCAGGTTCAGTTAGTGCGGAAGTCATTTCCCTCAAAGCAGAAGAAATGATCGAAGAAGGAAAAGAGCTTGCTGCTATTGCACCAAATATTACAGTTAAAATCCCAATGACAACAGACGGTCTTAAAGCGGTCAAAGCGTTAACAGACCTTGGGATTAAAACAAACGTCACGTTGATTTTTAGTGCAAACCAGGCACTTCTTGCAGCTAGAGCTGGTGCGACGTATGTCTCTCCATTCCTCGGCCGCTTAGATGACATTGGCCAAAATGGTCTTGATCTCATTAGTGAAGTGAAAACCATTTTTGATGTTCATGGATTAGATACACAAATCATTGCTGCATCCATTCGTCACCCGCAGCATGTGACAGAAGCTGCGCTTAGAGGTGCTCATATCGGCACAATGCCGCTGAAAGTCATCAAGCAGCTGACAAAACACCCATTAACGGATGCAGGCATTGAGCAATTTTTAGCAGACTGGAATAAATAAGTGATTGTGGCAGACGGATACCCATCCGTTTGCCGCAGTTTTCCTTAAATACGCTAAGAAATGTTTTGTGCAAAGAAGAGAACATCACAGCCTCGCAAAGCTTCGATTATTTTTCTTCCGACAAATTTCGTTTAACCTGTATTCTTTCTCTTGATATTGGCTAAATTTTGGACAAGACCTTTTAAAGCGCGACATCCACAAACAGTATAACTCCAACAGTGATCTTCTTTAAGAAGGGAGACAAATATGGAAAAGTTAAACATTGCCGGCGGTGACCCCTTGCGCGGGACCGTACATATTAGTGGTGCGAAAAATAGTGCTGTGGCACTGATTCCTGCCACGATTCTCGCTGATTCTCCAGTAACCATTGAAGGCCTTCCGCATATTTCAGATATTGACACATTACGAGATCTGTTAGAAGAGATTGGCGGAAAGGTCACGTTTGAAAAAGGTGAGATGGTTGTCAATCCTGCCTCCATGATCAGTATGCCGCTTCCTAATGGGAAAGTGAAGAAACTACGAGCATCCTATTATTTAATGGGCGCCATGCTCGGTAGATTCAAGCAGGCTGTCATTGGATTGCCAGGGGGATGTCACTTAGGACCTAGACCGATCGATCAGCATATCAAAGGCTTTGAAGCACTTGGAGCCGAGGTGACAAACGAACAGGGTGCGATTTATTTGCGCGCTGAAAAATTAGTCGGAGCCCGTATTTATCTTGATGTTGTCAGTGTAGGTGCGACCATCAACATCATGCTGGCAGCCGTGCTAGCTGAAGGGAAAACAGTGATTGAAAATGCCGCAAAAGAACCCGAAATTATTGATGTAGCGACACTGCTTGCAAGCATGGGAGCTAAAATCAAAGGTGCGGGGACGGATGTGATTCGGATCGAAGGTGTGGAATCTCTTCACGGCTGCAGGCATTCCATCATCCCTGACCGCATAGAAGCAGGTACATTTTTAATTGCAGGTGCAGCGATGGGGGATGAAGTTGTGCTTGATAATGTGATCCCAACTCATTTAGAATCAATTACGGCGAAACTTAGAGAGATGGGATTCACAATTGAAACAAGCAACGATCAAATGCTGATCGTTGGCAGAAATGAAGGACTCAAGCCTGTCGATATCAAAACCCTTGTGTATCCGGGCTTTCCGACCGATCTTCAACAGCCGATGACGGCTTTGTTAACAAAGGCGAAAGGCACGAGTGTCGTGACAGATACCATTTACTCTGCCCGTTTTAAACACATTGACGAATTGCGTCGAATGGGTGCTAATATGAAGGTGGAAGGAAGATCTGCCATTATTACAGGTCAAACGCAGCTTCAAGGTGCAAAGGTCAAAGCAAGTGATCTGCGAGCAGGTGCTTGTCTCGTTGTTGCAGGGTTAATGGCAGACGGTGTGACCGAAATCACAGGGCTTGAACATATAGACAGAGGATATAGTATGCTTGAGGAGAAGCTTGAAGGCTTGGGTGCAACCATCTGGCGTGAAAAGCTGAATGACCAAGAAATAGAAGAACTTCAAAATTCATAAGGCTTTGACTGTGAGAGGAGATTTGGACAAAAATGGAAAGAAGTTTATCGATGGAACTAGTACGGGTGACAGAAGCAGCTGCATTAAAATCTGCTCGTTGGATGGGTAGAGGTTTAAAAGACGAAGCGGATGATGCTGCAACAAGTGCCATGCGTGATGTATTTGATACGATTCCGATGAAGGGAACTGTGGTCATCGGCGAGGGAGAAATGGACGAAGCGCCAATGCTTTATATTGGGGAAAAGCTTGGAAACGGATATGGACCTCGCGTGGATGTCGCTGTTGATCCATTGGAAGGAACAAATATTGTGGCAAGCGGCGGCTGGAATGCTTTAGCTGTTATCGCTGTTGCAGATCATGGCAACTTGCTGAATGCACCTGATATGTACATGGATAAGATCGCAGTAGGTCCAGAAGCGGTAGGCTGCATCGACATTGAAGCGCCTGTCATTGACAATCTTCGTGCTGTTGCAAAAGCGAAAAACAAAGATATTGAAGATGTTGTTGCGACAATTTTAAACAGAGAGCGACATGAAAAGATCATTGCTGAGCTGAGAGAAGCTGGTGCAAGAATCAAGCTGATCGATGATGGTGACGTTGCAGGAGCCATTAATACAGCATTTGATCACACAGGTGTTGATATTCTATTTGGTTCAGGTGGAGCGCCTGAAGGTGTCCTTTCTGCTGTTGCGTTAAAAGCACTTGGTGGAGAAATCCACGGTAAGCTTCTTCCACAAAATGAAGAAGAGCTGAGACGCTGTGAGAAAATGGGGCTGGATGTTGGAAAAGTCCTCAGAATGGAAGACCTTGTGAAAGGCGATGACGCCATTTTTGCAGCGACAGGTGTAACAGATGGCGAGCTATTAAAAGGTGTTCAATTTAAAGGCTCTGTTGGAACAACACATAGTGTTGTCATGCGTGCGAAATCAGGTACTGTTCGATTCGTCGATGGCAGACACAGTTTAAAGAAAAAACCGAATCTTGTCATTCGTCCGTAATCTGAAAGCGGGTATTCTTTACCCGCTTTTCATATAGGTGTCAAATATATATCATTTTCTTTTTAAAGTTGAATATTCCCTGCAAATGAGGTAAAACTAAAGAGTGCTGCGAAATTTTCTGCGAATTTACTTCTTTTAAGCTTCAACAAGTTTAAATACTGCCGCATCATGACGATATACTCATTATCCTTCTCTATGTTGACAAAGCTCAATTTCACATTGTTCCTATCTTTACGATAAAACGAGTGGGAGCGTTACCATGAGAGCGAGGTCATTCCAACAAAAACGGAATTAAAAGCTAATCAAATACAATGGTCATGCATTTGTAATGAAATACATTGACTAGAAAAGTGTGGTGTCCATATTGAAAGATGTTTCGATTTCATCTTTGGAAAATATGAAATTAAAAGAGCTGTATGAGTTAGCAAAAAAGTACAAAATCTCTTATTACAGCAAACTAACAAAAAAAGAATTAATTTTTGCCATCTTAAAGGCGAATGCTGAGCAAGAGGATCTCTTATTTATGGAAGGGGTTCTAGAAATTATTCAGTCAGAGGGATTTGGTTTCTTAAGACCAATTAACTACTCCCCAAGTTCTGAAGACATTTATATTTCAGCTTCACAAATCAGACGCTTTGATTTAAGAAATGGTGATAAGGTGTCTGGAAAGGTACGACCTCCAAAAGAGAATGAACGCTACTATGGCCTCCTTCATGTCGAAGCGGTAAATGGGGACGACCCAGAATCAGCTAAGGAACGTGTTCACTTTCCTGCACTCACGCCGCTATTCCCTGATCGTCAAATGATTCTTGAAACACAGCCTAATCACCTGTCTACTAGAATTATGGATATGATGGCGCCAGTTGGGTTTGGGCAACGTGGTTTAATTGTTGCACCGCCTAAGGCTGGGAAAACCATTTTGCTCAAAGAAATTGCCAACAGCATCTCTGAAAATCATCCAGAGGCAGAACTGATTGTTCTTCTTATTGACGAACGTCCAGAGGAAGTAACAGATATCGAACGATCTGTTGCAGGTGATGTCGTTAGCTCAACCTTTGACGAAGTACCGGAAAACCACATTAAAGTAGCAGAGCTTGTATTAGAGCGTGCGATGCGTCTAGTTGAACATAAAAAAGATGTTATCATCTTAATGGACAGCATCACAAGACTTGCCCGTGCATACAACCTGGTCATTCCACCAAGCGGCCGAACGCTTTCTGGCGGTATTGATCCAGCTGCTTTCCATCGCCCAAAACGTTTCTTTGGTGCTGCGCGTAACATCGAAGAAGGTGGAAGCTTGACCATTTTAGCTACTGCACTTGTTGATACGGGATCACGTATGGATGATGTGATTTATGAAGAGTTTAAAGGAACAGGAAACATGGAGCTCCATTTAGATCGTTCTCTTGCAGAAAGAAGAATTTTCCCAGCCATCGACATTCGTCGTTCCGGTACAAGAAAAGAAGAACTGCTTGTGCCTAAAGAGCATCTTGATCGTCTATGGGCGATGAGAAAATCGATGTCAGATACACCTGATTTCGCTGAGAAATTCATGCGCAAAATGAGAAAAACAAAGACAAACCAAGAATTTTTCGATATTTTAACGCAAGAATGGAAACAAGCAAATATGTCTGCATCAAGAAGATAGCTTCCTGAAAAAATACATTTGCAATCATAGACTCACACTGTTATAATTTTATCATGTGCGTTTCAGAATTTATTCTGAGATATTAACTCTGTTTCCGAATTGGATTCAGGGCGGAAGGAGATGACAGTAGATGAAAACAGGAATTCATCCTAACTACAAAAAAGCTACAGTCAAATGCGCTTGTGGAAATGAGTTTGAAACTGGATCAGTAAAAGAAGAGGTACGCATCGAGATTTGCTCTGAGTGCCATCCTTTCTATACAGGCCGTCAAAAATTCGCTTCTGCTGATGGACGTGTTGACCGCTTTAACAAAAAATACGGTCTTAAGTAATAATAGATACAATAAACAGGCAGGAATCCGTTCTTGCCTGTTTTTTTACGTGGATTGATGGAACTTTAAAACGGGGGAGAAGACCTTATGTATGTGATGAAACAAAGCGGTTGGCTTGAAGTCATCTGCGGAAGTATGTTTTCTGGAAAGTCGGAAGAATTGATTCGGAGAGCCAAAAGAGCCACCTTTGCCAAACAAGAAGTAAAAATATTCAAACCAGCGATTGATAACCGGTATAGCACAAGCTCAGTTGTGTCACATAACGGTTCATCCGTCGATGGGATTGCAGTAACCTCACCAAAAGACATAATAACGCACATATCAGAACGAACCGATGTCATTGGCATTGATGAGGTGCAATTTTTTGATGAGACAATCATTGATATTGTCACTCAATTGGCTGATAAAGGCTACCGAGTCATTGTTGCAGGCCTTGATCAAGACTTCAGAGGAGAGCCATTTGGTGTTGTTCCGCATTTAATGGCATGTGCAGAGCTTGTAACAAAACTTCAAGCAGTTTGTTCGGTATGCGGCTCCCCAGCGAGTAGAACACAACGCTTGATCGACGGTAAACCCGCATCCTATGATGATCCCATTATTTTAGTAGGTGCGCAGGAATCATACGAAGCACGATGCAGACATCACCATGAAGTACCAAAATTAGATGTTGGTACAACACTTGACAATTAAAAAAATAGCAAATGCCGCTGTGTTTCGTTTTTCGAGATTTTGGCTGAACACCCATCATTTGTACTTAAATAAATTAAATAACGCTACGAAAAAATTATCTAATTTTCAACGCTTGCGTTTTGGTATAAGCAGGCATAAAATGACTAACTGTAGTGTAAAGCATTTAAACGAAAAGTTCGATTTCTTGTCATAATTTTTTTGATTAAGGATTTTTCTCCTTGATCGTTCTTTGTATTAATAGTTCACTTTATTTATATTTTAGAAAGAGGGTAGTTTTTGATGAACAACGTGAAGAAAACAAAAGAAGGGTACCTCGAAACCACTTTGACAGGTAAAGATGTATTATCGATTCCAACGTTGAACAAAGGCGTTGCTTTCTCTGAAGAAGAAAGACAAGAGCTTGGACTAGAAGGATTACTTCCTCCAACTGTTCTGACTTTAGAACAGCAAGCAGAGAGAGCATACAAGCAATTTCTAGCTCAGCCAGATCGTCTTCGTCAAAACGTATACTTAAGTGATTTGCAAAACCGTAACGAAGTATTATTCTATAAGCTTCTAACGGACAAGCTTCGTGAAATGCTTCCTGTTGTTTACACACCAACTGTTGGTGAAGCGATTCAAGAATACAGCCATGAATACAGAAGACCTCATGGTGTCTACCTTTCAATCGACAACATTGACGGCATTGAGAAAGCATTTGAAAACTTACATGCAACAGCAGGCGACATCGACCTCATCGTAGCAACTGACTCTGAGAGTATTCTTGGAATTGGTGACTGGGGTGTTGGTGGTATCAACATCGCAATTGGTAAACTAGCTGTTTACACGGCTGCAGCAGGAATTGATCCAAGCCGCGTGATTCCAGTTGTGTTAGATGTTGGAACTAACAATGAAAAATTATTAAATGATCCATTGTACATCGGGAACCACCACAAACGTGTACAAGGTGAAAAATACGAAGAGTTCATTGATGCGTATGTAAAAGCAGCACTTAAATTCTTCCCGAAAGCATTGCTTCACTGGGAAGACCTTGGAAACAAAAATGCGCGTAACATCATGAAAAAATACAACGACAACATCTTAACTTTTAATGATGATATCCAAGGTACTGGTGCCATTACTTTAGCGGGTGTTCTTGCAGCTGTCAAGAAAACTGGTACTCAATTGAAAGATCACCGTGTGATGATTTTCGGAGCTGGATCTGCTGGAATCGGAATCGCCGATCAAATGCGTGACACAATGGTTCTTGAAGGTCTAAGTGAAGATGAAGCAAACAATGCATTCTGGACGTTAGACTACAGAGGATTGCTAACAGATCAGTTTGAAGATGAAGTGCTTGATTTCCAAAAACCATACCTTCGTTCTTCTGATGAAGTAGAAGGCTGGGCTCGTGATGAAAAAGGACAAATCTCATTTGCTGAAGCTGTTCGCAGGGTGAAGCCAACCATTCTTATTGGTACATCAGGTCAAGGCGGCGCATTCACTGAAGAAATTATTAAAGAAATCGCAGCTCATACTGAGCGTCCAGTGATCATGCCGATGTCTAACCCAACTCCACTTGCTGAAGCAGTACCGGAAGATCTATTCAAATGGACAGACGGTCGTGCGCTTGTTGCAACTGGAAGCCCATTCGAAAATGTCGAGTATAACGGAATTGAACATGAAATCGGACAATCAAACAATGCGTTCGTTTTCCCTGGACTTGGTCTTGGTTCAATCGTAACGGAATCAAAAATCATCACAAAAGGCATGTTCGTTGCTTCAGCGGATGCGATTGCTGAAATGGTTGATCATGATAAACCAGGTGCTGGTCTACTTCCAAGCATTGATAAGTTACAAGAAGTTTCTATCAAAGTAGCTATTGAAGTGGCAAAAGCAGCAATTAAAGATGGTGTCGCAAGAAAAACACCTGAAAACATTGAACAAGCTGTGAAAGATGCTATGTGGATTCCTGAATATAAAAAAATTGTAAGAGCATAATAAAATGTGTAACGCGGCATTGTTTCGGGTAATGTAAGCAATGCCGCTATAAAATAAGAAACATGTAAAGGATTCAAGGAGGAATAGTAAGATGGACTTTTTAAATATTTTGATCCTCCTAGCACCGATTTTTTTCGTTATCGCGCTGGGTTGGTTCGCAGGGAACTTCGGCAGCTATGACGCTAAATCTGCAAAAGGTGTAAGTACACTTGTTACAAAGTATGCTTTGCCAGCGCACTTTATCGCCAGCATTCTGTCAACACCAAAAGATAAATTCTATAGTCAAATTCCATTTTTCGTTGCATTGATTTTCGGAATCGTAGGCTTTTATATCATTATCCTTTTAGTTACGAAATTTGCTTTTAAATATGATTTAACAGATTCATCTGTTTTCTCATTAAACTCAGCACAACCGACCTTTGCATTTATGGGGATTCCGGTCTTGGGCAGTTTATTTGGGGCTCAAGAAGTTGCAATTCCGATTGCTATTACCGGAATAGTTGTAAATGCATTGCTTGATCCAATTGCTATTATTGTGTCAACTGTCGGTGAAAAAACAAAAGGAAAAGCCAAAGACGGCGAAAGTTTCCTAAAAATGACGACGAAAGCGATTTTACACGGCTTATCAGAGCCGCTTGCGCTTGCACCGTTAGCAAGTATCATTCTTGTTCTTTTAGGATTTAAACTTCCTGAAATCGGACATGAAATGCTAGAGGAAATTGGAAGTGTGACATCAGGGGTTGCGCTCTTTGCAGTCGGTGTCACAGTCGGTATCCGCAAGATTAAACTGAGCTTACCAGCTTTCAGTATCGCATTGCTCAAAGTAGCTGTACAACCGTTACTTATGTATTTCATCGCCATTCTTATGGGTCTTTCGGCGGATGAAATTACAAAAGCTGTATTACTTGTTGCCTTCCCAGGTTCAGCTGTTGCGGCCATGATCGCCACTCGATTTGAGAAACAGGAAGCAGAAACAGCATCCGCATTTGTGATCAGTGCGATCATGTCACTCATTACATTACCAATCATTATTGCACTTACCGTATAATATAGTAGAAAGGCTGCCTCGTTAGGCAGCCTTTCTTAGCGAAATGAATGAAACAGAGGGAAGAGTGCACGCTTTTTTTTCATTTCGGGGTGTGCCTTTTCCTTTTCTTCTTCTTTTGATGGTTTTGGTTTTGTCAATGTGGCTGTGAGGCGTTCTAATTTTGCAGTTAATTCTTCAATTTCTCTTCTGTGCTGGAGGAGCTGGTAGGAAACGCCTTCATCTGCTTTCTTAGCGAGTTTCCGTTCCATTTCTTGAAAACGCGCTTCAATATGACTGACGTGTGATTGCTCTTGAAGGAGCTGTTTCATTTGTTTTTCTAAGGCTTCTATCCGTTTTGATGAGTCAGAAGTTTCTACAGTAGGTGATAATTGCTGGGCGGTTTCTTCATGGATCGGCAGTCTAATGTCATGGAGAATCACACCTTCGTTCATTTGGTGTTGGACCTCTTTGAGCAGCTGGACAATGTCATCATGAAATTCATAATGTCCTAGTTCATTCCGGGCGACAGGGATGTTGAGCTGTTTGACCCAGCGCTGAATGGTTTTTGAAGATACACCAATTTCCTTTGCAACCTCATTTGTATTCAAACCAAATGCCCTCCCTTTTTTCAATTACAAGTACCATTCTCTTTCGTGAGCATCCGTTCCTTCACGTTAGACAAAACAAGTAACCAATCGCCAAAGATCGTGTTTTCTAGTGAAAAATTGCAGAAAATCAATTGTTTTGGAAATTTTTTTGACTGTCATACCCCGCTATACTATAATTAGACTGTTACGCACAAAACAGAGGTGAAGACCATGTTAGACCGTTTAAAATCAATTGAAGAACGCTATGAAAAGCTAAATGAATATTTAAGTGACCCTGAAGTGGTGAACGACCCTAAGAAGCTTCGTGAATATTCGAAGGAACAATCTGATATTCAAGAAACTGTTGAGGTATATAGACAATATCGTGCGGCATATGATCAGCTAAGTGATGCGAAAGCCATGCTGGAAGATAAGCTCGATGCCGATATGCGCGACATGGTCAAAGAAGAAATTTCAGAGCTCACAGAGGAAACAGAACGTTTAGAAGACGAGCTGAAAATCTTACTCATCCCGAAAGATCCGAATGACGATAAGAACGTTATTGTGGAGGTTCGTGGTGCAGCGGGCGGAGAAGAGGCTGCACTGTTTGCAGGAAACCTGTACCGGATGTACAGCCGTTATGCTGAAATGCAAGGCTGGAAAACGGAAGTCATGGAAGCGAGTGTCACTGGAACTGGCGGTTATAAGGAGATCATCTTTATGATTAGCGGTAAAGGTGCATATTCTAAACTAAAGTTTGAAAACGGTGCACACCGCGTGCAGCGTGTTCCTGAAACTGAGTCAGGCGGCCGTATTCATACATCAACAGCGACAGTTGCTGTATTACCAGAAGCTGAGGAAGTTGAAATTGATATCCACGAAAAAGATATTCGTGTGGATACATTCGCATCAAGCGGACCAGGGGGACAAAGTGTTAATACCACAATGTCTGCTGTTCGTTTGACTCACCTTCCAACCGGTGTAGTGGTTTCCTGTCAGGATGAGAAATCACAAATCAAAAACAAAGAAAAAGCGATGAAAGTTTTGCGTGCGAGAATTTATGATAAATTCCAGCGCGAAGCCCAAGCTGAATATGATCAAACCCGTAAATCTGCTGTTGGAACAGGGGATCGTTCAGAGCGTATCCGTACGTACAATTTCCCGCAAAACCGCGTGACGGACCACCGTATCGGATTGACGATTCAAAAGCTTGATCAAATTTTAGAAGGAAAACTTGACGAGGTCATTGATGCATTAATTATGGAAGACCAAGCAAGAAAACTTCAAAATGCAAAATAAAGAGCGAACGATCTTTGAAGCCCTTAAATGGGCTTCTTCTTTGTTAACGGAAGCGGGCAGAGACCAAAACGCAGCAGAGTTAATGTTGATGCATGTGCTTGGATGGAGCAGAAGTGAACTTCTTGCCCGTTTTCATGATCCACTGCCAGAGGAGCAAGATTCTCAATTCAGCAAGTTCGTCGCACAGCACAAGCGTGGAGTGCCTGTGCAGCATTTAACGGGTGTTGAATTTTTTTATGGGCGTCCTTTTGAGGTAAACAAACACGTTCTGATTCCTCGTCCTGAAACGGAGGAAGTGGTGCTGGCGGCATTGAATATGATGAATCGCGTTTTTCCTAATGATCAGGCGCTCAAAGCTGTTGATGTAGGAACAGGTAGCGGTGCAATTGCGATTACGTTAGCTCTTGAAAAAGAATCTCTCACTGTGACAGCGACGGATATTTCACATGAAGCACTTGAAGTAGCAAAGCGAAATCAAGAAGCGCTTGGTGCAGACGTTCATTTTGTCCAAGGGGATTTACTTGAACCGATTATGGCTCAAGGTATCAAAGTCGATGTGTTTATTTCCAATCCGCCTTATATTGCGGCAGAAGAAATGGATGGTTTATCAGAGGTTGTCACAAAGCATGAACCTGTCAATGCGCTGACAGATGGGCGTGATGGCCTGTGGTTTTATGAGCGTATCGCCTGTGATCTCCACAAGGTACTTCATCAGCAAGCAGTGGTTGTCTTTGAAATAGGACATACACAAGCACAAGATGTAAAAGCGCTTCTTTTGCAGGCGTTCCCTTCAGCTGATGTTCATATCATTAAGGATATCAACGGAAAGGATCGAGCAGTTTGCGCACACATTCAAAACGGAAGTCCGGCTGAATAAAGTCGGACTATTTTATTATGTAAAGATGAAACTTATGGTAAAAGGGAAACGTATATATAGAAGAATGAACATTCTGATCATGATTTTTTACATAAATTTGTTTTGAAGGAGCGAATGGTGTGAACAGAAGGTATGCGATGGTGTTGGTCATCGTCAGTGTACTATTGATTGTGAGTGCTTGCGGTAAACCGAGCTTTAAAAAAGAAGCAGCAGCATTTGGGGAAAACTATAAAAAAGCACAATACACAGTGAATCGGACGGATGACCTATCTGACATGAAGGAGAAGTTGAAGGATTATTTAACCGAGCATGAATATCAAGAATATACACAAGACAGCATGTTTCCAAGTGTATTAGAAGCAGCAAAAGATCAAGATTGTCAAATTAAACTGAAAAAAATTACGTTTACACCTTCAGATGAAAGCGATGACAGGATTGAATTTGACTATGAAATGATCATTCAATTTATTGACCATAAAGGAAAGGTCAAAAAGGAAATTGAGAAAAAAGGCGCAATGACAGTGATCAAAACAGATGCGGGATTAAAAATCAGCCGAGATTGGGATGGGAGACTGTACCCTTCCGATTACCAATCCTCACTAAAAAGCCGTTCATAAGTTGTTGAATGGCTTTTTTGCATGCAGAAAAAACATTGATTCGCTCACCTCATGTAGTTGCTTTTTACTCATAATCTATTAAAAAAATCATTTTTGCTGTTTACGAGATGCGTTTCCTGGACACAATGTTTGTAGCGAAGAGAAAAAGTGGGGGGAACACATCATGTTCAAAAGTAAAATGATGATTTGTCTTTATATGTTTCTATTATTATGTGGTGCTTTTGCAAACCTTGGAAAAGAGGAGACGGCGGCTGCTTCTGCCAATCAGCCTGTTGTGATTCCAGATGAAGCCATTCGTTTACGCATTTTAGCCAACAGTGACCGGTCGGCAGATCAAGATGTGAAACGAAGTATTCGAGATGAGGTCAATGCCAATATAACGGAGTGGGTGAAAGACCTCACATCCATTGAAGAAGCCAGACGTGTGATTCGTTCAAAGCTTCCAGACATCAATCGTATCGCCAAAGCAAAATTAAAGGAACAACACATTGATCAATCCGTATCGGTCAGCTTTCAAAAAGCCTCATTTCCAACAAAGCTATATGGCAACTTTGTTTATCCTGCTGGGAAATATGAAGCCATTTTGATTACGTTAGGGGAAGGAGACGGAGCCAATTGGTGGTGTGTGTTATTCCCGCCTCTCTGCTTTATCGATTTTTCAAACGGAGAAGCGATCGCCTCACCAGAAGGAGATGATAAAGAGCAGGTAGCCGCAGAGCCATCAAATGAATCTGTCAATGAAGTGGTAAAAGAAGAAGAGACGGGTGAAGTGAAATTCTTTCTGTTCGAATGGGTCTCTAGTCTTTTCTCTTAAAAAAGGTCTAAATCTGTTTTTGCCTCATAGAGTTGAAGTAAGAGAACAAAAAGAGGTGAAAGCATGTATTATCAATTAAGAATAGCGACAGAAGAAGATGCCCCGGCTATTAATGCTTTTCTTGAAAAAGGCCAAGCAAAAGGCGGGGTGACGATTGCAGAGCGTACGTCATTTGTGGTCATGGAAGATGCAGACGGTGAGCTTGCAGGCTGTTTAGGTCTTGAACGACTAAATGAACAAGAAGGATTGCTAAGATCACTTGTGATATCAGATAAACTCGGCCAGGGGCATATCGTTTCTCTATTCCAAAGTGTTCAAACGCTAGGGGAAAAGCAAGGTGTGGACACCTTTTATGTTGTAGCCAATCACTCCTCTTCACATGATTTTTTAGCGCTGATGGGCTTTACGCCTATAGAGGAAATCCCAGAAAGTGTGTGGGTATCTGCGCATGCAAAAGAGTCGTTGGGAAAAGAGCAGGCGGTTGTGCTGCAAAAAACAGCTAGTTAATCACAAAACACCGGACTTATTCACATACTTATCCACTGTAAAACAAGCGTTATCCACAAATCGTGGACAACGCTTGTTTTATTTAGCATCATCTTTTATACTTTCAAAAGGATAATTGAGATATATCAACAGTTTTATCTTTTTTAAAAGGAGTTTGTATGATGTTAAATACAAAAAGGTGGTCTGTGGATTTAAAAAAGGATTTATCCACATACTATCCACAAATTGAACAAGCAGCTCTGTTGTTGCGGCAGAATGAAGTGGTCGCTTTTCCGACAGAAACGGTTTATGGACTAGGGGCAAATGCAAAAGAGACAGAGGCTGTGAAGAAAATTTATGAAGCGAAAGGACGCCCAAGTGATAATCCGTTGATTGTTCACATTGCGGATGTTCAACAGCTTCATGAATTTGCGCAAATAGAAAATGAAAAAGTAACAGCGCTGATGGATGCCTTTTGGCCAGGCGCTCTCACCATTGTTCTACCTTGTAAGCCGGGCACATTATCAAAGCAGGTGACGGCAGGTTTAACGACAGTAGGCGTAAGAATGCCTGATCATCCTGTTGCGCTTGAACTCATCCGAGCAGCTGGTCTGCCAATTGCCGCGCCTAGTGCCAACCGTTCGGGAAAACCGTCGCCGACACTTGCGGATCATGTCGCGAGTGATCTTGATGGGAAAATTGCTGGCATTGTCGATGGTGGTTCAACAGGTATTGGCGTGGAGTCAACGGTTGTATCCTGTATAGACGAGATTCCAGTGATCTTAAGGCCGGGCGGTATTACAAAAGAAGCGTTAGAAGAGGTCGTAGGAACGGTCAACATGGATCCAGGGCTGACGAAAAAGGATGAGGCGCCAGTATCGCCGGGAATGAAATACACACATTATGCACCTGAAGCACAAATGTATATATTTCATGGAAGTGATGAAGACATGCAGCTGCACATTCAGAAGTACCGAGCTGAAGGGCTAAAAGTAGGTGTGCTGACGACAGAAGAAAAGAAGGAATGGTTTGCGGCAGATGTAATCTTTAGCTGTGGATGGAGAGAAAAGCCTGAAACGGTTGCGGCAAACTTATATCGTGTGCTAAGACAATTTGACAAAACGGATGTAGACTTGATCATTTCAGAAGCCTTCTCAGAGCAGGGAGTTGGTTCTGCGATCATGAACCGTCTGCAAAAAGCGGCAGGAGGGCGTACTCTCTCTTCGTTCAAATAGTTCTAACCTTTCTTGGACAAACATAGGTTAAAGGAGAATGCGTGTCCAAGGGGGATTTACATGAATGAACTAGCTGGCGAATTGCTGACACTCAGTATCATGGCTTTTGCACTTGGAATGGATGCCTTTTCGGTTGGACTCGGCATGGGGATGATTCAGCTGAGATTCCGCCAGATCCTTTATATTGGACTTGTCATTGGGATATTTCATATGTTTATGCCTCTTTTTGGCATGCTGACAGGTCAGCTTTTATCTGGCTGGCTTGGGCTCCTAGCAACCTATATTGGCGGGGCGCTGCTTTTGGTGCTGGGTCTGCAAATGATCATCGCTTCTATCCGAAAAGAAGATAAGCCATTTATCGCACCTGTTGGGGCCGGTCTCGTTCTTTTTGCAACAAGTGTGAGTTTAGATAGTTTTTCCGTTGGCTTAAGCCTGGGGATTTACGGTTCTCGGGTGTTGATGACCATTTTATTGTTTGGTTTTTTTAGTATGATGCTCACATGGCTTGGATTATTACTCGGTAAACAGGTTCGGTCATGGGTAGGTTCATACAGCGGGGCGCTTGGCGGATTGATTTTACTAGCCTTTGGAATCAAATTATTATTTCCGCTCTAGCCAGTCTCCTTACATAACATGTAGAATGAAATGCTATATAATAGAAGAAAAGGAGGTCGAAAGATGAATATCTTATTTGTTTGTACGGGAAATACTTGCAGAAGTCCGATGGCTCAAGCCCTTTTTTCCTCCATTGCAGATGAAAAAGGCTTACAGGTCACTGTAAAATCAGCGGGCATCTTCGCCTCTGATGCAGGGAAGGCTTCTCCTCAAGCAGTCGAAGCATTATTTGAGAAAAGCATTCCACTCAATCACTCGTCGTCTAAACTAACAGAAGAACTTCTTCATGAAGCAGATTATGTCTTCACCATGACGATTCAGCATAAACAGTTGATTGTGGAGCAATATGCTCATGTGAAAGACAAGGTCTTCACTCTAAAAGAATTTGCGACAGGATCAGAAGGTGACGTGTCGGATCCATTTGGAGGGAGCCTCTCCATTTATCAGGAGACACGAGATGAACTAGAAACGCTATTGTATCAACTTGCTAAAAAGCTTAAACAGGATCACAAATCCTCATAAATGGACAACCTGTAAAACCGTTGCGCAAACGGTTTTTCTGCTTTTGTTTGCAAATGACTAGGCAGAGGTTAAAATATAACTGTAAATAAAAAATGAATGTAAGACATGACAGATTAACTCACCCTTAGGAGGAATTGCCCGATGAAAGTAGCCATTGCATCCGATCACGGCGGAACGAATATTCGTGAAGAAATCAAACAACTAATGGATGAATTAAAGATTGAATACATTGATATGGGTTGTGAATGTGGATCAGGTTCTGTAGACTACCCTGACTATGCTTTTCCTGTAGCCAATATGGTGGCAAACGGGGAAGTCGATCGCGGCATTTTGATTTGCGGGACAGGTATTGGTATGAGTATTTCAGCAAACAAAGTGAAAGGCATCCGCTGTGCACTGGCGCATGATACATTCAGTGCAAAGGCGACGAGAGAACATAACGATACAAATGTTCTTGCGATGGGAGAACGAGTCATTGGACCAGGATTGGCAAGAGAGATTGCTCACATTTGGCTGACAACAGAATTTACTGCAGGACGTCATGCTGTGCGGATTGGTAAAATCGCTGATTACGAAGAAAAGCACCTGTAAGGAGCGCTTAACATGAACATTGGTCAAGATTGGCTTGAAATGTTAAAAGAGTTTCATCAAACAGTTGAACTGCGAGCCGGCCACATTTTAGTGATTGGCTGCAGTACATCAGAAGTGGCTGGCGAGCACATTGGGACAGCGGGAAGTGAGCAAATTGCTGAAGCTATTTATCAAGAGCTCGATCAACTGAGACGCGAGACAGGAATCGAATTGGCCTTCCAATGCTGCGAGCATTTGAATCGTGCCCTCGTTGTGGAAGAAGAGGTGGCGTACCGGCTTAACTTAGAAATTGTAGCGGCAGTACCTGTCCGTAAGGCGGGTGGTTCTATGGCGGCGCATGCGTATCAGCAAATGGAACACCCTGTGCTGGTTGAATCCATTTCAGCGCATGCAGGGATTGATATCGGTGATACATTAATCGGTATGCACTTAAAGCGGGTAGCCGTACCGGTCCGTCTCAGTCGTCATCAATTAGGACAAGCACATGTGACGTTTGCAAAAACTCGTCCAAAGCTGATTGGCGGAGAACGAGCCGTTTATACAAGATCATAGTTCGGATATATTTCTAATATAATGTTGAATGATGAAGACGCTCCACCCCTTGAATATTCGGGTTTTCATAAAAAAGAAGTCGATTTTCCAAAAAAAACTTTTACATTTTACTCAAAAACCGTGTACAATGAGATGGTGAAAACATCGAATGGAAATAGATTGGAGAGGATTTCGCTGATGAAACATTTACCTGAGCAAGACGCACAAGTATTCAAAGCAATTCAACTAGAGCGGAAACGCCAGCAGGACAAAATCGAATTAATTGCATCAGAAAACTTCGTAAGCGAAGCAGTCATGGAAGCACAGGGCTCTGTCTTAACAAACAAATATGCAGAAGGTTACCCTGGTAAACGCTACTATGGCGGCTGTGAACATGTAGACGTTGTAGAAGATATCGCACGTGACCGCGCAAAAGAAATTTTTGGCGCTGAGTATGTGAACGTACAGCCTCACTCAGGAGCTCAAGCGAATATGGCCGTATACTTTACAATCCTTGAGCATGGCGATACAGTGCTAGGCATGAACTTATCACATGGCGGGCATTTAACACATGGAAGCCCTGTAAACTTTAGCGGCGTACAGTACAACTTTGTAGAATACGGTGTAGATAAAGAAACACAACATATCGACTACCAAGATGTACTTGAAAAAGCACGTGAGCATAAGCCGAAACTAATCGTAGCGGGGGCAAGTGCTTACCCACGTCAAATTGATTTCAAAAAGTTCCGTGAAATTGCCGATGAAGTCGGTGCTTACTTTATGGTGGACATGGCTCACATCGCGGGTCTTGTTGCAGCAGGTCTTCATCCAAATCCAGTTCCTTACGCTGATTTTGTGACAACGACAACTCACAAAACATTGCGCGGACCTCGCGGCGGAATGATTCTATGCCGTGAAGAGTTTGGTAAAAAGATCGACAAATCGATCTTCCCTGGTATTCAAGGTGGACCACTCATGCATGTGATCTCTGCAAAAGCTGTTTCTTTCGGTGAAGTATTGAACGGAGATTTCAAAACATATGCACAAAACGTGATTGATAACGCAAAACAACTAGCTGAAACACTTTTATCTGAGGATATTCAGCTTGTATCTGGTGGAACAGATAACCATCTTGTTCTCATCGACTTGCGCTCTCTTGGCATTACAGGAAAAATTGCAGAAAACGTTCTTGATGAAATTGGTATCACGGTGAACAAAAATGCAATTCCATATGATCCAGAGAAACCATTTGTTACAAGTGGTGTACGTGTAGGTACAGCAGCAGTGACAAGCCGTGGCTTCGATCAAGAAGCGATGAAAGAAGTCGGTTCCATTATTGCGCTTGCTCTGAAACATCATGAAGATGAAGCGAAATTAGAAGAGGCGAAAAAGCGTGTATCTGATCTGACAGCTCGTTTCCCTCTATATCAAGAATTAGATTATTAAGATGCAGACCCATTTGCCTATTTTTGGCATGTGGGTTTTTTTTGTAGGATTTGCGAATCATATTGAAAGATGATGTCTTTTTATGTAGAATTGTAGGAAGTGTGCAAAGTTCACCGGAAGATGACAGAAAAGGAGTTGTAGCAAGCAATGGCAAAGGTTTATGTATTTGATCACCCGCTTATTCAGCACAAACTTACATATATTCGTGACGTTCATACAGGAACAAAAGAATTTAGAGAGCTAGTGGATGAAGTCGCAACATTAATGGCATTTGAAATCACAAGAGACTTACCGCTTGAAGAGGTAGATGTAGAAACACCTGTACAAGTCGCTAAATCAAACGTGATCTCAGGTAAAAAACTCGGAGTTGTGCCGATTTTAAGAGCAGGTCTTGGAATGGTAGACGGGATTTTGAAACTCATTCCAGCTGCCAAAGTGGGACATGTCGGTTTATACCGTGATCCGAAGACATTAAAGCCTGTTGAATATTATGTGAAGCTTCCATCTGATGTGGAAGAGCGTGAATTTATCGTAGTAGACCCAATGCTTGCAACGGGCGGATCAGCTGTAGAAGCATTAAACAGCTTGAAAAAACGCGGTGCGAAAAACATCCGCTTCATGTGTCTGATTGCTGCGCCAGAAGGTGTAGAAGAAATGCAAAAACATCATCCAGATGTTGATATCTACATTGCGGCATTAGATGAGAAGTTAAACGAAAAAGGTTACATCATCCCAGGTCTTGGTGATGCTGGTGACCGTATGTATGGAACAAAATAAGAAAGATTCATGAAAAGCCCACATGCAAACGTGCATGTGGGCTTTTTTGAAAAATATGACAAACGGTTGATATCGTTCTTAGAAAAATCAATGTATACTGAACATTAGCAGTTTTTTTGAATGAATGTCACAACTCTCCTAAAGTTTGATGAAATTGTGAACATTTTGTGTGCTCTCTCATTATAGAAAAGTTTTTTAACTTTCAACGGATTGACACATCATAGACGCTATTGTATGCTAAACGAGGGTATTATGGTAAGGTTTTCATAGCCTATAGCACTCTACTAATCCTCATTGTGAACCCTTTAATAATCAGGGTTTGTATCAGCGAATGAAGCAGAATCCCATAGATCTAAAGATTTCAAGTCTGATTGCACAATTAGACCGATGGGTGATTGATTTTTTTCAAATAGGACGGCTTATCATAAGCGTCTTCTACGCAGTTTTCATCACCATTTATCACCTTTTTTACAATATTTTTCATCGGGAGTCAGATGAATGAACGATCCAAACGTCATTTTCCGCAGACAGAGTAAATATATGTTCTATTTATTGGCAATTTTTGTGTTTGGCTATGCCATGCCTGGTTTTAAACCACTGTTTCTTGGTTTCATTATCGGCACAATTTTTGCTTTCTTTAATTTATTCCTGCTTATTCGGAGAATGCATGCTTTTGATCGAGCAGTTAAAAAAGGAAAATCTATTCGTTCAATGGGAAGTACAGCCAGGTGGGCCAACGCAATTCTCGCAGTAGCGATTGCTTGGCGTTACCCTAACGAAGTTCATCTGGCAGGTGTTGTTATAGGATTAATGACAATATATCCTGTCATTATGATAGATTCCTTCATTCAACTTAAACGTTCTACTATGGAAGAGAGGTGAATACTCTTTGGGTCACAGTTCAAAAACTACAGAATTTTTAGGGTTAACGTTCAACTTATCCAATGTTCTCATGATTACGATTGCTAGTATCATCGTTCTTCTCATAGCGGTGCTGACTACTCGTGTTCTGGCTATTCGTCCGACAAAGGCGCAGAACTTCATGGAATGGATTGTTGATTTTGTTCGAAATATCATAGGTAGTTCGATGGACATGAAAACAGGAGCCCCATTTCTAGCGCTTGGCGTTACATTACTCATGTACATATTTGTTTCAAACATGCTTGGACTGCCATTCTCGATTACGGTCGATCACAACTTATGGTGGAAATCACCAACTGCTGATCCTGCAATCACAATGACACTAGCGGTTATGGTCATGGGATTGACACACTACTATGGTGTTAAAGCAAAAGGAGTCAAGGAATATACAAAAGACTACTTTAGACCAATCCCACTTTTAGTACCGCTGAAAATTATTGAAGAATTTGCAAACACATTAACACTTGGTTTGCGTCTTTATGGAAATATTTTCGCTGGAGAGATTCTTCTTGGTTTACTTGCAGGACTTGCGACTAATTTCTATTCGCAAAACCTTGCATTAGGTATCATTGGTACATTAGGTGCCATCGTGCCGATGATTGTATGGCAGGCATTCAGTTTGTTTGTCGGAACCATCCAGGCATTTATCTTCACCATGCTGACAATGGTGTATATCTCCCATAAAGTCAGCGACGAACACTAAAAAATTGAGAGTCCAAAAAGGACGTTATTTTAAAGGAGGAGCTTTTTAATGAATTTAATAGCAGCAGCAATTGCAATCGGTTTAGGAGCACTAGGAGCAGGTATTGGTAACGGTCTAATCGTATCTAAAACAGTTGAAGGAATCGCTCGTCAGCCAGAAGCTGGTAGAGAACTAAGAACTCTTATGTTCATCGGGGTAGCTTTAGTTGAGGCACTTCCAATTATCGCTGTCGTTATCGCATTCTTGGCATTCTTTGGTTAATATGTGAGAAGCGTTCTAATATGAATTTTAATGGCGAAGATCAGATTAGTTCGAAACTTCGCCATTCCTTTATGTTTTGTTTCTTAACATATTATTTAAAGAAGGGAGTTGCCGTACTAAATGTCTCAGTTACCAGTAGTTTTAGGAGCAGGTCTAAACACCGGAGATATCATATTCCAGCTGATCGCTATGCTCATCCTGCTTGCACTTTTAAAGAAATTTGCGCTTAAGCCTTTATTAGGGATTATGAAACAGCGTGAAGATTATATAGGAAATGAAATTTCAAGTGCTGAAGAAAAACACGTTCAAGCTGAAAAGCTTCTTGAAGAACAACGTGTCTTATTGAAAGAAGCACGCGAAGAATCACATACACTCATCGAAAATGCGAAAAAGATTGGTGAGAAACAAAAAGAAGACATCATTCAAGCAGCACGTCAAGAATCAGAGCGTTTGAAAGAGTCTGCTAGAACTGAAATCGTGAAAGAAAAAGAACAAGCTGTGGCTGCACTGCGCGAGCAAGTTGCATCACTTTCTGTATTAATTGCTTCTAAAGTGATTGAAAAAGAACTTGATGAGCAAGCACAAGAGAAATTGATCCAAGAGTATCTTAAAGAGGCAGGCGAAAGCCGATGAGCGTGACTATTGTCTCTAAGCGTTACGCTTCTGCTCTTTTTGACATCGTTCTTGCTTCTTCGGCAGTAGACGAAACTGAAAAAGAGCTGAATGAGATCAAAAAAGTTCTCAAGGCTGACCAAGAATTAAATGACTTTCTTGTTCATCCGAAGATTACGGCAGACAAAAAGAAACATCTGATTGCAGAAGCTTTCAAAGGTGTTTCGACATATGTTTTGCACACAATGTATTTACTGATTGACCGTGGACGCACGAATATTTTTCCTGAAATGGCGTCTGAGTTTGTGAAACTTGCAAACCGTACGAAACAAATAGACGATGCGATCGTGTATTCAGTGAAACCGCTCAGCGGAGCTGAAATTCAATCTTTATCTGAAGTATTTGCCAAAAAAGCCGGAGTCACATCACTGCGTGTAGAAAACGTGATTGACAAGGATCTAATAGGCGGAGTGAAAATCCGTATCGGAAACCGCATTTATGACGGCAGTGTCAGCGGAAAGCTTTCCCGCATTGAACGTCAGCTTGCAGGCGAAAATCGTTAGAAGGGGTGAAACCTTAGTGAGTATCAAAGCTGAAGAGATTAGCGCGCTGATAAAGCAGCAAATCCAAAACTATCAATCTGAAATTGAAGTAAAAGATGTCGGTACAGTCATTCAAGTAGGGGACGGTATCGCGCGTGTACATGGCCTTGACAACATTATGGCAGGAGAGCTTGTTGAGTTCTCTAACGGTGTAATGGGTATGGCTCAAAACCTTGAGGAGTCTAACGTAGGTATCGTAATCTTAGGACCTTACAAAGATATCCGTGAAGGTGACGACGTAAAACGTACAGGTCGTATCATGGAGGTTCCAGTAGGAGAAGAGTTAATCGGACGTATTGTGAACCCACTTGGTCAGCCTGTTGATGGACTAGGTCCAATTTTAACAAGCAAAACACGTCCAATCGAAAGTGAAGCACCAGGCGTTATGGATCGTAAATCGGTACATGAGCCGCTTCAAACGGGAATTAAAGCAATTGATGCCTTGATTCCAATCGGACGCGGACAGCGTGAATTGATCATTGGGGACCGTCAAACAGGTAAAACATCTGTTGCAATCGATACGATCCTTAACCAAAAAGATCAAGACATGATCTGTATCTATGTAGCGATCGGACAAAAAGAATCAACTGTTCGTGGTGTTGTTGAAACACTTCGTAAGCATGGTGCGCTTGACTACACAATCGTTGTCACAGCTTCTGCATCACAGCCAGCTCCACTTCTTTACCTTGCTCCTTATGCAGGTGTAACGATGGGTGAGGAATTCATGTATAACGGCAAGCATGTGCTTGTTGTGTATGATGACCTTTCTAAACAAGCGGCAGCTTACCGTGAGCTTTCATTATTGCTTCGTCGTCCTCCAGGTCGTGAAGCATTCCCTGGTGATGTTTTCTATCTTCACTCTCGTTTATTAGAGCGTGCAGCGAAGCTTAGTGATGAAAAGGGTGGCGGTTCTATCACAGCATTGCCTTTCGTAGAAACGCAAGCTGGTGATATCTCTGCATATATCCCAACAAACGTTATCTCAATCACAGATGGACAGATCTTCTTACAATCTGATCTCTTCTTCTCAGGCGTACGTCCAGCGGTAAACGCAGGATTGTCTGTATCTCGTGTAGGTGGTTCTGCACAAATCAAAGCGATGAAAAAGGTAGCAGGTACACTTCGTCTGGATCTTGCTTCTTATCGTGAGCTTGAAGCATTCGCTCAGTTTGGATCTGATCTAGACCAAGCGACTCAAGCTAAATTAAACCGTGGTGCTAGAACAGTTGAAGTCTTAAAACAAGACTTGAACAAACCGCTGAAAGTTGAAAAACAAGTAGCGATTCTTTATGCACTGACAAGAGGATACTTAGATGATGTAGCGATTGCTGATGTCAAACGCTTTGAAGCTGAGTTATTCATGTACATTGAAGAAAACCATAAAGACTTGTTTGACACAATCTCTCAAACAGGAAACATGCCTGCTGATGAAGAGTGGAAAGCAGCGATCGAAGGCTTTAAACGTACGTTTGCACCAAGCAACTAATTAGTAATCTTTCCGAGAGAAAAAGATTCTCTTTTTCTCTCTTTTCACGTAAATGAACACGGATTCCTGAAAAAAGGTGGTGAAATCTTTGGCCTCATTACGCGATATTAAGTCAAGGATCACGTCAACAAAAAAATCGAGTCAGATCACAAAAGCGATGCAAATGGTATCAGCTGCGAAACTGAATCGTGCTGAAAATAATGCGAAGTCCTTTGTTCCTTACATGGAGAAAATCCAAGAAGTCGTTGCGGCAATCGCAACTGGAACAAGTGCTAAGCACCCAATGCTTCTTTCCAGACCTGTTAAGAAAACAGGGTATCTCGTCATTACATCTGATCGAGGACTTGCAGGACCTTTTAACAGCTCGATTTTACGTGCCGCTTACCAAGCCATTCAATCTCGTCATCAATCTGCTGATGAATATGCGGTGATTGTGATTGGTAAAATCGGACGCGACTTCTTCAAAAAGCGTGGTATTCCAGTTATTTCTGAAGTAACAGGGCTTGGAGACGAAGTAGCGTTTGCTGATATTAAAGAATTAGCAAGCAGTACAGTGCAAATGTTCTCTGATGAAGCGTTTGATGAGCTTTACATGTTCTATAACCATTTCGTCAGTGCCATTTCACAAGAAGTAACAGAGAAAAAATTATTGCCGCTAACGGACCTTTCGGCCGCAGCGACACCAAATAAACGTTCCGCATCTTATGAGTTTGAGCCTTCTGAAGAAGAAATTCTTGAAGTTCTCCTTCCTCAATATGCAGAGAGTTTGATTTTCGGTGCGCTTCTTGACAGCAAAGCAAGTGAACATGCTGCAAGGATGACAGCAATGAAGAGTGCAACAGACAACGCAAAAGAATTGATCGACAGCCTGACACTCTCTTACAACCGTGCTCGTCAAGCAGCGATTACACAAGAGATTACAGAAATTGTCGGCGGAGCAGCTGCCTTAGAATAGAAATAATTGTCAGGAGGGAATGCAATGAAAACAGGACGCATCAGTCAGATCATGGGACCAGTCGTAGACGTTCGTTTTGAAGACGGTCACTTGCCTGAGATTTATAATGCGATCAAAGTTTCGCATAAAGCGGAAAGCGAAAGTGAAGTTGATATCGACTTAACTTTAGAAGTAGCACTACATTTAGGTGATGATACAGTGAGAACCATCGCAATGGCATCAACAGACGGTGTGAAGCGCGGTATGGAAGCTGTAGACCTTGGAAAACCAATTTCAGTACCAGTTGGTAACGTAACACTTGGACGTGTATTCAACGTACTGGGAGATAACATTGACTTAGATGAGCCACTTGGTGTGGAAGCGCAAAGAGACCCAATCCACAGACAAGCGCCTTCTTTTGATCAACTTTCTACAGAAGTTGAAATTCTTGAAACAGGTATCAAAGTTGTTGACCTTCTTGCTCCTTACATCAAAGGTGGAAAGATCGGTCTATTCGGTGGAGCCGGTGTTGGTAAAACCGTTCTGATTCAAGAATTGATCAACAACATCGCACAAGAACACGGCGGTATTTCTGTATTCGCTGGTGTTGGAGAGCGTACACGTGAAGGAAATGACCTTTACTACGAAATGAAAGATTCTGGCGTTATCGAAAAAACAGCGATGGTCTTCGGCCAAATGAACGAGCCACCAGGTGCACGTATGCGTGTAGCTCTAACTGGTTTGACAATGGCAGAGCATTTCCGTGATGAACAAGGTCAAGACGTATTGTTCTTTATCGATAACATCTATCGCTTTACACAAGCAGGTTCTGAAGTATCAGCCCTTCTTGGACGTATGCCTTCAGCGGTAGGTTATCAGCCAACTCTTGCAACAGAAATGGGTCAGCTTCAAGAGCGTATCACGTCTACAAACGTAGGATCGGTTACATCGATTCAAGCGATCTATGTACCTGCGGATGACTATACAGATCCAGCTCCAGCTACAACGTTCGCTCACCTTGATGCAACGACAAACCTTGAGCGTAAGTTGACAGAGATGGGGATTTACCCAGCGGTAGATCCACTTGCTTCAACATCTCGTGCCCTTGCACCTGAGATTGTTGGCGAAGAGCATTATGCGATCGCGCGTGAAGTTCAGCAAACATTACAGCGTTATAAAGAATTGCAAGATATCATTGCCATTTTAGGTATGGATGAATTATCTGAGGACGATAAGCTTGTGGTACACAGAGCTCGTCGTGTTCAATTCTTCCTATCTCAAAACTTCCACGTAGCAGAACAGTTCACTGGCCAAAAAGGTTCTTATGTGCCATTGCAAGAAACTGTTAAAGGCTTCAAGGAAATCTTATCTGGTAAATACGATCACCTTCCAGAAGATGCATTCCGCTTAGTCGGCCGCATTGAAGAAGTGGTTGAAAAAGCCAAAGAGATGGGTGTAGAGGCCTAATCTGGTCCTTAGGAGGGTAAAAGCATGAAGACCGTTCAAGTCAATATCGTTACTCCCGACGGCCCAGTGTATGAAGCGGATGTGGAAATGGTCAGTGTAAGAGCAGAAAGCGGTGAGCTTGGGATTTTAGCTGGCCACGTTCCAATGGTTGCTCCGCTAAAAATCGGTGCAGTTCGCTTAAAACATAGTGGATCAACTGAATTGGTTGCAGTAAGCGGTGGATTTGTTGAAGTTCGCCCCGAAAAAGTAACCATTCTTGCTCAGGCTGCTGAAACATCAGACAAAGTTGATGTAGATCGTGCAAAATCAGCGAAACAGCGTGCTGAAGAGCATTTGAACCACCCGAATGAAAGTGATGTACGCAGGGCGGAACTCGCATTAAAACGGGCATTAAACCGTTTAAATGTAGCAGGGAAATAAAACAGAAAATCCTTCTTATCACAGTGATAAGAAGGATTTTTTTTAGGATGACATGAGAGATTGATACATCGACACATACGGATGAGATGCTTGCTTTTCTAGATATAACTGCTCGCAAAATTGCGTACTGCAATGCCATGTTTTATTATTTCTGCGTAAGCCAAGCGTATATTGGTGCGAAGAGTCCATATAAGGCCGCACGACCCAGTCAGCATCTGAATGATGACGGATGATAACCTCTCCTAAATACACACTCATCATCGCTTCTAATGCATCTATTGGCATTTTCCACTCAGCAAAAAGCTGCTGACGGAAGGCATCGAAGTATAATGACTCTAACTGATAAAGGCTTTCCTCTGAGTAATCCAAAGAAATGTTATGAAAATGACACAATTGTGCTAATTCTTCTAGCTGTGTCTGTCTATAATCAAAGTAGAAAGCAATGGCTTCCCATTCATGTTCAAATGAGGGAACCAGTTCTCCGTACAAATCAACAAAGTCAGGAAAAGAATCTTTCAAATATGATCAGCTCCTTCCACCGCAGTATATCATCTCCTTCGCATCAGAATAAGAGGGGATTCACTCTAAATGTAGCTCTTTTTTCCAAATGATTCATCTTTCCGATTTTGGAGGATATAATGAAAGGGAGTTTTCCTTTACAGAAATCAATAAAAGGAGGATTCAAGTGTATGGAAGACATAGGACAACAAGCAATTGTCAGTATTGTGATCCACCTATTTTTTATTGCCATTACGTGGTGGGCATTGCTTGCGGTGAATATCGATCCACTGATTAAAAAAGGAAAAATTATTCAAGCTAGATTGCTCATGATGCTGATCACGATTGCTATTGCATCGGCAGTCAGCAATTTCTTCCTTGATTATTTAAATTTCTCCAGACAAATCCCTTATATGTTTTAACATAAAAGGTTTGGTCACTGCCTTCTGCGGGAACGTAAAAAGAAGTGTCAAAAATATGGCCTTTGATGACTTTTCCACGTATGCATTGATCTCCTTGCGGCAACACTTGTAGCAAGGGGGAATGACAAGTGAGAAAGTATTTAAAAGGTTGGCCATTATTTGCATTTATTCTTTTTTTTGTTCTGATGATTCAAGGTGTTCGGGCGGAAGAAACATCCACGCTCGCCCAAATAGCAGAAGGTATGAAAAACCAGCAAATCGAAGTAAGTGGATGGACGCTTCATGCCAAAACAAATATAGACATTTCATCCGAACAATTTTCAAAAAAAGTGAAACGTTTGAAAGACGAACTACGACAGTATGAGTGGACCGAAAAAAAAGAGAAACATGTCACCAAAGTCACAGGAATTTACAAAGATGAAAAAAATGATACATTATCGAAAATTTTACTCGTGAAGACCGACACAAAATCAAACCAAAAGTCGTATTTATTATATGAGCAAAAAGGTGCTCGCCCACTGAATACCTGGGAGCATACATATGATCAGTTCGTACGTCATGCAAAAAGCATATTACAAGAAAAATTTGTGATTTTTACTTGTCTCGATGGTCATGTAAATGGTATGATGGATGTTGTTTTGCAAAAAAAAGCTGAAATGATAGCAAATGAATTTCAAGCAAAACCTGTTGAGTATCTCGTTGAGTCTAATTTTGTGTCGCTTTCCGCTTACACAGAGAAGTGGGAACAGTTCATTATGACTTCAAATGATAAAATGAATGTTCAAATTGCCATCAGAAGTTCGGAAATGAACGAAAATCATACGATTACGGTTGGCACACCAATCGTAACGACTGAATATTAATATAGAGAATTTGGGACGCGGAGGGGAAGACCTTGGAAAAAATCATCGTCCGCGGCGGTCAAAAGTTAAACGGCACAGTTAAAGTAGAAGGCGCAAAAAATGCCGTTTTACCAGTTATCGCTGCATCTTTGTTAGCAAGTACAGAAAAAAGCGTAATTTGTGATGTACCTACGCTCTCCGATGTATATACAATCAATGAAGTGTTACGTCATTTAGGAGCAGAAGTACATTTTGAAAATAACGAAGTATCAGTAGATGCATCTCATGCACTAGAAACTGAGGCTCCGTTTGAGTACGTCCGTAAAATGAGAGCATCTGTGCTCGTCATGGGACCACTTTTAGCTAGAACAGGTCATGCAAGAGTTGCATTACCTGGTGGTTGTGCGATTGGTTCAAGACCAATTGATCAGCATTTAAAAGGCTTTGAAGCAATGGGAGCTAAAATTCAAGTAGGTAATGGTTTCATCGAGGCTGAAGTAAATGGCCGTTTAAAAGGTGCAAAAATCTATTTGGATTTCCCAAGTGTAGGGGCAACTGAAAACATCATCATGGCAGCAGCATTGGCTGAAGGAACGACGATTTTAGAAAACGTAGCAAAAGAACCTGAAATTGTTGATTTGGCAAACTACATCAATGCCATGGGCGGTAAGGTTCGCGGTGCTGGAACTGGTACAATCAAAATCGAAGGTGTAGAAACACTTCACGGTGCAAAACACAACATCATCCCTGACCGAATTGAAGCTGGTACATTTATGGTGGCAGCAGCCATTACTGAAGGAAATGTTCTTGTAAAAGGCGCTGTGCCTGAGCACATGACTTCACTTGTGGCGAAAATGGAAGAAATGGGTATTCAGATCATTGAAGAAGAAGAAGGTTTAAGAGTCATTGGACCATCTGAGCTCAAGCCAATCGATCTAAAAACAATGCCGCATCCTGGTTTCCCAACGGATATGCAATCTCAGATGATGGCGCTATTGCTTCGTGCAAACGGAACAAGCATGATCACAGAAACTGTGTTTGAAAATCGTTTTATGCATGCTGAAGAATTCCGCCGCATGAATGGCGATATTAAAATTGAGGGTCGCTCTGTGATAATCAATGGACCTGTTCAACTTCAAGGTGCTGAAGTGGCAGCGACTGATTTAAGAGCAGGAGCAGCACTTGTACTTGCTGGATTAGTGGCAGAAGGTCATACACGTGTCACTGAATTGAAGCATATTGACCGTGGATATGTGAACTTCCACCAAAAACTAGCAGCAATCGGTGCAGACATTGAAAGAGTAAATGATGAATCAGCAGATGTGACACAAGAACAAGTTGTATCAGATCTAAACGCATAATCATAAAAGAAATCAGTGTGTCCATTTGGGCATGCTGATTTTTTTTTAGAATCATAGACTGGTTGCATTTTCAAAAGCTTATCATTAGTGTATCCAATCGTTTTAAATTTTATTCATAAAGACGAACAGTAAATCAAATGATGAAGAGCACAAACATATCAGCAAAAGACTTGTCCAATGAATGAAAGAAGCTGTCATATTAGCTTGTCCTTGCCCATAGGATAAAAGAGATTCAATGACAAATGGGGGCAGCCAATATGAAACCAATGATATGGACAATCGCAGGAATTTGCATCATCATTTTAATGATTCCAACCTTACTCGTGTTGCCGACGTTCCAAGGAAAACCAGCAGCCAGCCAACACGTAGCAGCAGAACCATCAGTTAAAAAAGAAGTGAAAGGTTCAGTCAAATTGAAACAATCACCCGTCTCCATTCCCGTCTACCGTTCAGCGCATCAGCAGGTAGAAAACATCCCCTTAGAAGAGTATGTGATCGGTGTCGTCGCTTCTGAAATGCCAGCCGATTTTGAAATAGAGGCGCTCAAGGCACAGGCACTCGCCGCTAGAACGTATATCGTCAGACAAATGATCATTGATAAAACCGTCAAATCTCCACAGGGTTCTCTTGTAGATGACACCCAAATGTTCCAAGTGTACAAAAATAAACAGGAACTGAAGAAAATTTGGGGAAAAGCGTACAATTGGAAATTAAAAAAGGTCACAGAAGCGGTTGCCAGTACACAAGGGAAAGTACTGACGTATGACGAAAAACCAATTGATGCTTCCTTCTTTTCAACAAGTAATGGGAAAACCGAAAATGCAGAAGCTTATTGGAAAAATGAAATCCCTTATTTGAAAAGCGTCTCAAGCAAATGGGACGAAAAATCACCCAAATTCCAAAACAAGAAAACCATCACAGTGAGCGAATTTCAGCAAAAACTGGGTGTGACCCTTGGCCAGCAGCAGGTGGGAGAAATTGTAGAACGAACACCAGGCAATCAAGTAGCCAAAGCCGTCATTAACGGAAAAACATTGTCGGGCAGAGACATTCGCGAATCACTAGGATTGCACTCGGCAGACTTTACATGGGAACGAAAGGGTCAGCAAATCGTGATTACGACAAAAGGGTATGGCCATGGTGTGGGCATGAGTCAGTATGGTGCACATTATATGGCACAGTCAGGCAAAAAAGTAGAGGCGATCGTGAAACATTATTATCAAGGGATAAAAATTGAATCAGCTGATCGCTTTCTGAACACATATATGGCTAAGAAATAAAAGCAAAGGTGCCTCAAAATGGGGGCATCTTTTTTTTATGTGTAAAGAGGTTTGAACAGAATGTGACAAATTGCGACTTAAGACGCACCTCAGGAAATCTTAAACATTTACATCCCGACAAGAACCGATGGCCGATACAAAGCCCCTCGAAAGAATGAGAAAACGTGGGTGACAAAAGAGTCGTTAGGTGAATATATCTAGACATCTGACAGAATTTTAGTGATTTTGATGAAAGAGAAAAAGGGATCGAGTCCTATACCATTCCAAGACAGAATATTTTACGATTAAGATGTTTCAATCAAATACATAAGGAGGAAGGAAAAGCATGTTGAAAAAAGTATTTACACTCGTAACCTTAGCTGTATTGACATTATCAATGTCAATCTCTTCACCAGTATTTGCAGAAGCAGCATCAGCCAAAAAACATAAGAAAGATGTAAGAGTGACGATCTTACTTGATGCAAGTGGAAGTATGGCAAGAAAAGTGGATGGAGAGCGCAAATTCGATTTAGCAAAACAAGAGGTATTTAAATTTGCTCAGTCTCTTCCGAAAGATGCTAAAATCCGTATGAGCTTGTTTGGATCTGAAGGAAACAACAAAAACTCAGGTAAAGCTCAATCATGTGAAGTCATTAGAGGCGTTTATGGCGTTCAGCCTTATGAAAAGGATAGTTTCGAAAACTCTCTAAACGGTCTTGGACCAAATGGCTGGACACCGATTGCACGTGCTCTTGAAAGTGCAAAGCAAGCGGATAAGCAGCTTCATAAGGGAACAAAACACATTGTGTACTTAATTACTGATGGTGAAGAAACTTGTGGTGGAGATCCAGTGAAAGTAGCGAAAGAGCTTCATAACTCAAAGGGATCTACTGTAGTCAATGTGATTGGATTAGACTTTAACGATGGCTATGAAGGTCAATTGAAGCAAGTAGCTAAAGCTGGTAAAGGTCATTACTACCAAGCAAGCACTGGGAAAGAAATGGGTTCTATCCTTACAGCAGAATCATTAAAACTACACGAATAACTTGCTGAAGAAAAGGGAAACGATTGATTGATGCTTTCGTTTCTCTTTTTCTGTACAAATGAAAAAAAGGGAGATTTTTTAATGAAAAGAAATATTATATTAACCATTTTAGCGAGTCTTGTTCTGCTTCTTTCTTCACCAGCTCATGCTGTAACGAAAAAGGAGCCTGCTCATGTGGTGATTTTACTTGATTTAAGCGGAAGCATGGCACAATCGGTTGAAGGCGAAAAGAAAATCGATATCGCAAAACGCTCGATCCAAAGTTTCGCAAGTATTTTATCAGAAGATACACAAGTCTTGCTTCGTGTTTTTGGTCATGAAGGAACGAATAAAAATGCAGGAAAAGCCGTTTCTTGTGCAAGTTCCGAAGCAGTTTATGGATTTGGAACATATGAGCAAGCAACCTTTCAACAAGCGCTAAATGTGTATGGTCCAACAGGCTGGACACCACTTGCCAAAGCATTAACTGATACGAAACAAGATTTTGAAGATCACCAAGCTAAAGGAAAAAATATTGTATATGTTGTCAGCGATGGTGAGGAAACATGTGGCGGAAGCCCATCACAAGCAGCGAAGCAATTACATGAAGAAGGTATTGACACAATCGTCAATATCATTGGCTTCGATGTAAATGAAAAAGAAGAAAAAAGTCTAAAATCTGTTGCCAAAGCTGGTGGTGGACAATATCAACCAGCAGCAAATGCAGAAGAATTGAATCATATTCTTCAAAAAGAAGCGAACGCTTTTGGTCAATAAGATGTGAATAGACAGCTGGGGAGAAACCCCCAGCTGTTTTTTCATAAAGGATCAATTTAAAGTCGTTTCTAATTCATCAATCCGTTTCTCCACGTAGTGCTGATCTTTTCTTGCATGAAAGGTTTCGGCTTTTTCTAATATCGCGGTGGTATTGTATTCTGGAATCTGGGAATAGCTTTCGTAAACTCCTTTTGGTATTAACACGTTTCCTTCAGGCCAATAAACTGCAATATTTCCACGTTTCAGCTCTCCGAATTGAGCAACTCCTTGGTAGGATCCATATTGATTGAAAAGGACAACAGGATCGCCTTCTTGGACGTAAAGCTCTTTCGCATCTTCTTCATTCATCAAGATAGAATGCCGCTTTCCACCATTAAAGGCATCCTTTTCACTGTAAATCATAGAGTTGAATTGCTTGCCTCGTCTTGTCGTGATATTGAAATGCCCCTCAGTTTTTCGATATTGGGGCAGCTGTGCTGGGAGCAGGTGTCCTTTTCCATCCGGTGTTGGACACACCCCATCTTCGCAAAGCCATGCGCCACCCCATTGAAAGACATCCCCTTTATGACGCAAATGCTGGATCCCATCATAGTTCCGATTTGCGATGGCAATCTCACGACGAATGTCTTCAGCATGGTCAAAATGAATCAGCTTCGCATCTTCTGGACGAACCCTTTTTGCTAGGTCAATATAAATGTCCCATTCAGCTCTGGCTTCTTCAATGCGTGGCCCTTCAATTTCCGGACTGAAATACACCATGCGTTCCGTACTGGTTGATGTACCGCCGCCTGGCTGTTCATATCTTGTCATTGCAGGCAGAACAATCACAGTCTCTTCTGCTTCTACCAGTGTAGAGGTGTTCAAAATAATATCTTGATGGACACGGAGTTCAAGCTCGGATAGTGCTTTTTCAATCGCTTCAGGATTTGGCATTGTTTCTAAAAAGTTTCCACCGCTAGTAAACAGCATCTTCAGCTTTTGCGGGTGTTCTTTTGGAAGAGCCATTTTTTCAAATGATTGCCCAATCGTGTCACCATGCCATTTTGGAATATCAAATCCCCATATCTTCTCGATTCTTTTAATATTCTCTTCATCAAAATCACTGCCGGGCAATACGAATGGATCGGCACCCATTTCGCCTGAACCTTGGACACCGCTATGGCCACGAATAGGCATAACGCCACAATGTTTTCTGCCAATAAACCCGCGTAACATGGCAAGGTTTGCGACTTGTGATATATTATCAGTGGCAAAGCGATGCTGAGTGAGACCCATACTCCAAATAAACACCCCTGAATTGGCATTGGCAAGCAGTACAGCGAATTCCTTCATTCTTTCTTTAGATAAGCCTGACGATGCTTCGAGATCCGACCATTTTAACTGAGTGACATGCTGCTTTACATCTTTTATGCCGGTTGTATGCGCTTGGATAAATTCATGGTCAAGAGCGGAATGGGGCGCTTGCTCCTCCATATCAAACCAATGTTTGATGACACCATTCATAAACGCAATATCGCCGCCTATATTGACTTGATAAAAATCATCCGCTATTTTTGTGCCGAATAAAGCACTTTCTGGAATAGAAGGGACCCAATATTTTTCCATTGCAGGCTCTTTATATGGATTGATGACAATGATTTTGGTTCCTTTCTTTTTAGCGGCGTACATATATTTAGTCGAAACCGGCTGGTTGTTTGCTGCAACAGAGCCCCAAAATATCAATACATCTGTTCCAATCCAATCACTATAATTACAGCTGGATGCACCTATACCCAGGGAGCGTTTAAGAGCGGTTTTGCTTGGTGAATGGCAAATACGAGAAGCATTATCGATATGATTTGTTCCAATAAATCGCGCAGCTTTCGCCGCAGTATAGTACACTTCATTTGTAATCCCTCTAGCCGTTAAATAGAAAGCAAGTTGACGTTTATCAATCGATTTGATTTTAGCGGCGATTTGATCTAATGCACTATCCCAAGAAATGCGTGTAAAGGCATTCTCACCTTTTTTTCGAATCAGTGGATAAGGAATACGCCCAAGTTTTCGAAGAGACGTGCTATCCATTTGTTTGAGCCGCTCAATATCTTCGAACCATTTTGGATCAATAGCTGGCATTGTGTTAAGCCGTAGCACATTCAGTCTTGTAGTGCATATATGGGGTCCTGCTAGTGTTTGATCGTATAAACCTGATACACCAAGAGCACAGCCGTCACAAACGCCCTGAGTCAATATACGGTACGCATAAGGAAGATTATCTTTGTTCTCCCATGCCACTTTCATTGTGTCTCGAATGTGTTTCGGTTTTACTTTTCCGAGCCCCATAGGAGCAAAAGAGGCCCATAGCTTTGGTGAGGGTTTTTTGTTGAGTTTAATAGGCCCCTTGTGTTTTGTTTTTCCCATGATATCGTCACCCTCCTATCATTTTGTAAAGCGTTTTCATATCTAAAAATTACCTGTAGATTGTCATTCTGTCAAATTCATATTAAGAGCGGACCGTGACAGAAGAAGGAGCAGTAAGATTTGATTCACGAAGTTGTTTAATATCCTTCCGAATGAGAAGAGATATGATAAACGCAATGAAAAATAGGCCGGAGAAGACCATGAGACTTTGTGTGTAATTGCCTGTAATGTCACGAATAAAGGAGGAAAATAAAGGTCCTGCTAAACCAGCAGCGGCCCAAGCGGTGAGAATATAACCGTGTATGGCACCTAGCTGCTTCGTACCAAATAAATCTCCGATATAGGCTGGAATTGAAGCAAACCCTCCTCCGTAGCACGTATAAATGATTGCCATCACGATTGAAAAGATGAGCGGTTCTTTTAAGTTGGGAAGTAAGGGAAAAGCAATGAGCTGTATAGTAAAGAAAATCGTATACGTATTTGGCCTTCCGATATAATCAGAGAAGGATGCCCATCCGATCCGTCCTAGCCCATTAAAAGCACCTAAAATTCCAACAAGAGTAGCTGCTGCACCGGCCGTGAAACCAACATTTTCTTGAGCAAGCGGTGATGCTACAGAAATAATAGCAATTCCGCATGTGATATTGATAAAGAGCATGATCCACAAATAATAAAAGCGCCGTGTTTTAATGGCTTCATTTGCGGTGAGCTGTGATAAATCTTGAGGAATTTTCCTTTGGCTTGTTTTTAGCACGTTAAATTGTTTGACATCATCAGGTGTTGGTGGTGATAAATAAAGAGATGAAACGACCATGATGATAAAATAAGAGATTCCGAGAATATAGAAGGTGTTTGCAATATCAACTTTTTCAATGAGAAATTGAATAATGGGACTGCAAATCAGAGAAGCAAACCCAAAGCCCATAATGGCTAAACCCGTTGCGAGTCCTCTTCGATCTGGAAACCATTTGACTAATGTTGATACTGGAGCAATATAGCCTACACCTAATCCGATTCCAGCGAGTACACCATAAAATAAATAGAGGAGAGGTAATGAAGACATGTGGACAGCAAACCCTGATCCAGTCATCCCAATGCCGAAGAAAATAGCTGAGAAGAGCCCTGATGCCCTCGGCCCATACTTTTCAACGAAATGCCCCATAAAGGCAGCCGATAAACCTAAAAATAAAATAGCGATGCTAAATGTCAGGCTTATTTCTGTTAATGACCATTGAAAGGTTTGATGTAAAGGATTCGTAAAAACACTCCACGCATAAACAGATCCGATAGATAAATGAATCCCCACAGCACTTGTAGCGATCAGCCAACGATTTTTTGTTTTATTCATTGTGTTCCCTCCATATAAAGCAAACAAAAAGTTTGATAAGATAGAAATATGTTACATTTTTATGACTTTTTAAAATAATATCACAATTCGTCTGGTTCATATAACTAAATTTGTGTTGAAAGGAAGATCAGATCATGAATCCTTCTGTTAAAACGAAACGGCGCATACACCAATATCGCAAAGGTCAAATGACATGTAAAACAGATGAAGTTGTAGAAGAATTCCCTTTAACCGTGCTGGTGAATGGTGAAGAGTTTGTCACACTCGTTTGTTCACCGGATCATTTGAAAGAATTGGTGATCGGTTTTTTAGCTTCAGAAGGAGTCATTCGATTTGAAAAAGAGATTAAAAGGTTTACAATAGATGAAAGTATGGGTTTTGCATATGTTGACTTACATCACACAACTCAGTTCCAATCCTCAGATTTTACAAAACGAGTGATCGGATCTTGCTGTGGGAAAGGAAGACATTTTTATTTTCTCCAAGATGTGAAGACGGCAAAAACAGCCATTGACCGAATCAGTATTTCTGCTGAAACTTGTATTCATTTAATGAAATGTTTACAGGAGGAAAGTCAGTTATTTCAACATACTGGTGGTGTCCATAATGCTGGACTGTGTGATACAGAAAAGCTATTCATCACTAGGACGGATATAGGACGGCATAATGCGTTGGATAAAATCTATGGATATTGTTTACTTCATAAAATCCCACTGAGAGATAAAATCCTTGTATTTAGCGGCCGGATATCGTCTGAAGTTCTGTTGAAGGCAGCAAAATTAGGGGTATCAATCGTCATATCAAAATCAGCTCCTACTGAGTTAGCACTTAAAATGGCAGAAGAATTAAATATAACAACAGTTGGATTCGTAAGAGGAGAATCTTTTAATATCTATACTCATCATCAGCGTATTACAGAATAGGAGGCTAAGTATGGTCAGTATTTTGGATAAAAGACATCGACCATTGCGCGATTTAAGAATATCCGTAACAGATCGCTGTAATTTTAGATGTACGTACTGTATGCCTGCTGAAATCTTTGGACCAGATTATCCTTTTTTAGATAAAGAAGAGCTGCTTAGCTTCGAGGAAATTGAACGACTTGCTGCGCTTTTTGCAAAGGAATTAGGTGTGGTGAAATTACGTATTACGGGCGGTGAACCTTTAATGCGTAAAGATTTGCCCGTTTTGATAGAAAAACTCGCAAAAATTCCAGGTATTGAAGACATCGCTATGACAACCAATGGAACGCTGTTACCGTTGTACGCAGAGAAGCTAAAGAAAGCAGGTCTGAATAGAGTCACCATTAGTTTAGATTCTTTAAATCCAGATCGTTTTAAGCAGATGAATGGAAGACACATTTCTATCCAAAAAGTATTTGATGGGATAGAGGCTGCAAAAAAAGCTGGACTTGCTATTAAGATCAATATGGTTGTCCAAAAAGGTGTGAATGATCAAGATATCTTACCAATGGCAGCCTATTTTAAAAAAGAAGGACACATTCTACGATTTATTGAATTCATGGATGTTGGCAATACGAACAAATGGAATCTCAAGCATGTATTGACGAAAAAAGAGATTATGGAGCTAATTCATTCAAAATACCCTATCAAACCAGAACCCCCTCGATATCAAGGTGAAGTAGCCAAGCGTTATTTTTATGAGGATGGGTCAGGAGAGATTGGCATTATTTCTTCCGTTTCAGATGCTTTTTGTGGATCGTGTAATAGAGCTAGACTATCTGCACGTGGCGAATTATTCACCTGTCTTTTTGCATCATCGGGCTTTGATCTGAGACGATTCATCCGTAATTCAGAAAATGATGAATATCTAGTGAACATATTGAAGGAACTTTGGTCAAACAGACAGGATCAATATTCAGCTGAGAGAGAGCAAAAGAAAGATCAGAAAAAAGTTGAGATGTCCTACATCGGCGGGTAATGACAACAAAGTATCATGATCATCGATTTTTGAAAAGAAGAGAAAATGCTATAATCACTGTTGAAAATCTTCTTTTAACATCAGGACAATCTTTCCTATAAGCTCATCCCCATAAAAAAACAGCAGAGATTCTGCTGTTTTTTTAAAATGCTATTTTGTACCTCAAAATTGACGGAGTAAGGATGAAAAAAAGATTTTTATTCATTTTGTCCTGCTTTACATTGACAGGAACTATGCTAAGATCAAATCAATCTTTACCAACTCGATTTTTTCACTCCTGGAATCTGTCCTTTATAGGCAAGCTCACGAAAAGCAATTCGAGACATTTTAAATTTTCTCAAGTAACCTCTAGGACGGCCAGTTAATTCACAGCGGTTTTTTAAGCGAGTGGGTGAAGAGTCTCTAGGTAGTTTCTGCAAAGCTTCATAGTCACCTTTTTCTTTTAGCTCTTTCCTTAATTGTGCATATTTCAAAACGAGCTGCTGCCGCTTTTTTTCTTTTGCAATTTTTGATTTCTTTGCCATTTAAAACCCTCCTGGTTTAAGTGTGTATGTTCCATTGAAAGGGGTCTTCAAACGTTGTCCAATCTTGATCAAATTCTTCAGGTGTGAGTAAGCATTGATCTAGTGTACGAATAATATCTGCTTTAGGTAAATCTACACCGATAAAGACAAGTTTTGTATGTCGATCACCAAACTCTGCATCCCACTCATCTAGAATGTCTGGTTCCTGATTTAAGATCCGTGATCGTTCTTGCTCAGGCAAGGCAGCAATCCAGTATGCGATTGGTTCAATTGCCACAGATTTTCCGGCTTGTGAAATTAAAATGGTTAAATCATGATGTGTCGCTAGCCATGTAAATCCTTTCGCTCGAACGATTTGCTCTGGCATTTGATCTAACCATGCATTCAGTCTGCCAGTATGAAAAGGAAGCCTTCTTTCATAAACAAAAGATGAGATTTGGTATTCTTCTGTTTCAGGCGTATGCTGAGAGTGTCCAGCATTGATTTCTTTGATCCAGCCCGCAGAAGCACTAGATTTTTCAAAATCGAATAAACCAGTATTCAAAATATCACTAGGCTGTACGTTACCTTTAGAGGTTCTAATAATGGTTGCTTCTGGTTGAAGTTTGGTTAGCACGTGCTCAAGCCGATCTAGTTCTGATGCCGATACAAGATCACATTTATTGATAATGAGCACATCACAAAATTCAATTTGATCAATAAGTAAATTGGAAATCTCTCGTTCATCATCATCTGAAACTGCTTCTTTACGATCCAATAAACTTTCTCCTGACTGGAAATCTGTCCAGAAACGGTTTGCATCTACCACCGTTACCATCGTGTCTAATCTGCAAAAACGTGTCAAATCTATGCCCATTTCTTCATCAATGTAAGAGAAAGTTTGAGCGACAGGAATTGGTTCACTAATACCTGTAGATTCAATGACAATATAATCGATATTCCCAGCCTTACAAAGGCGTTCTACTTCAATTAATAAATCTTCTCTCAATGTGCAACAAATACAACCATTAGATAGTTCAACCAGTTTCTCATCTGATCGAGAGAGTTCTCCGCCTTGCTTAACTAATTCTGCATCAATATTTATTTCGCTCATGTCATTGACAATAACAGCTACTTTTAGACCTTTACGATTCTGAAGAACATGATTTAATATCGTGGTTTTTCCAGCTCCTAAAAAGCCGCTTAGAACTGTGACAGGTATTCTCTTATCCATTTGGTTTAGTCCTTTTGAACATAATCATTTTGTATGCCGCCTCGCTTAAATAGTAATCGTTACGATTTGAATCCCGAAAATTATTTTGTTTCCCGATGAAGGGTGTATTTCTTTAATCGTGGAGAATATTTTTTAACTCCAATCTGTCTGGGTTCGTTCGTTTATTTTTTGTAGTGATATAGTTTCTGTCACCTGTTTCTGTACAGGCTAAGGTGATTTTCACGCGCATAAGTGCTATAACCCTCCTTTATTCCGTAATGATTACGATTTGTATTTTAAAATGATAAAGGCTGATTGTCAAGTTTAGTATCAAGGCTATGCCAACTCAAATAAAAAAGGGGTATCGCATTTTATTGATACCCCTTTCTATTAATAAAAGTCACCAAGTTCTTCTTCGTAATAATCTTCGTACTGTTGGACATCGGTAGGAAGCTCTTGGAGAAAGGCTAGCCCGCCTAGTATAAACATCAAAACGATAGCGATGAATGAGAGAATAACTGCGGCAATACTTGAAATGGCAAACAGTGTCTGCATTTTCATCATCTTAGCATATTGTTCCAATAATTCTTCGTAAGAAGTATCAGGCGCTTGAATCAATTGTTCAGCTGCTTTCACGGATTTTTGGACATGAATTCCCATCATAATCAGAAAAACGCCAATGGCAGCAGGAAGAACAAGCCAAAACCCACTGAGGATGGATAGACCACCTGAAATATAAAGAAAGATGCTCCCAACCTTTCCCCACTTTGTTATTGAATGAAGAGATTGAATGATTTTCTCAGTTTGTTGCAATTGTGTTCACTCCTTTATGTATTCACTCTATATCATACTTGAGCAAGTAGTACTTTAGGAAGAGTGAATTGACCTTATTTCTATCTTTTATTTACTTTTTATGGATAAATAAATTATTTTCGAATAAGAAAAAAGTAACAATTACTACAATTATAATCGAAAAATTTTGTCGTAAATAAGAAAAGTAGTTTGAAGTAATTAGAAAATTTATCAAAATATGTTGTTAGTTGTCTATCAATTGGTTATTATTGTATTGTATTACCATAAAAATTGGAAGGTGGAATTCATATGTTAGATCGAATTTTAAACAAAATGACCAATGTTCAACCTGCAGCTGCTAGATGTATTTTGCAAAGATTGGTAACTTCTTGCCAATCAGCACCAACTTGTTTCCTTCAAGGCGTTGGAACTTTCCGTTACTATGTGGATCGTGACACAGGTGAGATTTGTACTAGCCAAGAACGCGTTAAATGTGGCTGCTAAATTTAAGTATCTTATTTATTAGGGTGTGAACGCATGAGCATAACTCCAATTTCATTAGTAACAAATGCTATGCAGACGTCAAATAAGCGTCAAGCAGGCCATACATCAAATTCTTTTTTGACCCAAGCAGCGCAAATTGTTCAAGGCGACCATTCTCCAGAAGAGAGAAAGGCGTTATTTCAACAACTGACTTTAGTTCAGCAAGGAAAAGATTTAGAGCTTCATGTTTCTAAATTAAAGGAACTAGAGAAAGAGGTTCAAAAAGAGGGGTCTTCTTCCGTTACTGTGAATCAGCACGGTGATCAAGTTGACATTTCAAATGAAGCTCGCAGTGAGTTTGAACAAGCTGAGGAACAAACATCCGCTTCAAGCGAAGCTAATGAAATCGCTGCAGAGGAAAAAGGGAAGGATGTTCAGCCAAATTCACAATAATAAAAAATGAGGCATGTGTTTGATGCTCTTCACATGCCTCATTTATCTTTAGTTTGCAGCTAGTCTTGAATAAAGACCGTCTGGAAAAGGTGCTGCATATGAGATGGTATCATTGTCTTCTACCATGATGTAGAACGGAAACTCCTGAATTTGGAATGCGTTTATCAATTGTTCGTCTACCGGAATAATTCGCAAGTTTGTTTCGTTATCACGATATAATTCTTGGTCCTTTTTTTGCCCGTTTTTCAACAAAATACTCAATGAAACGTTTAGTTTACGCTGCTTTTTTGTTTCTAGGAATTGTTCGAGTGATGGAATGCAGTGCGGACATGCTGTGTCAGTGAAGATCAGTAATTGTTGTGTACGATTTGTTTGCAGCAGATCATTCATGTGAATGGGTGATGGCTGTTCGAGAAGTGGATGCGCAAGTTTCTGCCCCACGTGTTTTATAGGTAAAATGATAAGCTGCATCTGTTGTTTTAAATAGATGATAATTCCAGCCGTTAATAGAAGACTGCAAATCATAAGAGCGAGCTGTATAAGAAAAATTGAATTCATCGTATATCGTCCTCTCAAAGTGAAGTTACGCAAAGCTATCATATTACAAATATCAAAAATATGTCAATTATACTAAATGGTGTAAGGTGGAGCATCTCATGAGTACAGTGAACCATTGTTTATATGCAATCTCCTATACTTGGGAAAAAAGTCGTTCTTATCTTCTTTTAACTTTGTTCATTCAAGTGATCGTTGGTTTTATGCCTTTGGCTAGTGTCTGGATTATTCAAACTTTGATTAATGAAATTATTTTATTTATGACGTCTTCAGGTGACATCCAAAAGGTTTTGTGGTTATTTGGACTGCAAATGGTCATTGTGATTTTAGGATATGGACTTCAATTCATTCTTCAGCTTAGTCAACAGAAAGCGACAAATCTGATTGGTCTGCATTTGAAAGGTGAATTGCTTCAAAAAGCGATAAGACTGCCGTTTATTACGTTTGAGCACCCGTCCTTTTACAATGAAAGTCAACGTGTGATGAACAGTCATCAGCATGTTCTCAGTATGGTGAGAAGTATTTTTACAATGATGAGCGCGTTGATTACTGTTGTATCACTTCTTATTTATATGATCGGTATTCATTGGGGCTTAGCGGTCATATTGTTCTTGTTTACCTTGCCTGTATTATGGATTGAACTTTTCTTTGGAGGCGCACGTTATCGATTAAATCGTTTGTTAACGGCTAATGATCGAAGAGAAATGTATGTATCTGATCTCGTCGCACAGCGAGATTCTTTAAAGGAAGTTCGTTTATATGGAATAGGGAATTATCTTCTTCAAAAGTGGAGAGGTCACTACGTTAAAAGTGCAGATGAAAAATATAATTTGCTGAAACGCCAAGTGCGCTGGGAGATGGCAGGCGGGTTGCTCATGACATTGGCCTATGTGTGCTGTGGTTTATTGATTGTCTTTCTTATTTTTCAAAAAAAATTAGCTGCGGGTACGTTTGTTGCAGTGCTACAAGCTGTACAAAACATTCAAAGTGGGTTTCAAGATTTAACGAGGGAATGTTCTAGTTTATATGAAACGAGCCTATATGTTGATGAAATGAGAGCTTTTCAAAAGAGAGAAGAGGAAATGCATGAACAGACGGAAGAGGCAGCATCGCTTCAGGGAATTGAGCATATCCAGTCCATTACATTAGACAATCTCTCTTTTACTTATCCGAATATGAAAAAACCAGCGATTGAGCATATTCATTTTCATATGAATAAAGGTGAACGAATTGCATTAGTAGGAGATAATGGGTCCGGTAAAACCACTTTAATCAAATGTTTAACCGGCTTATACGATCCAGATCAACAGAATATGCACAAAGTCAATGGAGAGGATATTTCCACCATCCATAAAAAGACCTATCATGCGAGAATGGCTGTTCTTTTTCAAGATTTTATGAAGTACGAATTCACTGTGAGAGAAAACATAGGGTTTGGCCGTATTGATGATATAGAAGAGGAAGAGCGGTTGATTTCAGCCGCCCGTCAAGCAGGTATAGAGAAAAGAATTAATGAAATGGAAGACACATATGATGCGCAGCTAGGTCGCTTTTTTGAAGAGGGACATGAATTGTCTGGCGGACAATGGCAAAAGCTTGCGATGGCGAGAACCTTCTTTAGAGAAAGTGATTTTATTATTTTAGATGAACCGACCTCTGCTCTCGATCCATTGTCGGAGATCTCACTCATTCGAAAGTTGTTCGATCATACGCAGGATCAAGGTGTTTTGTTTATTACACATCGTATGGGAGCGGCCCGCTTAGCAGACCGTATCATCGTCATGAAAGATGGTGCTTTCATTGAAGAGGGCAACCATGATGAACTGATGGCATTACACGGAGAATACAGAAGGCTATACGAGGCACAATCTCAACTATTTCAACAAAAGGAGATGGTGTAAGGTGAGTGTCTTTTATTTCATAGGAGTCTATTTACTAGGAATCATTTTTGCAGGTGCATGGCTGGATAAAGCAAGGAAACAGAAGGCACATGTCCAGCAGATCAATGCTTATCGGCTGCTGCCGCCTTCTTTCGCGGCACCCATGTTTTATGTATTTTTGTTGATTGAGTTGGTTTGTACGATTCATTTGTTTATATGGAACATGTCTGTCCTGCCTGCAGTGGGCCTTACAGCCCTGTTATGTATTTACTCTGGAGCGGTTACGTTCAATTTAATGAGGGGGCATCGTGATATTTCGTGCGGTTGTGGAGGATTACTGGAAAACGATCGCCTGCATTGGGGGATTGTGATTCGTAATCTGCTGATGCTTACTCTTGTGGCAGGGTTATTTTATGTACATCCTAGTGTTGAAATGATTTCATTGCGGTTGAAAATGATTTGTTTTCTCATTGCAGCGGCTGTCTGTTTGATCATAGCGGTCAGCCAAGAAATTGTGCTATTGAAGCGAAAGTGGATCGACTCATTCCAGATTGCAGATGGATCAATTATAGAAGGAGATAAAATGAAATGACAGATATTTTATTAATCATTGTGTTATTAATTGTCATTGCCCAGCTGGCTGTCGTGTTTTTGCTTGCCCGTTTTATCGGGAGATTTATGAATAAAATAAAATCTCTTGATGGAATTGAATTGAAGGAAGCGGATATTGGTGACCCGGCTCCGTTATTTCGCAGTTATTCGCATGTAGGTGAAAAGGTGATCTTGAAGGAGTATTTGCAAAATGGGCGAGCTGTGATGCTGTTATTTGTGAATTCTACTTGTATGACTTGTAAAAGTATTTTGTCTGATGTGCAGCCTCAAACTTCACATGATGATGCTCATGTGATTGTTATTAATGGAGATGAACAAGCCGATGATGCCTCGCTTCTTCAATTGCTGCCGGAGCAAGCTGTTTATATGCGCTCATCACAAATTATGGAGTTGTATGGGGTAACAGTTGTTCCGCAAGCGCTTCTGATTGATGAACATGGTATCATTCTGAAAAGAAAATCGCTTCAAAATGCGGAGCAATTTGAGCAGTTGGTGCATGCTTCATAAAAAAAGCGTCTCTTTCTTCAAGAGACGCTCCGTTTATAATTCTTTTCCTAAAATATCTAAGTCGTACCGATTGCCGTCCATTTCTGCGATGCGTGGCAAATGTCCCCAAGTCTCAAAGCCGTGCTTCTTAAATAATTTGATGCTGGCTTCGTTGTGGCCAAAAATAAAGGCAAGTAACGTTCGGATGCCTAATGAGGGTGCCAATTCGAGCGCCTCTTGTAAGAACAGTGACCCTAAACCTTTTCCTCGATAGTTTTGGTTCAAGTAAATACTCATTTCAACCGTACCGTTGTATGCGGGTCTGCCGTAAAACGTTTCAAAACTGAGCCAGCCGTAGATATTTCCTTCCTTATCTGTTTTCACATAGAGAGGACGTTTCTCTGAATGATTCAAAAACCACTGACGGCGGTCTTCTACTGTAACAGGTTCTGTATCGGCCGTTACTTCTCTTGAAGCAATCGTTGAATTGTAGATATCGACGATCTCTTTGAGGTCATCTTCTGTTGCCATGCGGTTGAAAGTTTTCACCATATGTACCTCCATCTTTTTTCATTCATCATACATATTATTGATGCGATTGCGCAAAATAAAAAGAAAAATGATTTCGTGTGTATATATTTTTTGAAAAGTGTTCAGAATGTTGCTGAGGTGATGAAAAATGAGAGAGGAAGAAAAGAAACGTACTTCCAAAATCACAAAAGTTCAGCAATTTTTCCGTAAGCGCTGGGTATTCCCTGCTATTTACTTGGTCAGCGCAGCGGTCGTGTTAACAGCCGTTCTTTGGTATCAAGCTGTATCGAAAGATGTGAAAGACCAACTATCTGATGGAAATCAAACAGGACAAGAACAGCGTGATGATGCCGTTGAAGTTGGAAAGCCAATTGAAAATGTCGCTATGCCGGTCCAGAATTCTGAGAATGTTTCTGTCGTGAAAAAGTTCTATGAAGCAGATGCTGATCAAAAAGAAAAAGAAGCAGCACTTGTAAACTATAATAACACCTATACCTTAAGCAAAGGTATTGATCTTGCAGATAAAGATGGCAAAGTGTTTGATGTCACAGCTGCTCTTAGTGGAACAGTCGTTCAGGCGAAAAAAGATCCAGTTCTCGGTCACGTTGTTGAAATTGAACATGAAGATGGATTGTCTACTGTGTATCAATCGTTGTCTCAAGTGAGTGTAAAAGAAGGCGATGAAGTAAAGCAGAATGATGTCATCGGTGCTTCTGGTAAGAATCTATATGGTGCTGAAAGCGGCAACCATGTTCACTTTGAAATTCGTATGGAAGGTTTAGCGCTTAATCCACTTAGCTTCATTGATAAGCCTGTTTCTTCCATTGAAAAAGCAGCGCAAGAAGTGACGGAAGAAGCAAAAGAACCTGCTCAGCCAAAAGCTGATGACAAAATGAAGGAACCTGCTGCTGACGATAAGGCAAAAGAGCCGGCTGAAGAAAAATCTGAAGATAAGTCTGATGAGAAGGGGAAATCCTCTGATCAAGAAAAGTCTTCAGATTCCTCTAAAGACCGCAGTCAGTCAGAAGAAACAAAACAATCTTAATGTCATGTCAGATCCTCTGTGTAGATAAATGCACAGAGGTTTTTTTCTGTCTTTAAAAAACCTCCGCCATATGGCGGAGGGGATGCTATAAGGCGGCAGGTCCTTCTTCACCTGTCCGAATGTTGATTGTATTTTCTATCTCATATATAAAAATCTTCCCATCCCCTGGTTCGCCTGTACGCAGTACTTTCTGTGCTGTTTCCACGACCTGTTCAACAGGTACTTTGCTTAAGACGATTTCAATCTTTAAACGTTCGTACACATTGCTTTCCTTTTTGACGCCACGGTATAGTTCCGTATGTCCCTTTTGTAAACCGCAGCCGTGCACATTGGAAAAGGTAATCGAGGTGACACCAATCTTTCCAAGCTCCACCTTTAATGTTTCAAAATTAGCTGGACGTGTGACAATCTCCACTTTATACATTTTGCTCATAGAGACACCCCTTTTTCTTTAATCTTGATATGCTTTTTCGCCGTGCATCGTTAAATCAAGACCGACTGATTCTTCTTCTTCAGTTGCGCGAATCTTGAAGAAGATGTTGACGACTTTGATGATCACGTATGTGACAACTGCAACAAAGACGTATGTGGCCACGATGGCGACAACTTGTTTCCAAAGTAAGCTTGGATCGCCGTAAAATAAGCCGTTGGCTCCGCCATCATTGACAGATGTAGTGGCGAAAAGGCCTGTAGCAATGCCTCCCCACGTACCGCCGATTCCGTGCAGACCGAATGCATCCAGTGCATCGTCATAGCCGAACTTGGCTTTGAGTGAATAGACGCCCCAGAAACAAACGATTCCACCGATGATCCCGATGATAATCGAAGCAAATGGTGTGACAAAACCTGCGGCAGGTGTAATCGCTACTAGGCCTGCAATGGCGCCGGAGATTGCACCTAGCATCGTTGGTTTTTTGTTGATCATCCATTCGACCAACAGCCAGCCGATGATTCCTGCAGCAGCTGCTGTATTTGTGTTAATAAAGGCATACATGGCGACACTATCTAATGTGAGGGCACTTCCTACGTTAAATCCAAACCAGCCAAACCAAATCACAGCTCCACCAAGAAGTGTGTAGATCAAGTTATGCGGAGAAGAACTTGCCGCTTCTTTTCGCTTCCCGAGAACAATGGCTACGACTAGACCAGCCACACCTGATGAAATGTGGACGACGTTTCCACCGGCGAAGTCAAGTGCTCCCATTTCGCCAATCCAGCCGCCACCCCATACCCAGTGTGCGACTGGAGCGTATACAAATGTGACCCAAAGGAGTGTAAACACGACCACCGCTGAGTAACGAATACGTTCAGCGAAGGCACCAGAGATAATGGCTGTTGTGAGGACGGCAAAGGTCATTTGGAACATCATGAACAATGAATGTGGAATCGTATCACTATATGAACCAGGTTCAAAGCCAACGCCTTTTAGTCCAACCCAGTCAAAGCCTCCGATCCATGCATTGCCTGGCGCAAAGGCCAGTGAATAGCCAAACACGATCCAGACGATAGAGACAATGGCTAGTGAGGTTAAGCTGTGCATTGTCGTACTTAACACGTTTTTACTTCTCACAAGTCCTCCGTAGAATAAGGCTAAACCCGGTGTCATTAACCACACGAGTAGTGCGCAGAAGAACATAAATACTGTATCACCCATTTGCATGCTGCATTCCCCCGAATCATTCAGAATTAATAGATTTCTTAATTCTTCATTATAGAGAGAAAAGTCATATATAACATATTCATGTAAGTTTATCTAACATGGTTTTTTGGTCATTATCAATATAAATGGATGAAAAGTTCGTGAAAAATGAGAATAAACGTGTATGAACGACGAAAAATAAAGGGCATTTGACCTATAAAATCGAACTGAGAAACAATTTGGTTCGCTCCTCTTGAGGAGAATCAAATAATTCTGATGGGGTACCTTGTTCGACGATTCGTCCTTCATGCATATAAACAACTCGGTCAGCTACTTCTTTTGCGAAGCCCATTTCATGAGTGACGATGACCATTGTCATGCCTTCTTTGGCAAGACTTTTCATAGTTTGCAGCACTTCGCCTACAAGCTCTGGGTCCAGCGCAGAAGTGGGTTCGTCAAATAACATGACATCGGGCTTCATGGCGAGAGCTCGTGCGATGGCAACGCGCTGTTTTTGACCGCCTGATAGCTTTGAAGGGTACACTTTTGCTTTATCCGCTAGTCCGACTTTTTCTAATAAGACATTGGCTTCAGTTATCGCTTGTGCTTTCTTTGTTTTTTTCACCATGACCGGTGCTTCGATGATGTTTTCAAGCACGGTTTTGTGCGGGAAGAGATTAAAATGCTGAAACACCATGCCTATTTTCTGCCTCATTTCATTTAATTGATCTCGTTTTGGATGAACGGGACTGCCATCAATGATGATCTGACCGTCATTTTTTATTTCTAAAAAATTCATACAACGGAGCAAGGTGCTTTTTCCAGAGCCGCTTGCACCAATTAAGACGACGACATCATTTTCATATACAGTGAGATCGATATCTTTTAAGACATGCAGCTCTCCAAAGTATTTATTCAGTTTTTCAACACGAATGATCTCTTTTGATTCTGTCATGCTTCTCCTCCTAATGATCACTGACTGAAAGTTTCTTCTCAACGGTTTGCACAGCGAATGTTAACAGCAGGACAAGAACTAAGTAATAGACAGCCACGACAAGTAAGTACGTCATGTTGTCAAAACTGTTGGAACCTTGAGTGGTGGCGATGTTAAAGAGTTCATTGACGCTGATGAAGGCGGCAAGTGATGAATCTTTTAAGCCGATAATAAACTGATTGCCGAGCGGGGGAAGGGCACGCCGCATCGCTTGCGGGAGAATGATACGTCTCATGGTTAGAAATCGCCCCATGCCAAGAGAACGTCCTGCTTCTTTTTGACCTTGATCGATTGATTGAATCGCACCTCTAAATATTTCTGCTATATAGGCACCGTTATGGAAGGCAAGCGCAATAGAGGCTGCCCAAAAGTCGGGTATATTTAATTCTGTAAGCCCAAAATACAGGATAAAAATCTGCACAATGAGTGGTGTCCCGCGTACAAGGAAGATATAGGCATTTGCGATATAACCGAAAACGGCTACGCGGGATATTTTTAGTAAGGCAAAGAAAAGCCCGATGAACATGCCGATGAAAATGCTGATGACAGTGAGTTGTAAGGTGAGCAGCATTCCTTCTAAGAAAACGCCTCTAGAATCAATCAGCGTTTGAAAAAAGTGTGATAAGGTAGGCAAAACAATCATCTCCATTTGAAGAAAGTGCGCCTAGAGAAAGGCGCACAATCGTGGTTTTAATCCTGTTTGACGGTAATATCTTCGTCAAAATACTTTTCGCTAATTTGTTTTAATGTTCCGTCTTTTTTGAGTGCATCAATCGCATCATTGATCTCTTTCATGAGTTCTTTATTGTCTTTAGAGACAGCGATTGCTTGCTCACTTTGCCCGAGTCTTTCTTGTGCTTCAATTTTAAGTTTTTTCTTCATGGCTTCTGCACCTGTGGCAAAATCAGTGACGACCGCATCGTGTTTGCCGTTGGCTAGTGCTTCTAAAGCGACAACATCACTGTCGTAATATTTTGGTTCCTGCCCGCTATGTTCTTTGGCAATATCCGCATAGGACGAACCTTTAGAGACAGCGATTTCTTTGTTTTTTAAGTCATCTGCACTGTGAATGTCTGCGCCGGGTCTTGTGAAGATTTGCGGACCGGAGTAGTAATACGGTTGAGAAAAAAGGACGTGTTTTTTTCGTTCCTCGTTGATGGTATGACTTGCAACGGCCGCATCAAATTTGCCTGCTTTGACGCCTTCGACGATGCCTGCGAATTTATATTTTTTCTGTACAGGCTCGAGGCCCATCTTGTCGCTAATCGCATTGCCGACATCAATATCAAAGCCGGACATCTGGTTTCCATCCATGTAACTGAATGGGTGGAATTCACCTGATGCTGCAAAAATAAATTTCCCATCTTCCAAAATCGGTGACCCTTTCGCTGTAGAATTACGTTTATCTCCGTTCCCATTTGTTTCATTTGAACCGCACGAAGACAGAAGTAATACTGCAACCGAGAAAAGGGCTGGGACCCAAAACCGTCTTTTTTTAATAATAAGCTTCTCCTCCTTTTCAGCCGTTCTCCGTATAAGGAGAAAGTAGGCTTTTAAATATGTGTAGCATCTTACCATTTGTTCCTCATATTCTCAATTTTATATGCGCTTTTCCAACACTTGCCCTTTTTAGAATGTATGTCTTGCTTTTCGGAGAGAGAACTTGAATTGCTAAGGGTAAAAAAGGGAAATGAATCTCATAATAACGAGGAGATAGACAAAGAACGTGTATGTCAAAAGAAGGGGGCGGGTGTATGATCAAATGGAAAGACAACCGGAATGTTTTTTTAACGGCGATTGCTTTTGGCACGATGTTAAATCCACTGAATTCCTCGATGATTTCTTTAGCCTTGCATCAAATTCAGCATGAGTTCGGTTTGTCGTTTACGACGGTATCTTGGCTCATTTCAACCTTTTATTTGGCCAGTGCGGTCACGCAGCCGGTGAGTGGACGAATTGGAGACCATGTGATGAGCCGGAGAACTTTATTTTTATTTGGACTAGTTCTAGTGGCAGTCTCAGCCATTTGTGCGCCGTTTGCCCCGACTTTTGCGGTGCTGATTGTAATCCGGCTTCTTCAGGCGATTGGAAGTAGTGCGATCTATCCTTCAGGTGTTGGACTGATTCGGGATCATGTGAAGGAACGACAAGCTTCTGCTTTAGCGGTATTGTCCATCTTTGCTTCAGCGATGACAGCACTCGGGCCGACACTTGGCGGGTTTTTGATGACGATCGGCAGCTGGCCGGCGATCTTTTTAGTGAATCTGCCATTCATATTGATCAGTTTTTTTCTAGGCCTTTCCTTGTTTCCTAAGGAGAAGAAGAAAAAATTGCGTATCGGAGACACTGTCCGAAAGCTTGATTTGCCAGGGATGTTTCTATTTACAGTTTGTATTGTCCTTTTGCTTTCTTTTTTATTATCACTATCTGATGGTATTCAGTATGTACAGGGCATTCTCTGTCTTGTGAGTGCGGGTGCTTTTATATGGTGGGAATATCAGGTGGATGAGCCATTTATCCAAATTCGGATGTTCAGGCAGGAGAAACGGCTTTCACTTGTGTATGTGCAATTTATCATTTTAAATATTTTCTTCTATTGTCTCTTTTTTGGCTTGCCAAGTTATTTTCAAGATGAATTGGGCTGGCGTGTGGAGATGACGGGTCTCTTTATGCTTTGCATGTCTGGCATGAGCATAATGGTATCGCCGCTGACTGGCAAGTGGGTAGATCGCGGCGATGAACGTCACCCTGTTTTGGCAAGTGCTGTGCTGATGCTGGCCGGCGCTTCCGCCATGACTTTCTTTTTTATTCCTGCGCCATTCTGGGGGAAAGGACTGGTTCTTGCTTTGCTTGGACTCAGTTACGGGATTGGAAATGTTGCGCTTCAAGCTGCGATGTTAAAAGCGAGCCCTCAACAAATGATTGGCACGACCTCTGGGCTTTTTCAAACATGCAGGTACCTTGGTTCCATTCTGTCATCTGCCGTGCTTGGCATGCTGTTTGGTGAGGAAATTGCAGGTTCTCATTTTGAACAATTAGGCTGGACATTGATCATGATTTCTCTTGTCGGCATTAGCGTCAGCCTTTATTTTTCGAGTATGGTCAGAGGAAAACAAACAATGAAAAAAGCGGCTGGGATAAAGTAGAAGAGAGGTCTTCCATACTTTATCGCAAGCCGCTTAAGAGTTGGACAGGTCTGATCCCTGATCCTTTGTCTTTCTTCTGAAAATTTTCCCTACAATTGTCTCGTAAAATGTCACGATACGGTCAATTGGAGAGTCAAAGAACTTCCATAATTTATTCATGATAAAGACAACCACAATCGATACGATCAAGCTGCCTAATACATCAAATGGATAATGATGACCGACCCAGATGCGGGAGAACCCTGTCAGTAATCCAAAAACAAGCAAAATATTGCCGAGTTTTTTATTACGGGATCGAATGGCTAGTGAAAGAGCCAGTGCACCTGTTGTGTGGTCACTTGGGAAGGAAGCGTCTGCTGAGTGCGGGATGAGTGTGTCGACTTTGTGCGCCACAAACGGCCGCTCTTCATAATAAAACAGCGTAATAGCAAAATTGACGATGAGTGCCACGATGCCTGTTACACCAGAAAAGAAGACATGCTTCTTAAATTTGTGATTACCTAAAAACCAGCAAATCAATAAGACGAGGGCATATACGAGAATGGCCTTTTTCGTAATGAAAATCATGGCCTGATCTAAAAACTCAGAATGATGAGCCATCCCGTGTATGACTTTAAACAATTCGTAATTCAAAACATCACCTATACTTTCGCTTAACGCCAACTATTTTTCAAAAGACCTATCTGTTCATTTGAAATATCCTATATTTTAGCATGTTTTCAGTGAAGTTTAAAACAGTATCCTATTCTGATAGGGAAACCTTTTGTGCTTTTGCTTCTTGCGGTTTTCGTTCGCTCCAATAAAAAACGCCCATGCTGAGTAACACGACAACGCCAGCAATGAGATATACATTTGAAAAATCTGTGAAGCTGACAAGCAGTCCGAAGACAAATGATCCAGCGGCAATCCCCGTATCATACAGGGTAAAGAAAGTTGCTGTGGCGTAGCCTGTACGGTGTGCTGGTGAGTGCTGTATCGCAAGTGTTTGTAGACATGGCACCAAAGAACCGTAGCCAAGGCCGATGACAGCGCCGGATAAAAGAAGCATGGTGGCTGTTTGGGTAGCGGTCAGCATCCATAAACCAATCGCAAAGAGAGCAATCGATGGATAGATCACAATATGAGGCCCGACTCGGTCAAACAGTCTGCCTGTAAATGGACGTGATCCAAGCATCGCAGCTGCAAATACAATGAAGAAATAACTGCTTGCACCCATCAGGTGAAGTGAATTAGCATAGACTGAAATAAATGAAATGATCGGCGAGTAACAGAAGGAGATAATGATTCCAACTGCTGCCGTTTTTAAAGCACCTTTTTCAAACAGGTGAGAAAAAGTGAATCGAAAGATGACACTTCCGCCGTTTTCAGGCTCTGGCTGTCTAATCAGCATCGTGAAAGCTGCACCGATAGAGACGATGATCGAAAAGAGAAGAAATAAAGAATGGAATCCTACTTTTCCGACTTGATTCAGTGCGATAAACGGACCGATAACCACAGCGAGGTTCATTGACATCACAAAGTATCCAAGACCCTCTCCTCGTTTATGTTTCGGAATCATATCAGCAGCAATGGCACTTGCTACGGTTGTCAAAATGCTGAAGAAGATGCCTTGCACGAAACGCAGCATGAGAAGTGTTTGGAATTGATCAATTGGAATGTATAAATAAGTGAGCAGGGCAAAAGCCGTTGAAGAAAAAATCGCCATGCGTTTCTTGCCGAATTTCTCAATAATGGCCCCTGAAAATGGCCTTGTCACAATTGCTGATAATAAGAAGACCGTCACAAGGAGGCCACCCTGTGATTCTGTTCCATTTAATTCATCCATTGTGTAAATGGGGAGTAGTGTCAAAAGGGCATAAAAAGAGGTGAATGTAAATAAATTCACTAGGACAATCATGATAAAGTCTTTTGTCCAAATGCGTTCGTTCATGGTGTATGTCACTTCCTATTCAGTTGATAATTTGTGTAAAAGTGTATGGAGGAGTTGTTTTTCTTCGTAGGTGAAATCTGAAAGACATTCTTCTTCAAATTGTTCCATCGTCTGTTTGATTTCTTTAAACTTTGTTTTTGCATCGTCTGTCATGACGATGAGATTCTCACGTTTGTCTTTTCCTTGGACTCGTTTCACCCAGCCGTTTGCTTCTAGACGCGTCACGGTTCTTGTAATCGTCGGTGCTTCGACGTTCAAATAGGTCCAAATGTCTTTTTGCGTTTTAGGGCCGAATGTATCCAAACAAAAAAGTACAGTCCACTGGGACATGTACAAGTCATAAGCAGCAAGCGCTTCGTTCGCTTTTTTAGACAGCAGCCGCGCGCTTTGATGTATTTGATGTAAACACTCTCTGTTTAACGTATCCATAGGCTCACCTTTATTCATTATTTATCTAGGTAAATAAAATCACCTTTCTTATTTTACGTGTTACACCGATGCTTGTAAAGTGAAAATTTTCGCCACTCGAAATGATTTTTTGTTTTGTCTTTTCTGATAAATCCCTTGTCCCATCTTCATTTTTAGCATATTCCCTATGCAATGCTAATACACTGTTACAAACCTGACAAAGAGAGTGTTTGAGGTGAGGGATCGTGTTTGGCATTTACTACCTAATGGATGAGAAATTAAGACGAACAAGCGCCGCTGAAAATGGATAATATTGATACGGATCTCATTTCACACTTCTCACATCCATTTTAGGGAGGTCGAGTGGTGTGCACGATTACATCAAAGAGCGAACAATCAAGATAGGAAAGTATATCGTGGAGACAAAGAAAACCGTTCGTGTAATTGCGAAAGAATTTGGAGTCTCTAAAAGTACTGTACACAAGGATCTAACAGAAAGACTGCCAGAAATTAATCCAGATCTGGCTAACGAAGTGAAGGAGATACTGGATTATCATAAATCAATCCGTCACCTGCGAGGGGGAGAAGCCACAAAGTTAAAGTATAAAAAAGAAGAAATTTTAGAAGGTGAGCCTGTAAAACAGTAAGCTTTAGTTCTTTGTTCATAAACATGATATATATATCTTCCTCTTATCGGTAGTTTCTAACCACAAATTTTGTAAAGACTTTTGTAAAGAAATATCTTTTTTTCTGCAAATTATGATAGAATATATAATTAGGGCAGAATGTGGTATTTGCTATGGAAACAGATTTTCAAGGAGGATATATATAGATGTTTGCTAGGGATATTGGAATTGATCTTGGTACTGCAAATGTACTGATTCATGTCAAAGGAAAAGGAATTGTGTTAAATGAACCATCTGTTGTCGCTCTTGATAAAAACAGCGGGAAAGTATTAGCTGTTGGAGAAGAAGCGAGACGTATGGTTGGACGTACGCCTGGGAATATTGTTGCGATTCGTCCATTAAAAGATGGCGTAATTGCTGATTTTGAAGTAACTGAAGCGATGCTCAAGCATTTTATTAACAAATTGAATGTGAAAGGGCTGTTCTCTAAGCCGCGTATGCTCATCTGCTGCCCGACAAACATTACATCTGTTGAGCAGAAGGCAATCAAAGAAGCTGCTGAAAAAAGCGGCGGGAAGCATGTATTTCTTGAAGAAGAGCCAAAAGTAGCAGCAATTGGTGCTGGTATGGATATTTTTCAGCCAAGTGGAAACATGGTCGTAGATATTGGAGGCGGAACGACAGATATCGCTGTCATCTCGATGGGTGACATTGTAACCGCCTCTTCTATTAAAATGGCTGGAGACAAATTTGACCTGGAAATTCTAAACTACATTAAAAAAGAGTACAAGCTGTTGATCGGTGAGCGAACTGCAGAGGACATTAAGATCCAAGTTGCAACGGTATTCCCAGACGCACGTCACGAAGAGATCTCGATTCGTGGACGAGACATGGTGACAGGATTACCAAGAACGATTACCGTCACAAGCAAAGAAGTAGAAGAAGCATTACGTGAATCTGTATCTGCCATTGTTCAGGCTGCGAAACAAGTTCTTGAAAGAACACCACCTGAATTATCAGCTGATATCATTGACCGCGGCGTCATCATTACTGGTGGCGGAGCGCTTCTAAACGGGCTTGATCAATTGCTTGCAGAAGAGCTGAAAGTACCAGTTTTTGTTGCAGAAAATCCAATGGATTGTGTAGCAGTTGGTACTGGCGTGATGCTTGATAATATGGACAAGCTGCCAAAGCGTAAACTCAGCTAATGATTTCCCTCATTCTTTTTAGAAAGAATGGGGGATTTTTATTAAAGAAGCCTGCCAATATGCCGATATATTTCATAGAAGATTGTGTACTGATGATTTTAGGTCATGTGAAAGAATTTGAATGAGGTGAGCACGTGTTAAAAGGACTATACACCGCAACATCTGCCATGATCGCTCAAGAGCGGCGGACAGAAATGCTTTCAAATAATATCGCAAATGCGAATACTCCAGGCTATAAAGCAGATGAAGGGGCCATGCGCGCATTTCCAGAAATGTTGCTAAGCCGAATGGAATCAGGACGTTTCCAAACATCTTCAGGCAAAGGCTTTAGTATCCCGCAGCAAACGGCGATTGGCGGAATTAATACGGGAACATACATGCAGGAATTGATTCCTCAATTTACACAAGGAACATTAAAAACAACGGATCAAACAACGGATATTGCATTAGTAGAAAATAATGTACCCATCAACCCGGAGACAAATCAAAAGTCAGCGCTTTTTTATGCTGTGAATACACCAGAAGGCGTTCGTTATACGAAAAGCAGTTCCATTACATTGAATGATCAAAATCAGCTGACGATCAATGGACGTGCCCTTCTCTCCGTGACAGGTCAGCCGATTACCGTTCAAAGTGAGAATTTCAAAGTGAACGCAGATGGAACCGTGAGTGAAAACGGACAAAACCTTGGACAAATTGATGTACGTGTTGCAATGGATACAAGAAACCTTGCGCGTGAAGGAAATGATTTATACCGTACAGCTGATAATCAGCCTCTTCCAAGTGCGGTCAATAACGGTCAAATGTCCTATACATTAAGCCAAGGTGTATCAGAGCTGTCGAACGTTGATGTGACGAAATCATATACAGAAATGACAACAGCCTACCGCGCATTTGAAACAAACCAAAAAGTGGTTCAGGCATATGATAAGAGTTTAGAAAAAGCAGTGAACGAAATCGGAAGAGTGTATTAATGAAGAAATGAAAGAGAGAGGAGGATTCTCATGCTTAGAACGATGATCAATGCAGCTGTGTCGATGAACGAGGTGCAAAAGCAGCTTGATATCATTAGTAATAACATCGCAAACAGTGAAACAACAGGGTATCGCGCGAAAAACACCCGTTTTTCAGAGCTGGTCAGACAACAGTTTAATCAGGTAGAAGAAAAAAATGAGCAGGTGGCAAACAGTCGTCTGACACCTGCTGGTTTAAGGCTTGGAACTGGAACGATGGTCAATGCATCCATTAACTCATTGCAAGGGTCTATTAAAGAAACAGGCCGTGACCTTGATGTTGCATTTGGTGCGCCATCTCAGTATTTGCAGGTTAATGCTGGCGGTAACATCCGGTATACAAGAGATGGCTCTCTTTATTTACAGCCAGGAAATAATCGGAATCAAGTCCAGCTGGTGACAAGCGAAGGCCATCCGATTCTTGACGAAAACGGGAATGAGATTGTCTTAAATGCGAATTTCCGTGATATTTCTATCGATAAAAATGGCCGGCTTACAGCTATTTCTCGAGGCAATCAACCGAATCAGCAGGTGAATCTTGGGGTTGTTCAAGTGAATAATTCTTCAGCACTCATCTCTGAAGGAGAAAATTTGTTCTCAGTCGACGGCAACTATCAAGGCGCTTTAACGGCACTGAATGGGGCAAACCGTCAGGCCATTCAACTTCAGCAAGGTGCACTTGAAACGTCGAATGTGGACATGTCTAAAGAATTAACAGACCTCATGACAACACAGCGTTCGTATCAGATGAACTCAAGAACCATTACGATGGGCGATCAGATGCTAGGACTCATTAATACCATTCGATAATGAGCAGGCGGATGTCAGCCTCTCATGATAAAAAAGGCGGCTCGCTCAAAGTCGCCCTTTTTTTTATAAAAATCTGAGACATCTGCAAGCAGGTCTTCAAGATCAATCCAGGCTTCTTTTCGTTCAAGACATGTGACGAGTGTAGCAATCTGTTCATCTGCCTTGGGCGTTTGGCTGTAGAGAAGGAATAAAATTTGGAACTTGATTCTTAATAGATCAAATTGGGCATCAACGGCTTCTTTTAGCCCTTTTTGAATATACTTCATTCCTTCATCAGTTAAATTCTCTTTAAAGCAGGAACGCACAGTTTCATAGAGACACGATACATAGGAGTGGGCAGATTTTCGGTATGCTGGGAGCCGAAGCGCTTTTTTAAAGTATTCTAGTGCTTCCTTATGACGGTTTTGTCTTGACTTGATAAAACCAGCGTCATAATACACGATACCAAGCAGTTCTTGGTCATCAATCATTTTCACGTATTCGATAATTTCAATAAAAATAGCTTCTGCTTCTTCATATTTTTTTTGATCACTAAAGTTAAGTGCGAGCACAATTTTGCACCGATAAATGCTGTGGATATCCCCGTGCTTTGCAAAGATATCCATGGCTTTTTCAACATGTCGAATGGATAACAGTGAATAGCGGTTGTTATAATAAACACCACTTGTACGGAAATGAAACTCCGCTTCCTCTAACTCATCGTCTAGCAGGGGAAGTTTTTCTTCTGCTTTTTCAAGATAATGAATGGCATCATTTTGATCGCTCTTTAAAGATTCGTATAAACCGAGAAAAAAGTAAAAATAATATTGTAGTTGATCGTTCATTTGATCTTTGTGGAGCATGAGTTCATGCTTCAGTTTTTCTAAGTCTTCTGTTTGATTCATCCAGAGCTGGTGCCGAAAAAGTATAAGCTGATAATGTAAATGAAGCTCCTGTTTCTTTGATAATCTACGTTTATATTTGGTTAAGGACATTTTGATCTCTTCAGCCTTCGAAAAATGTCGATGTTTTAGCATTGTATACCACGAATGGAGAAGTTTTTTAATGGATTTATCGCTTATAAAATTCATTTTTACCCTCTTATTCAATCAATGATGTAATATATATTACCATATTTGTGAAAAAACGATGAGTGTAGAGTGGATTATATTTCATGACAATAGGTAATGATAGATGTTATTTTTTACCATAAATGTGGACTGGACGTTGAAAAATGACTGCATTCATAATATACTTCAATAGGAATCAAATGAAGATTAGCGATATAGAAAAGAAGGAGAGATCAAGACATGCTTGATGCTCAGCAAATTCAAGACATTATTCCACACCGTTATCCATTTTTATTGGTTGACCGTATTCTAGAAGTTGATGGTGAGAAAAGAGCGGTTGGAATCAAAAATGTCACAGTAAATGAAGAATTTTTTAATGGCCATTTCCCAGGATACCCCGTCATGCCGGGTGTGCTTATTGTAGAAGCGCTTGCTCAAGTTTTTGGGGTCATCATGTTAGGTAAAGAAGAGAACAAAGGGAAAATTGGTTTGTTTGCAGGGATTGACAGCTGCCGATTCAAAAGACAGGTCAAGCCAGGCGATCAGCTACGTTTAGAGGTTGAAGTCACACGTCTTCGCGGTCCAGTTGCCAAAGGAAAAGCAGTTGCAACAGTAGATGGCGAAGTGGCATGTGAAGCAGAACTGACATTTTCTATCGGTCCGAAAGTATCGTAATGTGTCTGACGGTTCATCTTGTATGAACCGTTTTTTATATGGAAACATTCATCCAGATCGGATGAGGACTTGCTTTTTTGACAAAAAAACGTCATATTAGACAAAAAAAGATGAAGGTGATAAACAATGCTGAAAGAATTTAGAGAGTTTGCCGTCAAGGGGAATGTGATTGACCTGGCTGTCGGTGTCATCATCGGGGGAGCATTTGGCAAAATTGTCACTTCTCTTGTGAATGATTTAATTATGCCGCTTGTTGGTATTATTGTCGGGGGGCATGATTTTAGTGGATTGTCTATTAAAATCGGTTCTGCTCAAATTTTGTATGGAAGTTTCATTCAAACAGTGGTCGATTTCTTGATTATCTCCTTTTCCATTTTTATCTTTATTCGTTATTTAAATAAATTAAAACGGAAAAAGGTAGAGGAAGAAGAAGTGGTTGAAACGCCAGATCAAACGGAAGTGTTGTTAACCGAAATTAGAGATCTTTTGAAAAATCAAAGCCAATCGAAAGATGTGCAATAGAAAAAGAGCGGCTCATCCCGCTCTCAGCGTGTAGACAAACCCTCGCATTCTTTGTCAGGGCTGTGCTCCGGTGCTCACGAATATTAAATTCGCTCTGCTCCGGTGCTCGCCCTTCCTAGACTTCAAAGGTTTTCTATCACGCTGAAAAGGAAGACAAAGGGCTAAAATAAAGTTCATTTTAGCCCTTTGTCTAAGAGCGGCTCATCCCGCTCTTTTTTATGTGTTCTGTTTAAAAGCATCCAGCAGTTTTTCTCCTGATAGCCCCTCTTTGACGAGGTCTTTTAATACTTCTTCGGTTTCTGTTCTGTAACGATTTGTGATCATTTTACCGTCGAGTAATACAGATATGTTTTCTTCTAAGGCAACGATGTTTTTGACTTGGACCGATAGATGAACAGGGCGGTTGTTTTCTTTTGTAATCGTCACGAGAATCTTTACTTCTGTATGCTGCTGGAAGAGCACCTCAAACACTTGTCTATGCTTCTTTGGAATCAGTGCCTCGATCATCCAGTGATTTTCGCCATCTTCTTTATTAATGATTAAGCCGTCACGAAGGGGAATGCTGGACATTTTATCTTGCTTTGGATCAAGTTCGATTTTTAAATCAATCAGCCTAAAGGTTTTCATATTTATCACCTCACAAGCGTTCATTATTCGTAAGTATCATTATAGCATACAACATCTGTATAAATGAAACCGCTGCCTACTCAGAACTAGCTGCATATAAGTGAAAGGAGATGTTTTATGGAGTCCTATCAACTTCGAAACATACATATTGGTGAGGAAAAGGAAAGCAATGTGAGGGTCTATACATGGGGAGACATTCTCTCTTTTTGTGATGTGTATATGGAAGAAGGGGAGTCCCTCACTTTTCAATACGTGACAGACGATCAAATGGACTGTTTTGAATTTCAATTGTCAATTCATGATGGAAGGCTTTGTTTTTATTGGTTCGCGTGGGACGGGTCTGACTATATTCACATGCCTTCTAGTAATTGGATTCATTCAGATGTTTTTTATCAATTTATGAAAAATAAGTATTTCGTCAAACAAAATAAGATGATGTTTTATACGCAAGTGGTAAAAAGTAAAAATGATTGAGGAAATAAAGAATTTGAAGAACGATTTTATCATTTTCGTTTTTTGTCTCTTGTGCTATTTCTCAGTAGACTAGGGTTAGCTGAAAGGAAAGGAGGCAAAAGGCAAAGGTCTAGCATCTCGCAGCCCCCCTCTAGCTATAGCTGATAGACTTTGCCTTGTACACATATTCACTGCGTAATAGTAGAACCAAGGTTTCTTTGTATCAGTCATGTGTCCCCTGTGAATCCCCTTATGCGTATCCGGTCATGTAGCGTGACCGGGTACTCTTATATTCATTGATAAGCCGATCATCCCTTGCAAATAGTGGATACTCATTTCATAATGATGATGGATTTGATAAACGGAAGGTCAACTGAAAATGCAGGCAAAAAAGGAGAGACCGATGACAAACATTCAATTAATCGCAACGGATTTAGACGGAACTTTATTGAACAGTGAGCACAAAGTGAGTCAGGAAAACGAGCAGGCGTTAAAGGAAGCAGCGGCGAGTGGGATTGAGGTTGTCGTTTCAACAGGAAGAGCGTATTTTGATGTGAAATCTATTTTTGATCAGCTTGGGATGAATACGTGGGTCATCAGTGCAAATGGAGCTGTGATTCATGATCCAGAAGGTCAGGTATATCATTCGGCTGTTCTAGAAGAAGAAAAAGCAAAACACATCTTATCATGGCTTGAGGAGCGTGATTATTACTATGAAGTGTTTACGAATGAAGCCATTTACACACCAAACCGCGGCAGGGAGCTTCTGGCGATAGAAATGGACCGCTTAAAGAGTGCAAATCCAGAAACGGATCAGCGTGTTCTTGAGCAAGCGGCTGAAGTTCAATACAGCCAGTCTGGTTTTGCTTATATTGATACATATCAAGAATTGTTTCGTGAGGATCAGAAGCTTTCGTTTTATAACATCTTAGGTTTCTCATTTTTTCAAGACAGATTGAAAGCCGGATGGGATGCGTTTGGACATGATTCTGAATTAACATTGGTTAGTTCGGCTGATCATAACTTTGAAATTGGAGCAAAGGAGGCGTCGAAAGGGCAGGCGTTAACCAGGCTGGCAGAAAAGCTCGGTATTCCATTAAGCCGAACAGCGGCTGTAGGAGACAGTTTAAATGATGAATCGATGATTCGGGCAGCTGGGGTTGGAATTGCAATGGGGAATGCGAGAAAGGATATAAAAGAATTAGCTGATCACGTCACGTTAACAAATGATGAACATGGTGTGGCACATATGATTCAACATCTTTTGAAATAATTGAATCGTATGTATTTGTATAAATGACATAGGATGAAGCGCATTCTACAAAAGAGGAATTCAGAACTACTTCTATTTACACCCGCTATGGAACATCATATAATTTAATTATGAATATAACCCGCTTGTAAGGAAGTTAAGGAGAGTAAACGAATGGCGCTGGAATCTTATAAGTCCGACAATCTGCATTTAATCAAGGAAGCCTTAGACTATACTCAGGTTGGCCTGACGGTGACGGACCCGTCTTTACCTGATAATCCTTTAATATATGTGAACAAGGGCTTTTTAGATATGACAGGCTATCAAGAAACCGAAGTATTAGGAAAGAACTGTCGTTTCCTTCAAGGAGATGAAACTGAACAGATTGCTCTCAAACAAATTAGGGCAGCCATTGAAAACAAAGAGGCTGTCACTGTACAGTTGAAAAACTATAAAAAATCTGGTCAAATGTTTTGGAACGAGTTAAGTGTGGCGCCTCTATGGATTGATGAAAATGAAGGGAAACGCCTTTATTTCGTTGGTCTGCAAAAGGATGTTACGAAAGAGAAGGAACAGCAAGAGCTTCTTGAGCAATCCATTGATGAAGTATTGAATATTTCTGTCCCAATTGTTCCGGTGAAGGATGGTATTTCTGTCCTGCCGATCATTGGTACGTTAACAGCACCAAGATTTGATAAAATCATCTCAACAGTCTCCACTTATATCTCTCAATCCAAAGACGATTACTTTATTGTGGATCTGTCTGGTTTATTAGAGGTGGATTCATTTGTGGCAGATGCGATCTTTAAGCTGAATGATTTGATTTTAATGACTGGCACTGAACTGATCGTGACAGGTATTAAACCAAATCTTGCGATGAAAATGGGAGAAATGAGAGAGGACTTCCGTGAGTTGAACACGTATATGAATGTGAAATCTGCATTGAAAAAGCTGCAAATTTAAGCATTCCTTTAGATGAGATTAAAAAAAGAGGACTTTTCATCACGCCCTGAGAAAAGTCCTCTTTTTGCTGTCATTACGAAGATTGAGCGGCTGCACTTAACGTGAATAAATCTTCTAGTTCGTTCGTTGACAGCTCTGTAATCCAGCTTTCACTTTGGATAATTTGATCATTTAACGTTTGTTTTGTTTCGAGCATTTGATCAATTTTTTCCTCTATCGTGCCGGTTGTGATCATCTTATGGACGTGCACAAACCGCTTTTGCCCGATGCGGTAAGCACGGTCTGTTGCTTGGTTTTCTACAGCAGGATTCCACCATCTATCGTAGTGAATGACATGATTGGCGGCGGTTAAGTTTAGTCCGGTTCCTCCTGCTTTTAAAGAAAGAATTAAGATGTTGAACTCTTTTTTCTGGAAGCGTTCCACCATTTTGTCCCGATCATGTTTTGATAAGCTCCCATTTAAAAATTGAACTGGTTCTCCAAACATCTTTTCGGCGAGCTGTTTGATCATGTTGCCCATTTCAATATACTGCGTAAAAATGAGACAGCTTTCTCCTTGTTCGTGTATGGCTTTTAACAGCTCTGCTAATTTATCCATTTTTAATGAACGCTTCAACAATTTCACATCTGTTCCGCTCTCTTTTAAATAAAGAGCAGGGTGATCGCAAATTTGTTTGAGTCTGCCAAGCATACTTAAAATGATGGCTTTCCGCTGCATCCCTGTTAATGAGGCCATATGTTCGAATGTATCTTTGACCAGCTGTTCATATAAAGATGCCTGCTCTGCAGATAACGGGATGAATTCTTTTTCTTCTAGTTTCTCTGGCAGATTGAGTGCGACTTCTTCATCTTGTTTTGTTCGTCTTAATAAGAATGGCTTGATCAGCTGCTGTAGCTGTTGGATTCTTTTTTCTTCACGGTCTTTTTCAATCGGAAGGACGAACTTTTTATGAAAACTGGTCAGGCTGCCGAGATATCCTTTGTTCACGAAGTCGAAAATAGACCAAAGCTCTGTCAAGCGGTTCTCCATCGGTGTCCCGCTGAGGGCAATGTGGTGCTGTCCTTTTAATTGCCTAATGGCTCTCGATTGTTTCGTATGGGCATTTTTAATGTTCTGGGCTTCATCTAAGCAAATGGTATTCCATTTGGCTGCTGTTAATTCATCACGGTCAGAATGTGAGAGACCATACGAAGTGAGGACGATATCTGTTGATTCGTACGCTTTTGTAAAGTTCTCACCTTGTGGACGTGACGGTCCATAATGCAGAGCGACATTCAAATGTGGTGCGAATGTTTCAAGCTCTCTTTGCCAGTTCCCTAATACGGAAGTCGGTGCAATGATGAGAGATGGAGCGGCGTCTTGTTGATGCTCCTTCAAATAGGTGAAATAAGCGATCATTTGAATCGTTTTTCCAAGTCCCATATCATCTGCTAAACAAGCCCCGAATCCATGAGACCTTAAGAACAGAAGCCAGTTGACACCGTGCTGCTGATACGGGCGCAGTGTGCCCTTAAAGGACTCACTCATCTCATAGGATGGCAGCTCTTGTGTATCATTTAACTGATGAACAAGTCCTCGTAGTTGAGACGAAAGTTCAAATTGAATATGGGCAAAGGCCGAACTGTCTAGCAGCTCAGGAATCGACTCAGAGGAGGCCTCTTGGTCTGCGAGTTCACGTGATAAAATATCCGACATATGAAGTCCTTCGTTCTCAGCGCGCTCCATCCATTTCTTCATTTGCTGGATAAAGGTCGGATCGATTTTAATCCATTGTCCACGAATGTTGACAAGACGACGTTTACTTTGAACAAGCTCGTTGAACTCATCTTCTGTCAGCTCAATCCCGTTTGTGGCAAAGCGCCAATTAAAGTCCATAAGGGCATCCATTCCAACATGCGATTCGCCTCGTGGTGTGGAGGAAATCCGTGCTTTTAGCATCATGGTGCTTTCTTTGACGATCTGCCACCATGATGGGAGCAGGATCTCAATCCCCATGTTCACAAGTGTTTCACTCGCTTCAGATAGGAAGAGCCACGCTTCTTCTTCTGACATGAGGGTGGTACCAGATGTAAATGAGAGCCAAGGGACAATCTGACCGAACCGCTCCAGCTCTCTGGTGATTTTTTCTTGAAACGGACGCCATGATTTTTTTAAAGAACGGATGCCTTCAAAGAAATGCAGATCACTGTTTTTCTTATCACGCAAAAACAATTCAATTTTCCAATCATCCCCGTCGAAATCAGGCTCATTTAAACGCAAGCCGACAGTGAAAGGCGTCTCATCATCAATCCAGCCGATCGTTTCCAAGAAATCCTGTTCATCTAAAAAATGTCCTTGGAAGGAGGAAAGAGCAGGCGATTGTGCAGTCATTCGGTTCCATTTGTGCTGCAAGGCATCATCATACTGAATGTAATCCTGTACGGCAAAGGAGAACCAATCAGCTGTGTAGCCATCTAACAGGCCTTCTTTGTCTTTAAAGCGAAGCATGCCTTTTGTCCATGCCTCGAAATCTGGGACAAAATCTTCATCCTCGATGAATTCGTAAATGGTTGAGGCTGTTTTCATAAGCGGCTCTGTTTCATCCGTTAACGTCACATGGCTGAAAGTATTGAATGAATTTTTCCCTAGCAATTCAACGGTCATCCAAGGACTTAACAGGAAGGCAGGTGTGCCAATAAAGCTCACATCTTCTAAGAATGTTCCGTAAAAAGATGATTCGTGCCATTGGAAAAGCTGCCTCTTCATTTCATTTAGCGGTACAGGCTGTCCGTCCTCTGCTTGCGCTGAAATGGTGAAAGAGAAATCTTCGGTTTGTTCTGCATGAATGACAATTTGTTTATGGCGTGTCATCAATTAATTTTCCTTTCTTCATTTCCTCTTGGAACGCACGCAGCCGTTTTGTTGAATCTTGCAGCTGCTGTACATATCTTTCCCACACCGCGTTTTTTTTCGTTTTATGATAAAGCGTACGCAGTTTTTTGAGCATTTTCACAGATTCCCGGTAAGCACTTCGATTCTTTTGATCGAGAAGCAGTGAGATTTCCCGGTGGTACGAAGGAATGAGTGCTTCAGGCTCTTCCTTTGCAATCTGTTTGATCAGTTCTTTCTCCAATTCACTGATAGAGAAACCAACGAGGCTGTGTATTTCAATCCATTCTGCATAGCGTTCTTGTGCATATAAGAGCTGACTATATTCAGTAAAGGCATAAGGCATACAGATTTGGAGATAGCGTTCATACAAGAAATGATCTTTCGTCTGTTTAAAGTACGTGTCTAAATAAAAGAAGAAATCGCTGACGGCTCCACGCAGTTCTCTATAAGATAGGTCAAGCTGGCAATATTCTTCTAATACATATGTGATCTCTTGATACCAAAGTTTGAGACGCTTCCAGTCCTTGCGGTTTGTGAGGTCCTTTAGCCAATTGAGTACATTCGGCAGCATATCTGCATTGAGCAATTTTAATTGCTGGAAGAGTCTTTCGTCTTCTTTTAGCAAATAATCCATATGCATCAGCCCAATGGTGCGCTCAACCGTTTGTTCCTGCTGTTGGGCGCTCTTGAGTAATTCTGTTTCTTTTTTGACCCATTTCCCTCTATTTAATATAGTTCCCCACATTTCCATAAAGACCGCAACTCGTTCATGCTGGAAAGGTCCGCTGATTTGAAGAAGTGTCCGAACGGCAGTTGGTGTGTTTTCAAGAAACGGATCGAGGGAAAAGGAAAGGGCGTATGTCCTCAAGTGATCCACTGAATCAAAAATGGTGTTCATGAGCTGTTCTACATATGGATTCATCGAATAAAAGTCTTTTTCGGCATCAAGACGGCCGAGATCGATTAGCTCATGGAGCCTTAACCACACATCGATCGACGTATGAATCGCATACAAACTCTTGAATTCAGGTGAAGTGGGTGCGTGTTTTTTCAGGATCGATAAATAGCCGTAATACAAATGCTGTGGCGTTTGCTGGTGCTTCGGTGTCCGTTTCAGCCAGAGGTGAAATTCCTCCTGGAAAAAATTCAGCCAGCTCTGAAGTGATTGTTCATCTGGGCGCTTCACTTGGAAGTGCTGACGAATGAGTTCTTTGCTGCGCTGTAATTCATCCTTCTCTGACCAATTTTCTGTAAAGCCGGTCACACTCTCTACTTGAGCGTATAGCGAAAAGAAGACAGCGAGGATGTGTTTACATAGTCCATCAGCTGGACATGAGCAGCTGCTTCTCACTGGAAACAGCACATGAAGGTGGACTCTTGCTGCCACGACATCATGTACATAAGCTGACCATTCGGTATCAGACTCTTGCTTGAGCCGATATACGCTGTCCTGTCTATAAGTAATCAATGCTTTTTTGATGAGTTGTTTGTTTTCATCTGTTGCAGGAAGAAGTTCTTTGATCTGTTCGGCTGTTTGTTTGATTTCTTCTTCGTTGATGTTGTGCTGAAGCATTTGATCCGCTCCTAACCAAGTAAAAGATTCCAATTCTTTTATTATAGCTCAATGGTGATTTATAAAAAAGTTTTTCATGAAAATGGTCATAAATTTCAAAAGCTGTCGAATGATGTAATAGAGTATTGCATAAACCAACCATACAGCATATAATAATGAAATTAGTGGAATCGAAAGGATACAGACATGGATAATAAGGGTTTAAATCAAGAAGAGTTTTTAAAGATTTTGATGTACGCTCATGATATTGGTGAAAATTCCAATGATGTCACAACAAAAGAAATGCTTGAAAATCTGATTGCTCATATTCGAAATGGCCTTGTTTCATAAAAGTAGCCCCCTGCTCTCTCAGCAGGGGGTTTTTGTATGCTTTTATGAATGGAACGAAAATCCCCGGCATACGATGACATTACAAGCATAAGGAGTATGGGGAGCTGATGTGTCATGAAGGTTGCGATTGCAGGCTGTGGATATGTAGGGCTTGTCACAGGGGTGTGTTTAGCAGAGGCAGGACATGATGTGACATGTATGGATATTGACCGGCGGAAGGTCATGCAGCTGAAGCAAGGGAATCCTCCGATGTACGAGCCGGGATTAAAAGAACTGCTCAAACGGAATATGGAGCAAGGACGCATTCGTTTTCACATCAATGGAGTGTCAGCCTATTCGCAGGCTGACGTGTTAATGATTGCTGTCGGTACCCCGCAGCAGGCAGACGGTCAAGCTGATTTGCAGTATGTCTTTCAAGCGGCAAAGGAGATGGGCTTACAAGCAAAGCCAGGCGCAGTGCTTGTCGTGAAAAGTACAGTGCCTGTCGGAACGGGCGATCAAATTGATCATTTGATTCATCACGTGTTAGGTCGTAAGGAGCCATTATCTATTGCATCGAATCCAGAATTTTTACGAGAAGGGTCTGCCATCTCAGATACGCTGCGAGCGGATCGGCTGGTGATTGGAGCCGAAACGAAGAACGGATTAGATCAGCTAGAGTCTATGTATGCGGAATTCCACATTCCATTCGTGAGAACAGATCGGAAAAGCGCAGAGATGATCAAATACGCATCAAATGCATTTCTTGCCACAAAAATCAGCTTCATGAATGAAATTGCTTCGATTTGTGGAAAAACGGGAGCTGATGTTGAGAGAGTTGCAGAGGGGATGGGACTCGATCAGCGGATTGGTGCTTCGTTTCTTAGGGCAGGCATTGGTTACGGAGGTTCCTGTTTTCCGAAGGATACTAATGCCCTTGTCCAAATTGCAGGGCATGTGTCCCATGATTTTGAGCTATTGAAGGCTGTCATCAAAGTCAACAATGAGCAGCGAGCAAGTTTTATTCGAAGTGTGAAGGAGCGGATGGGAGAAAATTTGGAAGGGAAGAGAATGGCTCTTCTTGGCCTTTCCTTTAAGCCGAATACAGATGATATGAGAGAGGCGCCGTCAATCCCGATCGCTCATCAGCTCCATCAATTAGGAGCGGAGATCGTAGCCTATGATCCTGCTGCCGCTCGCAATGCAGCTCAAGAACTGCCTGATCAAGTCCTTTTTGCTCAAACGATTGAAGAGGCGATCAAGGATGCTGATGCGGTCTGTATATTAACTGAGTGGGCGGATATTCAGTCATTTCCACTTTCAGCTTATAAAGATTTCATGAGGCAGCCGATCATTTTTGATGGCCGGAATTGTCATACGCTTGAAGCGGCAGAAGTAGCTGGTGTCGAGTATCATTCTATTGGGCGCAGGCCCGTCTCTCCTATTTATATGTAATGAGAAAAACCGATAACTTCATGTGTTATCGGTTTTTGCGTTAATGCGGAAGAATGAATCCGCCATATAAAAATGCAGCCACAATCAGAAAGGCAGGGTGCAATTTGAATTTGGTCATAAAGAAAAATGAAATGGCGGCAATGGCAAGTGATTGTGTCCAGCCAATGGCTTTCACAGCATCTCCGCCAATTTCCCATGTTAATAAAAGCATCATCATGGCAATGACAGGCTGTACAGATAGGGTCATGCCTTTGACGACAGAAGATTGGCGAAAACGGTCAATGAGTTTTAGCAGTAAGATCAATCCGATCGCAGACGGCAGGACCGTCGCAAGCAGTGCAACGATAAAGCCTGGCCATCCCATGACATCATAGCCTACATAAGCCGCAATTTTCGTAGCGATTGGACCTGGAAGTGCGTTGGCTAATGCGAGCATATTGGAGAACCCTTCGTTTGTCATCCAATGAAAATGATTGACGATTTCTTCATAATTGAGCGGAATGGAGGCAGGTCCTCCGCCATACCCTAACAGATTGGATAAGAAGAATGCCCAGAATAAAAAGAGAATCAGCATCACGAAGACACTCCTTTCTCTTTATTTGTTCGAGTCCAGCGATCTTTCAGTTTGAAATGAAAGGCACCATAACATAAAAAGATGATGACAATGATTCCTGGATGAATCGAGAGTACTTGAAGACCGACAAATGCCAAAAGGAATAGGACGATTCCGAAGATCATGCCGAAGCCCTTCAACGCTTTTTGTCCAAATTCATATGCCATGATTCCTAACAGAACGGCAATTACTGGTGTCACAGCACCGATCATATTTTGAATGATGACTGAAGAGCTTAAGACGCTGACAAGTGTAACAAGTGCCACCATAGCGAGACATGTCGGTAAAATATGTGCAGCTGTTGCAACAATGGCGCCAGATACACCTTTTAAGCGATAGCCGAGGTATGCCGACATTTTCGTAGCAATCGGTCCGGGTAATGCGTTGGCGATGGCGAGTGTTTCTCCAAATTCGTCATCATTGATCCATTTGTATTTGACGACCGCTTCATGGCGAATGAGCGGGATCACAGAAGGTCCTCCGCCAAATCCCAGAATACCGGTTCGTACCATGGCGATCATGAGTTCAAGATATGATTGCAAGTGGTTCAACTCCTATCTACAATTTCATGCCCATTCGGCTTTTATATCGTTTAATGAGCATTTGACAGTCAACACTGACGACGCCTTCAAGCGGGTACAGCTTCTTTGTCAGGAACGTCTCCATTTCCTGTTCATTTTGAAAAATGCCATGCATATGCAGCTTGCTTGGTCCTGTCATATGATAAAGGCTTGTGACGGCTGTTTCCTGCTCAAGCTGAAGGGCGACTGTTTCTAAACATTTCGGCTCAACCTCTACGTTAAAAAAGACAGAGACATGAATGCCGATCTTTGCTGGATTAATGACAGCGGTGAATCGTTCAATGACACCTGCTTCAATGAGTTGCTGAATACGGGCTTGTACAGCAACACGGGAAAGGCCGACTTGTTTCCCTAGATCCGTGTAGGACATACGCCCGTCCTCGTGTAATAAGGAAAGAATTTGTTTATCTCTTTCATCTAATGTTAAGTTTGGAATGCGATATTCATGTGCCACCGTATAACCACCTTTCTTCTGTTGATATTCTATCATATTTTATTACGAATAGAATGTTTGATTTTTAATTGAGTAACGAAATGAAATAATAAAAGAAGATAACATATCTTTTTGCATAAAAAAACACCCCGACATCACCGGGGTGTGTTCATTTTATTTTTCTGGGCTGCTTTCCGCACTGGCAATTTGCTGTGCAAGGTCAGCACGATCAATGTCTGCTTGGAAGAACTCCTGCGTATTTGGAAGGTGTAAGTTCATGTGACGTTTTTGGGAAATTCGGATGGTCACTTGATCCACAGTGTAATCAAATACATGCCCGCCTATGCTTCGATCATCATCAATAAAGTGGAGATGATATCCACTTACCGCAATGCCATGTGCGTACTGTGGTGTACGGAAGCCTGCAATCGTTCCGCGAATATTTTCAAAATCGAAAATAGGCTGTGACTTGACTGCTTCCACCATCGGAACGTAAGGTTTTTCCTGTTTTTCAACCGTACGGGTTTGAACCTTTTTGAATGACCCATCGATGCGGATCGCATAAAAGACATTCTTGCTCGGTAAGATTCGGTCGATTTCTTCCTCTAGCTCTTTGGACGTCATCGGTGCATCAATTCGATGAACGATGTCCGTTTCAAAGAATGCTAGAGAACAGAATGGTGAATAATCTTGATCGGTTACTGGTGTGGCTGTTCCATCAGAGCGCAGTCGATAAAAAGCGCCGTCAAAGCCGATTAGTTCCCCATCTAATTGATTGAATGTGCCAATGCCAAAATCACCATGCTCGGGAATATTTGATAGGGAGAAATCTCCATCGTATACGGCTTCCAGCAAGGAGGTCATGGTTGATACTTGATAGACCTCTTGCTTTTTGTCCTGCGGTATTGTGTTGTTTTGTTGATTCATTGGGTGCATCATACCCATATCCGCTCACTCCTTTAACGTAATGTATCGAAGTCTTATCTGACGTTCGTTGTGTGTTTTTCACGAAAGACTTCTGGCCATTTTTGACTGGCGAGGTCTGGGTTGTCTTGATAGTCTATCGGAATATCAATAATAACGGGTCCTTCTATGTTTATACCCTTTTGAAGGACAGTTGAAAGCTCTTCAGGTGAGTTGACACGTAATCCAGTTGCTCCAAAGCTTTCTGCATATTTCACTAAGTCGATCTGACCGAACTCAACACAAGACGTACGGTCATACTTCATTTCCTGCTGGAATGCCACCATATCGTATGTGCTGTCGTTCCAAACGAGATGAACGAGATTTGTTTTCATACGCACGGCTGTTTCTAATTCCATGGCGGAGAAGAGAAAACCGCCATCACCTGAGACTGAAATGATCTTTTCATCTGGATTCAATATGGAGGCTGCAATCGCCCATGGTAATGCCACGCCAAGTGTTTGCATTCCGTTACTCACTAGGAACGTGTTCGGTTCATAAACACGGAAGTGGCGAGACATCCAAATGGCGTGCGATCCGATATCACATGTCACTTTCGTGTCATCTGGAATGATACGTCTCAACGTATGAATGACATCCAGCGGGTGTGATAAATGACTTTCTCTTTCTGGTGTTTTTTCGATATCACTTAACAGCTCTTGTAATTCTGTGACGAGATCTACGTTCTTTTTGCATAATGAAAGTGGAACGCTGTCATGAGCTAGATGTTGCACCGTTTCAGATATATTGCCCACAAGCTCAAGCGTCGGTTCATAGAAATGGTCAATATCTGCCTGCATGTCATCCACATGGATGATTTGCCGCAGCTGCGGTTTCAAATTCCAATGCTTCGGATCGTATTCGATTGGATCAAAGCCAATAGTTAAAATCACATCCGCTTTCTCAATGAGAAGGTCCCCTGGCTGATTACGGAATAAGCCGATTCTGCCCACATATTGAGGCTCAAGCTCTCTTGAGAGAACGCCGGCTCCTTGGTACGTTTCGACAAATGGGATACCAAGTGTTTTTAATAATGTTCTTGTCGCATTTGCCGCAGCTGGACGGCTAGCTTTCATTCCCACAATTGCAACAGGTAAGTGCGCATTTTGAATTTTGGCGATGGCCGAACTGATGAGAGCATCCGGTGCAGGACCTAGTTCTGGAGAAGGGTGAGCAGACACTGGTGTTTGTGTGGTGTGTTCGGTCACGACATCTTGTGGAAAGCTGATAAATGCTGCTCCAGCTTGACCTCTTTGTGCCGCGCGAAAAGCATTTGTTAATGCTTCTGGTATATTGTTTACGTCTTGTACTTCAACGCTATATTTTGTCACTGGTTTGAATAATGCCGCATTGTCGAGTGATTGATGTGTTCGTTTGAGCCGATCTGCACGGATGACGTTTCCAGCGATTGCAACAACAGGGTCACCTTCTGTATTGGCTGTTAATAGACCTGTCGCTAAATTGGATGCGCCAGGACCTGATGTGACGAGACAAACGCCTGGTTTGCCAGTTAAACGACCGACAGCTGCTGCCATGAATGCCGCATTTTGTTCGTGTCTGCATAGCACAAGCTCTGGACCTCTGTCTTTTAATACATCAAATACTGCATCAATTTTTGCACCTGGAATCGCAAAAACATGGGTCACACCTTGGGCAATGAGCGTATCGACAATCAACTCTGCTCCTCGTTTTGTTAGGGGTTGTGTTTGAGAATTCATTTACCCCGCACTCCTTTCGGCAAGTAAAATTTTTTATGAAAATATATTTTCATGATATGATTTACTATACATTTCACAAAATAAATTTTCCAATATATGTTTAACGTAGTTTTAATATGTTTCACGAATAAGTGTTTGAGGAGTGAAAGGATGGAACTGAGACATTTGCAGTATTTTGTCACAGTCGCGGAGGAGCTGCATTTCGGCAGAGCGGCCGCACGATTGAACATGACACAGCCTCCACTTAGTCAGCAAATTAAGCAGTTTGAGGAAGAATTGGGATTTCCTTTGTTTCACCGGTCTAAAAGGGTGGTGGAGTTAACAGCTGCTGGAAAGGTTTTTTTACATGAGGTTCGGGGGGTGCTGCATCAGCTTGATAAAGCCGTTGATCATGCCCGGCATACGGCAAGAGGGGAGCTCGGGAAGATTATCATCGGTTTCGTTGGTACAGCGACATATGATATTCTGCCGCCAGTTGTCCGTGAATTCAGAGAGCTGTACCCCTCTGTCAGTATTGAGCTGCAACAGCTCTCTGTCCCGCAGCAGCTAGAGGCGCTTTTGAATGGTGAGATTGATATTGGTTTTTTGCATCCTACATCACCGCAAGAAGAATTGGTCAGTCGTTTAATGAAGCAAAGTGAATGTATTTTTGCGATTCCGAAAAACCATCCGCTGGCGGAAAAAGAAGCGGTCACGATTGAAGATATTCGTGATGAGCCGATTATTTCTTTATCAAAGGAATCATGGCCGTCCCTTTATCAGCATTTTGTCCTACTTTGTGAAAAGTACGGATTTTCACCCAATATCGTGCAGGAAGCAGCAGAATATCAAATGGTCATTGGGCTTGTCACAGCGGGAATCGGAATTGCTATCATTCCAACATCGGCCCGGCGTTTATTTAATTTAGATGTGGTGTATCGGTCAATTGAAGGTGAGCAGCTACTCGCGGAATGGACCATTTCTTATAGACGAGAAAATCATAATCCGGCATTGTTTCATCTTGTCCATCATATTCTCCATCGTGCTGAGCCGGAGTAAGGGAAGAGAGAACTGGGTATGGTATGATGTCGTTACATACAAGAGGAGGCATGTCTGAAGTGATTACATTACAAATGGATCAGTTGTCACGAAAAGAAGCATATAAAGTATTATCTGGTTCCGTCGTTCCAAGACCCATTGCATTTATTACAAGCCTTTCTAAAGAAGAAGTCGTCAATGCTGCACCATTTAGTTTCTTTAATGTCATCAGCGGCCATCCTCCGCTGATCGCTGTTTCTATTGGACGTCGTCAAGGAGAGATGAAAGATACAGCAAAACATATCATCGACAGGGAAGAATTTGTTGTCCATGTGAGTGATGAAGCGATGATTGAAGATATTAATGAAACAGCTGCTACTTTGCCAGAGGAAGAGAGTGAGCTGACTCGTACCGGTCTTCATCAAGTGAAGAGCAGCGTGGTGTCAGTGCCAGGAATCAAGGAAGCACGCATTCGCTTTGAATGTCAGCTGGAAAAACATCTGACCTTTCAAAATGATGAAGGGGAGATCACAGTCGATCATATCATTGGCCGGGTGGTGTGTGCGCATTTAGATGAATCCGTCTATGATGCGGAAAAAGGATATATTTTTACGAATGAATTAAAGCCAGTTGCACGTTTAGCGGGGAATGATTATGCCCATTTAGGCACGCCATTTGTACTGAAGAGACCGGAATAACATCTAAAACCCCCGAGGCTATCGGGGGTCCAGCGTGTAGACAAACCCTCGCATTCTTTGTCAGTCCTGCGCTTCGGTGCTCACGAATGTCAATTCGCTCTGCTCCGGTGCTCGTCCTTCCTAGACTGCAAAGGTTTTCTATCACGCTGAAAAGAAGACAAAGTGCTAAAATAAAGTTCATTTCAGCACTTTGTCTACAATCTAAAACCCCCGAGGCTATCGGGGGTTTAGTGTTTATTTCTTTTGTTCTAGTTTCAATGGTGCGGCGATATTTTTTTCTACCTTTTTGCCTTTTAATACATCGTCCGCAGCGCCGACTGCCAGTTGACCGATCAGCTCTGGCTGCTGCGCGACTGTTGCAGATAGTTTTCCTGCTTTGATCGAGTTGAGTGCATCTTCGTTACCGTCAAAACCAACGACAAGAATGTCTTTTCCAGAGCTTTGGATGGCCTCTAGTGCGCCAAGCGCCATTTCATCATTGTGGGCAAAAACGGCTTTGATGTCAGGGTTTCCTTGAAGAAGGTTTTCCATCACGTTGAGCCCTTTTGTCCGGTCGAAGTCAGCGGCTTGTTTTGCTGTGACATCTAACTGTTTGTCTGCAATTTGATGGAAACCTTTTCCTCGTTCACGTGTCGCAGAAGCACCTGGTACACCTTCTAGTTCAGCCACTTTTGCTCCTTTACCGACTTTGTCGATGATAAAGTTAGCGGCCATTTCGCCGCCTTTGATGTTATCGGAAGCAACGAGCGCTTCAACCTTTCCGCTTTCTGCCGAACGGTCTAATGTGATGACCGGTATGTCTGAAGCATTCGCAGATTCGACAGCCGTTGATATGGCAGAGGAATCGGCTGGGTTAATGAGTAATGCATCAACCCCTTGTTGAATTAAATCTTCTACATCACTCGTTTGTTTGGCTGAATCATTTTGTGCATCGGCAATGACAACTTCGATGCCAAGCTTTTTCGCTTCTTTTGTCACGCCGTTTTTAAGAGAAACGAAGAATGGGTTATTTAAAGTCGAGATCGACAGTCCGATTTTCATGTCTTTTTTCTTGCCATCCTTTGTTGATTTGGCCCACTCTGGCGGTTCAAGCGAGCAGGCAGAAAGCATGAATAGTGAGAGAGTCACGATCAGGATTACATATTTTTTCATAGCAGCTGCCTCCTTAAGCAGATTTCTTTCTGTCGAGTAGGACTGCAATTAAGATGACAATCCCTTTCACAACAGACTGATAGAATGATGAAACACCAAGTAAGTTCATACCATTGTTCAAGACCCCGATAATGAGTACCCCGATGAGTGTGCCGACAATTCGTCCTCTTCCGCCGGATAGGCTTGTCCCGCCAAGTACAACGGCAGCAATTGCATCAAGTTCATACGACGTACCAGCTGTTGGCTGGGCTGAGTTGAGACGAGATGTTAAGATCGCACCTGCTAAAGCAGACATAAAGCCGGCTAATGAGTAAATCATGATTTTGACGCGTGGTACTTTAATGCCTGAGATGAGGGCTGCTTTTTCATTTCCGCCAATGGCATACGTTCTTCTGCCAAAAGGTGTTTTATGAAGCAAGACCCAAAGTACGATAAAGGTGAGAAGCATGGTGATCGCTGGAACAGGAATGCCTAAGAAATATCCACGGCCAAATAGCTGAAATGCATAGTTAGAGCCAAGCCCTGTAATTGGGTTTCCGTCTGTATAAACAAGCGTCAATCCTCTGAAAATCGTCATCGTCGCAAGTGTTGCGATAAAAGGAGCCATTTTTCCTTTTGTGATTAAAAGACCGTTGATCATTCCAAGGATGGCACCGATGATACATCCAACGATGATGGCAAGAATCGGGTCCAAACCAGATACAATAAAGCCGGCAGTCAGAGCACTAGACAGCGCTAGAATGGCACCGACAGACAAATCAATTCCTCCGGTTAAAATAACAAATGTCATGCCAAAGGCAATGAGGGCGTTAATGGAGATTTGTCTGAGTAAGTTTAAAATGTTTAATGGTTCTAAAAAGGCCGGATTTAAGATAGAAACAATGGCGACAAGGATGATGAGTCCTAAGAATGGCCCAAGCTTTTGCATGATGTGATCAAATCGTCCATTTGAAGTAAGTGGTTTCATGTTACTTCCCTCCTGTAGCTAATGTCATAATTCGTTCTTGTGTAGCTTCTGTTTTACTTAATTCGCCGCTGATGGTTCCTTCATGGATGACAAGCACTCGATCGCTCATCCCAAGAACTTCTGGGAGTTCAGAGGAGACCATCAAAATCGCAACGCCTCGATCCGTCAGCTCGTTCATAAGCTGATAAATTTCTCGTTTCGCCCCGACGTCGACACCTCTTGTCGGTTCATCTAGAATGAGTACCTTCGGTTGAATGCCGATCCATTTGGCGATGACGACCTTTTGCTGATTTCCACCGGACAGGCTGCGTGCAGAGATTTCAGATGAAGCGGTTTTGATCGTGAGTCGTTTGATGAGAAGGTCAACAAAGTCCTGTTCGTTTTTCTTATCAATCAGCCCCTTTGGAGAGAAGCTATCTAAGTTAGGCAAGCCGATGTTTTCCCGGATGGATGCATCTAGCATCAGTCCTTCATCTTTACGATCCTCCGTGATAAAACCGATGCCAAGTTTGACTGCATCACTTGGTTTTTTAATAACAGCCTTTTTCCCATGAACCCAAATTTCTCCTTGATCCAGGGGATCGAGTCCAAAGAGCGACCGCATCATTTCCGTTCGGCCAGCGCCCATTAAGCCTGCAACACCGACAATTTCCCCAGCTTTGACGGAAAAACTGACATCTTGAAAGCGGCCTTTCCTCGTTGCTTGCTTCACTTCTAGGACGGTATCACCAGTAGAAGGTGTGCGTTCAGGGTAACGATCGGTTAATTCGCGGCCGACCATTTTTTTGACGACTTCATGGAAATTCGTGTCCGGTATCGCTTTCGTATCGACCGTTTTTCCGTCACGCATGATCGTAATCCGGTCACAGATGGCGAAGATTTCTTCCATCCGGTGAGAAATGTAGACGATGGAAACGCCTTCTTTTTTGAGTGATTCAATGACCTGAAATAGCTTTTCAATCTCACGGTCTGTGAGAGCGGCCGTTGGTTCATCCATAATGATGACCTTCGCATCGGTCATTAACGCTTTCGCAATCTCAATCATCTGCTTTTGTCCGACAGAACAGCTTCCTGCCTCTTGATCGAGCGAGAGGTTGACAGACAATCGGTCGAGCTGTGCTTGGGCGAGGGCTTTCATTTTCTTGGTGTCTAGGAGACCAAGTTTTGTATAGATTTCTTTCCCGATAAATAAATTCTCTAGTACCGTCATATCAGGCCATATATTCAGTTCTTGATGAATGAAGGCAATCCCGTTCTGCTCGGCTTCTTTCGGATTTTTAAAAGCGGTTTCTTTTCCGTCGATTTGAATCGTTCCTTGATCCAGGGAATAGAGTCCTGTCAGCAGATTCATTAACGTTGATTTTCCTGCCCCGTTTTCACCCATAAGTGCATGGACTTCACCTGTGACGAGGTCAAAGGAGACCCCGGCGAGAACGGTGTTTTTTCCAAAGGCCTTATGGATGTTATGCATTTCAATGTTCATAAGTGGCTCCTCCTTTTAAAAGATGACACCGGCATGAAGAATGCAGTTTGCGTATGGGGTGGCTTCACCCGTGCGAATCACTGCTTTTGCCTGTTTGGTCATGTCTTTGAACGTCTCGTGATCGACTTCATTTAACGGATGTGAGAACGCTTTCTTTAGAAATAAATGATCTCTCTCATTGGCTTGTTTGATTTCACTGGCGATTGTGATGTGTTCAACGGCCATTTCCTCAAGAAGGAGGGAAGTAACCTCCTGAAAGGATGGTGTGCCGATGGATAATGCAAGGTCGATCTTGACCGGGCCTTCTGGAATGGGCAGGCCACAGTCTGCGATGACAATCGTATCTGTATGACCAAGGTCAGCAAGCACCTTGGCGATATGACTATTTAAAATACCATTTTTCTTCATTTCTTATTCTCCAATTCTTCTCTTGCTGGCATGCCGCCTTGGGCACCAAATTTTGTGACTGAGATAGACGCAGCTAAGTTGGCAAAAGCAAGTGCGTCGTATAGGGATTTTCCTTCTGTCAGTGCTACAGCTAGAGCGCCGTTAAAAGTATCACCAGCGCCTGTAGTGTCGACGGCTTTCACAGGATAGCCCGGTACCAACACTTCTTTTGATCCATCAAAGTAACGAACACCATTTTTTCCTTCTGTAATGAGTAATTTGTTTGGATATTGGCGCAAAGCCTCTGCTATGGTGAGTCCATCAAACATAAGAGCTGCTTCGTGTTCGTTTGGCGTGATGTAGGCAGCTTGATCTAATATTTGCTGAGAGACTTTGCGAGCTGGTGCGGGATTTAAGATGACTGGAATCCCTTTTTCGCTGCAAATGGCGCAGACGGCTTCGACTGTTTCTTCAGGAATTTCCTGCTGAATGAGGACGATTCCGATATTTTCAATAGAAGAAAGCGCATCTTTTACATAATGAGGTGTTACCTCATTGTTTGCTCCTTTGACGACAACAATGCTGTTATCCCCTTCAGCTAAAATGATATGAGCTGTTCCGCTTTCCATTTCGGTAACCGGTTTCATATAGGTGGTGCGAACACCTTGTGCTTGCAAATTGCTCATAATCTCCTGACCATACGCGTCATCACCAACTCGGCCGATCATATATACATCTGCACCGAGCCTTGCGCTTGCTACTGCTTGATTGGCTCCTTTTCCCCCAGGAACCGTTTTAAATGATTCGCCTAGGACGGTTTCTCCTGCATTGGGACGCTTATTCGATGTGACAACTAGATCCATGGAACAACTTCCTACGACAACTATTTGACTCATTGTGAATCCACCTTTCTTGTGGTCTCTCGTTCAATAAAAGAGACGGGCATTTGAATAACTGCTTGATCTATTGGCTGTTTTTGAATGGCTTTAATGATCAGCTTTGCGGCTTCTTTCCCCATATCATAGGCAGGCTGCCGGATCGTTGATAAAGAAGGGAAGAGCAGTTCGCTTTGCGGAATATCATCAAATCCAATGATTTGGACGTCTTCTGGAATGGCTTTTCCAATACGAAGCGCTTCGTGTACGACGGCTGCTGCGACGATGTCATTGCTGGCAATGATGCCATCTGTTTCAGGGTACAGCTTGAAAAGAGCCTTGGCGCTTTTTCGGGCTTCCTGAAAAGAAAAAGAAGCGTTAGACATCACATGAAAGTTAGCACCTTCTTCAGTCAGAACATCAAGTGCGCCTTTGAATCTTTGCCGCGCCGTTTGAAGATGAGCGGGCCCTTTTAGCAATGTGATTTGCTGACTGCCGCGTTTGATTAATTCCATTGCAGCCATTTTCCCACCTGCCGTAGCATCTGCAAACACAGAAGGTGCATTTGGAACGGTACGATCTAAGAAGACAACAGGCAGTTCATCATCATTGTACAAATCCGATTCAGGTTCGTTTGTGACAGCGATGACACCGACCACCTGGTTTTGCTTAAAGGTTTGTAAATAGGCCATTTCCTTCTCCCGATCTTCATCACTGTTTCCGAATAATAAGCGAAATCCGTTTGCATGAATCTCATCCTCAACGCCTCTAGCCAGCTGAGGGAAGAAGGGGTTTGTGATATCAGGTAAGATGAGACCAACTAATCTTGATTCTCTTTTAAAAAGGGATCGTGCCACTTCATTGGGGAAGTAGTTTAGCTCCTGCATCGCTTGTGTCACACGGGTTTTCGTATCAATATGGACGTATCCAGTATCATTGAGCACGCGTGAAACAGTTGCAACAGACACTTGAGCAGCTTTTGCAACATCTTTAATTGTAGCCAATGGAGTGCCTCCCTTCTTTGATGTGTAACCGTTTACACAGATAGATTATCATGAAAGCATTGAAAAAACAATCTTAAAAAAATAAAAAAAGAAAAGAAAGAGGACGTCTTCCTTTTCTTAACTAATAATGCCTGTTTGGGTAATGTTCACTTTGATTTTTGGGATGATTTTCACTTTTGGATAATCGGTGACCCAATTCATTTTCATATACTCATCATAATGTCTGACCCGGTATTTTCTGCCGAGGCTTAAGACGTCAGAATTTGCTTCTTGTAATGTAGCAACAATTTTTTCTGCTTCTTTTGTCAAGATGGTTGAAAGTCTTTTGTTGAGGATTTCAATTTTTTTGTCAGTATCAAGGTTATCTTTCGGATACTCAATGACAGAAGTATTAAATTCAAATTTGAGTGAGTATGTTAAGTTTTGATGATCAGGATTTAGAATCTCGATGTCTCTCTTTACATCAGTGACTTGAATCGTAATGTAATTGTTTTCTTTTGACTTCATGTCGCTTCGCACTTTTTTTGTGAAGTTGGCATACTTGCCCATTTTTCCGTCCATGATGGTGAGCAAGATCGCATCTTGACCGTACAACTCGCCTTTCTTTTTCTCATTATCAAATAGGGCAACACCTTTTACACTGATTAATTTCTTCGATTGATCAAAATGGATTAAGGGCAATGTGAAGTCCTCTCCAGTTTGGAGCATTTTAGATCGAATACTTTGAATGTTTTTAGGTGCTACTTGGGATGAGCGTGATGCGGTTGTGATCAAGTTATTTAAATAGTCACTCACAATGAGCTTTTCCTTCAGCAGCGAGTTAATCACTTCTTCACAGGTCCCTCCTTGAACAACGGCGAGATTTGCGAGGAGGGGGCTTTTCGGATCACGATAAAACATATCTAAGTAGGGCAGAAGACGATTTTGGGCAAATTCATCACCGATCAGCATCACCCGCATTTTCGACATGTCTATTTTTTGATCCACAATCCGGCTGAAGTTGGTTCTTGCTTTCCTTAAAGTAGGTGCTTCCGTTGTGAGAAGAGTGGTTAAAAAGCTGCCTGTATTTCCTTGCTCCATACTTTGAGACTGCTGCACCTTTCGATAAGTAATCGAGTACTTGGCATTGTCATCCTCTCCTTGATCAACAGCGGAGGTTAACACAAGAGAGATATTCTTTAATAAGTTTTGATCCCAGCAGCCAGGCATGAATATGAGAGACACACACATGAGCAAAGTCAGTATGTACTTATGACGCATGTGATTTCACCTTCCCTTTACGATGTTTGAAAAAGATGATAATGGCCATAAAGATCGGGAGTGTGTAAATAAATGAATATTGCGCAATGGTGGTAAAGTCATTAAAACGTTGAATTCTAAAATTATCGGTTGCAAGATAGCAGCTAGCCGCATAGATCAAAATGGCAAAATAAAAGACGTATTTTTTGTGGTCTTTTTTCTTGAGAATACTTGCTACGCCATTTGCACAGAAGTAGAGATAGTTACTAAGTGTGGCTAAAATGACAAATACCCAGAAACTAAGAAAAATTAAATCCGTCCGCTCAATCACACCGAACGAAATGGTTTTTAACAGATAAAGAACAGGATTTGGAATGATTTTAAGCTCAATCGGGCTGAAAAACATAAAACAAATCACTGTGATAAATAGGTAGTAAAGAGTCGTGCATATATTGGCAATGGTCATGACCTTGTATCGCGCTTTAATGGTGCCTTTCATCAGTGGAGAGATGATCAGAATCATCTCAAATCCATTCATAGATAATACAACATCCTTCAATCCAAGCTGAAATTGAGAGAAGTCCGTTTGGAAAAAGGGCATAAGGTAGTCGATATTGGTTCCTTTTAATGAATACAGCATGATGAGAGACAACAAGAGTAAAAAAGGAGTCAGAATAAAGTTGAATCTGACAATCGCTGTAATCTGTTCCTTGGCGATGTAAAGGATGGATATCATGAGTAGTAGGTTGATGACCCAATTGGGTGTAAGTGGTAAAACCCATATACCCAGAATTCTCGTGAAAATAGATAGAACGACAATACAGACTGAGGCGAAATAAATTGTATAAAGAGCCACTAAGATTCGCCCAACCCATTTTCCAAAAACCTCAATTAATGCCTCGAAAAATGATGTCTCAGGATATTTGTGAATGATATATATAAAAATGGTATTGATGATTTGGATAAAAAAACAGGCCAAAATGATAGCCATCCAGCCATCATGCCCCATATCTTTCATGAGCAAATGAGGCAGGGCTAAAATACCAACACCAATTTGAGATTGAATGATAAAAAAAACAGCTTGAGGTGGAGATATTTTATTTTTCATCCTTATTTGTCCATCCTCTCAAATTTTCAATTTGCTCTTTCTTTTTTGGATTTAAGTAAACAGGGCGCTTTTTGTACATCCACATCGGTAATCGAATCACAGTGTCTTTTAAGTCCTGCCAGTTAAATGGAGCCACTGGTGATAAGTACGGAACACCTAGTGATTCGAGGCGGCATAAATTCATCAATACGATCGACAGGCCAAATGAAATGCCAATAAACCCAAACATCGATGCCATGAACATGAGCGGAAAACGCAGCATCCTGATGGTAGACGTCATTTCAAACGAAGGAAGAACAAAGGAAGCAACAGCGGTCACGGCGACCACAACGATAAGAACATTGGAAATGAGCCCAGCTTTTACTACCGCATCTCCAATGACCAAACCGCCTACGATCCCAATGGTCTGTCCAATTGGTTTTGGCAGACGCACCCCAGCTTCGCGTATGAGCTCAATTGTAATCTCCATCAGCATTGCTTCAATTAACGGCGGAAAAGGAATGCCGATAATGGAATTTTTCATCGTAATCGCTAATTCATCCGGGACTACCTCATAATGAAAGCCGATGACTGCAATATAAAAAGAAGGCAAAATCACAGCGATGATACAGGCAATATAACGAAGAATACGAATAAACGTAGCTGGAATCCAGCGACTATTGTAGTCATCTGGTGATTGAAAGAAACTAAAGAACGTAATAGGCAGAATGATAGCCATTGGACTGCCATCCATCAGCACAACAATTCTTCCTTCAAGAATGGCAGATCTCACTTTGTCAGGTCGTTCTGTGTCAATAAGCTGCGGGAAGATGGAATACGAATCATCCTCAATCGCCTCTACAATAGAACCGGGGCTAAGCAGCGTGTCTACTTTAATAGAAGAAATTCGTTTGTTAACCTCATCTATCTTTTCTTGATTGGCAATATCAGAAATATAAACCGTCGCAACCTTTGTTTCAGATTTTGTACCGACCTTATGATACTGGATTGCAAGTTTTCGATCATTTAAGTGTGAACGCAGCAAATATAAATTGGTATCTAAACTCTCAACAAATCCATCATGTGCGCCTGCAATAATACTTTCAGAAGAAGGTTCAGAAATGGAACGCAGCGGCGGCTGCCCAACAGCAAATATTTTAATCTGTGCGGATTTTTCATCAAGGAAGGCAATACTTCCGGCAATAATGCTGTCGACAATCAGCGTCAAGTCACCTGTTTCGAGTGTACTAAGAGATTTTGCATAGTCCTGCTTTCCAGGAGGGCCAAGCAAGTTGCCAATAATGAAGTTGTTTAATTTACTTTCATCCACTCTTGTTTTAATAAAAAACAGCACTGATTTCGTTTCATTCACCATCAATTCCCGGTATTCAAAATCAGCGCTTTGTTGAAATGCTTTGTTCAGAATCCGAATCTTTTCCTCAAAACCGCCTGATAAAAAGTGTAAGCGTGTTTGCTCATTCGTATTTGGCATCTTTAGCCTCCTCTCACAGATTTTTTAACCATAGTGTAAGCCGAGAAGATGATTTTATGCGTCATCTTTGGGGAAAGCATGACACGAACCGACAACTTTCAACTAAAATCACATTAAAAATGTTAAGAAATGATGAATCTTGATAAAAAGAAATGAATAATGTTTCATTGTTTAGGTCATAAGGAGTGAATATCGTAAAGAGAGGCTATAACAAAATGATTAATCTTTGACATCTTATCCCAATTTTTTGTGACCTGAAAATAAGCAGATGACTTGATTTTTTGACAGGTGACCTTTGTCATAGGTCAACACATAGCGTTCTGACCGATGAGGATGACTTTCTAACCTGTTCATTTAAAAATATAAAATATTCTAAAACACGCACTATTCATTTAAAGCGCTGATATGACTGATTTCGTAGAGATGAAAGGGCTTTAAAACATTGATTCAAAATACATCTTAATAATTGTCGAAAAATTTAGGGAGAAAAGGACAAAAGATTTTTCACTGTTTGATGGTAACGCTTTCTCTTGTTTGAAGCAGAAATTCAGTCGTCATTTTGTCCGTCTTTTGGCCTTTTCATTTGAACGTGAGATAGGCAAATACGCCTTCTGATTAGAGGAATTTGGCATACGAGGAAGTGAAAGATTATGTTACATAATACCGATTGTGATTTTATGCTGAACCTATATACTGTTGATTGAATTTACATATCACACTCATAAAAAAAGGAGATGTAGATAAGCGATGTGGTTAATCGTTATAGCCTGTGTCATCATGTTAGGGATTGGCTTTATTGAAAAGAAGCGTCATCAGAAAAATATCGATGCCCTGCCGGTACGCGTCAATATTAATGGTATACGCGGAAAGTCTACCGTTACAAGATTGACAACCGGTATCTTAATGGAGGCAGGTTATAAAACTGTCGGCAAAACAACAGGAACGGATGCAAGAATGATTTATTGGGATACGCCAGAAGAGAAACCGATTAAAAGGAAACCGCAAGGACCGAATATCGGAGAGCAGAAAGAAGTTATGAGAGAAACCGTTGAAAGAGGAGCAAATGCCATCGTCAGTGAATGTATGGCGGTGAATCCAGATTACCAAATTATCTTTCAGGAAGAGCTGCTTCAAGCGAATATTGGCGTGATCGTAAACGTTCTTGAAGATCATATGGATGTGATGGGGCCAACTCTTGATGAAATAGCTGAAGCCTTTACAGCGACAATTCCTTACAATGGGCACTTGGTTATTACGGATAGTGAATATACAGATTTCTTTAAAGAGATTGCGAAAAAACGCAATACTGAAGTGATTGTTGCAGATAATTCCAAGATTACCGATGAGTATTTACGGAAATTCGAGTACATGGTGTTCCCGGATAATGCTTCACTTGCACTTGGTGTCGCACAAGCATTGGGAATTGATGAAGATACGGCATTCAGAGGCATGTTAAATGCGCCGCCTGATCCAGGAGCGATGAGAATTCTCCCATTAATGGACGCAAAAACACCTGGACATTTTGTAAATGGATTTGCGGCTAATGACGCAGCATCTACATTGAACATTTGGAAGCGTGTGAAGGAAATTGGGTATCCAACAGATGAACCGATTATTATCATGAACTGTCGTGCGGATCGCGTAGATAGAACGATCCAGTTTGCGGAGGATGTACTTCCTTATATTGAAGCAAGTGATCTTGTCTTAATTGGTGAAACGACAGATCCAATTGTGAAGGCATTTGAGGATGGAAAAATTCCGGCTGACCACTTACACAACCTTGAATATCAATCTACAGAACAAATTATGAACATGCTTGAGAAAAAGCTTCATAATCGAGTGGTTTATGGAGTCGGCAATATTCACGGCGCCGCTGAACCTTTAATCGAAAAAATTCAAGAATACAAAATTAAGCAGCTTGTCAGCTAGGAGGAAATATAGAAAATGTTCGGATCAGATCTTTATATCTCGTTAATTTTAGGTGTTCTACTCAGTTTAATTTTTGCAGAAAAAACAGGAATCGTACCAGCTGGGTTGGTTGTTCCAGGTTATCTGGCGCTCGTCTTTAACCAGCCAGTCTTCATTTTAGTTGTTTTATCTGTCAGCTTGCTGACATATGTGATCGTTCGTTTTGGTCTATCGAAATTTATGATTTTGTACGGACGCAGAAAGTTTGCGGCGATGCTGATTACAGGAATTGCCCTAAAGCTCATATTTGATTTCTTCTATCCAGTGGTTCCGTTTGAAATAGCAGAATTCCGCGGAATCGGAATCATCGTGCCTGGATTGATTGCGAATACGATTCAAAAGCAAGGTCTTACGATTACCCTTGGAAGCACATTACTTCTAAGTGGTGCAACATTTGCCATCATGTATGTTTACTATCTATTTTAAGATAAGGTGTGTCCAATGATGAATAAAAAATTGAGCTTTCAGGAAAAGCTGCTGAAAATCACAAAGAACCAAAAGAAAAAGACGAATAAACACGTACTGATTGCTTTACCGATTGTCATTGCTTGTACATTTCTATTTACATTTATCGGGAAAGCACAAGTGCCAACTGTAGAAAAGAATCCAGAAAACATCCTGACCGCTTCGTTTGTCGGAGATATTATGTTTGGAAGAAATGTAGAGAAAGTAACAGACCGCTATGGAAAGCAGCACCTGTTCCGCTATGCGAAGCCGTATTTTGATGTATCAGATTATGTAACTGGGAATTTTGAGCATCCAGTGGCTTCAGATAAGGAACAGGCAGCACAAAAGAATATTCATTTGAAAACAGATGAAGATTCTGTACAAGCGTTAAAGGATTTGAATTTCTCTGTACTAAACTTTGCGAATAACCATGCAGCAGACTACGGTGAAAAAGGCTTAAATAACACGATTGATGCCTTTGAAAAAGCTGACATGGATTATACAGGGGCAGGGCGCAACGTCAAAGATGCGAAGCAGAACATTTCATACAAAGAAGTGAATGGCGTTAAAATCGCTACCCTTGGTTTTACAGATGTATATGGAAAAGATTTTAAAGCAACAAATCGCAAGGCAGGTATTCTGCCAGCTGATCCATCTATCTTTATTCCGATGATTTCACAAGCTGCTGAAAAGGCAGATATCGTTGTTGTTCATGCGCACTGGGGACAGGAATATAACAATGAAGTAAACGACAGACAAAGAGAGCTGGCAAGAGCGATGTCAAAGGCTGGTGCTGATATCATTATCGGTGCACACCCGCACGTTCTTGAGCCGATGGAAGTCTATAACGGAACAGCGATTTTCTATAGCTTGGGGAACTTTATTTTTGACCAAGGCTGGTCAAGAACACGTGATTCTGCCATTGTTCAGTATCATCTGAATGAAGATGGAAAAGCGACATTTGAAGTGGTTCCAATGTACATCAAAGAAGCGACACCTGCTCCAGTCAAAGCAGGATCTCTTGAATCAAAATCGATTATCCGTATGCTGACAAATGGCACGAATGCGGATTGGAAAGAAAAAGACGGACATATTTTCTTTGAAGTCGATCATTCTGATAAAGTTCAAACATTAAAAGAAAACGAGGGGAAGGATAAAAAATGAAATTCCTTAAAGCAAGCTGGCCGTTTGTTGCGTTAATTTTAGTCTTTGTCTTTATGTCTGCTTTTAAATTTAGTGATAGCCTCACAGATCATGAGAAACAAAAGATCTCGGTTGAAATGCAGAAAATTGAACAGCAAAAGCAGTCAAAAGCGGAAGCGAGTAAATAAAGAAATGATGATGAAAAGAGCACGCGAGGCGTGCTCTTTTTTGACGGAAAAAGGTGTAAAATGAAAGAGGTCATGTCGAAACTATAAAAGAAAGGAGGAAGAGAGGATGAAATGGAAAGGAATACTGCTTGGAGGATGTGCCATTGTAGGACTCATGTTTATGTCTCAAACAGAGGTGTCTGCTCAAACAACATCTCCTTTAAAACAAGCGGAAACGCTGATAGGTACGCCTTATCATAAAGGAGGAATCGATCCGAAAACGGGCTTTGATGCGTCTGGCTTTATACAATATGTATACAAAACAACAGGTGCATTTGATTTGCCGCGAAAGGTGATCGATCAATACCAAATCGGTGAAAACGTATCATGGGGAAAAGCGAAGCCCGGAGACCTTGTCTATTTTCGCAGTCTTGAAGAAACAAAAGACATCCCGACACACGTTGCTTTGTACGCTGGAAATGATCAAGTGATCCACATCACACTCAGTCAAGGGGTGGTGAAAACAGATGTTAGCAAAAGTAAATATTGGACCGATCGGTTCTATGCGGTCAAACGGCTGCCTGTCTCCCAAGAGATGTCGGATGATCAACTGGTGAAAGATGCGATGAAATATTTAGGAATCCCTTATGTATTCGGGGCATCAGATCCAAAAGTAGGATTCGATTGTTCAGGTTTTTTACAATATTTGTTTGAAAAATCACTTGGGATTTATTTACCAAGAAGTGCTGAGCAGCAATGGATGGTTGGAGAGAAAGTAGCACGAGACGATATTCGGCCTGGAGACTTTGTTTTTTTTAGCAACACGTATAAAAAAGGAATTTCACATGTAGGAATGTACATCGGAGGAGACCGCTTTATTCATGCGAGCCGTTCGGAAAGTGTGACGATTTCTTATTTGTCTGAATCGTATTGGCGTGAGAAATGGACAGGTGCGAAACGATTAACTGAGCTGAAACTAGCGAAAGAAGACCCAGTCGTATCAAAAGCCGCTACGTATATTGGAGAAGTACCTTATGTAAAAGGTGGTGCGAGCCCAAAGCAAGGCTTTGATACAGCAGGATTCACGCAGTATATCTATCAAGAAGTGCTTGGAATTGAGATGCCTCGCTATGCGCCGGGACAAGTTAAAGCAGGCACACCTGTGAAACGATCGGAACTAAAGCCAGGAGATCTTGTCTTTTTTAAAGGGACTTCGTTGATGCCAGCCATTTATGCTGGTTCAAATCAAGTCATTCATGTGACGGTTTCAAATGGCGTTGTCATTACCAATATGAAAACAAGTACGTATTGGAAGGATAAATATGAGACGGCCGTTAGAATCAAAAAATAAAGAAAAAGCCCGATCAATGCTCGGATCGGACTTCTTGACTTCTCACTAGGCGCTGATCAGACAAGCGTCTTTTTTTCTTGAAATTGATTCTGCAAAAGCAGATCAATAAAATAGGCGACGCCATCTTCATGATTGCCTTTTGTGATATAGGTGCTTTTTTCTTTAATGACATCCACCGCATTCCCCATCGCTATCCTGTGTCCTGCTTCATCGAACATGGATAGATCATTGGGGCTATCACCGATCGCATAAATATCGGATGAGTCTACGCCATAATGGGCTGCAAGTTTTTTGAGGGCATGTCCTTTACCTGACTCTTTTGGCAGTACCTCAATGATATGTTCTCCAGATGAGGTCAAGGAGAGCTCAGGCATCTTAGAAAGAAGATCTCGTGCTTCTTGCAGCTTATTCATATCAAAGGAGAAGCATAGTAATTTATAAGTTGGTTCATTCGAATCGAAAATTTGACGGATGTCATCGACAGGTTTGATGCCAAACTGTTTAAATTGAGTCATCGCCCCTTCCCATAAATCAGCTACATCCTCATGAGGATTGGCGCTTTTGATCATATCAAATTCAGCTTTGAGCTTTTCTTTTCCATCAAATGGGGAAAGGAGGGCATCGTCTGTATAGACCTCGAAATAAATGTTCCGTTCCACTAATTCCTTTGCAGCACGTCTTCCAGCTTCTTGATCAAGGGTGATTCTGCTGAAGAGCTTGTACCCTTCTGTATGGACAGTTCCTCCATTTGCCGCAATAATGGGAATGTCTAAATCCCCAAGAAGCTCTTTTACATCAAAAGTCGCGCGCCCTGTACAAATGGTCACAATATATCCAGCTTCCTTCGCACGAATCAATGCTTGCCGGTTTTGAGCGGATATTTCACTTTTCGTATTTAAGAGTGTACCGTCTAAATCAATCGCAATCATTTTTTTCATTGCTGTTATATCCTCCTTCATTCATGCAATAGCCTCTTCAAAGTATGTACGATTTCCTTCATTCTCATGAAAGAGTCGGATCGTGGATTCCTCTCTTTAAGGCTAAACAAAAATGGTCAATTGATCAAGGATATAAGAAAAAGCGCCCAAAAGGACGCTTTTAGCGTGTAGACAAACCCTCGCATTCTTTGTCAGTCCTGCGCTCCGGAGCTCACGAATGTCAAATTCGCTCCGCGCCGGTACTCGACCTTCCTAGGGCTGAAAAGGTTTTCTACCACGCTGAAAAGAAGAAAAAGGGCAAACACCTTTTTCAACACATAAAAAGCGCCCAAAAGGACGCTTTCTGTGTTTATGATAATTCAAGCTGTTTCTTCAATTCCGTTTTGACTTCGTTCAGTTGGTTTTGATCCAATTGGTAATAATAAACGCCATTTGGCTGGTAATCAGATCCTTTTAGTTGAATCGTATCAACAGATTTCAATGAAGTGAGTAGTGGGAAAAGACCGACTAGTTCTTTCATTGACAGGTTAGTTGAGACGTTATCACCTAGAGTATCTATGATATTGTCATAAGACGGAATAGACGTTACTGATTTTGATTTATCGAAAATGGCTTTTAAAACTTCCATTTGACGCTGTCCGCGCATGAGATCACTGTCTGCTTTTCTTGTTCTCACATAAGCGAGAGCTTGATTACCATCTAGTGTGTGAGTACCCGTTTGCAGCTGAACTTTGCCCTTTGTATCTTTAAGAATCTGTTTCACAACATATTCATCTTTAATGTTAACGGAAACACCATTCAATTCGTTCACAATTTCCTTAAATGCTTTGAAATTACTTTCAATCACAAAGTCGACAGGGATATCTAGTAAATTCTCAACTGTACTCACCGTGAGGTCTGCATCACCAAATGCGTGTGCATGTGTAATTTTGTCATAACCATGACCTGGAATATTAACATATGAGTCCCTTGGAATACTTAATAATTTCACGGTTTTATTCGTACGATTTACTGTCGCTAATACCATTGCATCGCTTCGTGCTTGTTTGACGGTTTCGCCTGGTCTGCTGTCAATGCCAAGCAGCAAGACAGAAAAGCTGTCTTTCCCAGGATCAAATGCTTCAATCCGTTTGACAGATTGTGCACCGCGGTCTAGAGAGACTTGTGCTTTTTTTGCAGCCGATGTCACTTTATAGTAGGCATAGCCGGTGACAGAAGCGGTTGTCAGTAAAAGAATACCAAAAATAAAAAGAGTGACTTTCACCCATGGTTTTAAACGCTTTTTGCCTTTGCGTTTACTTCTTGTTTGATCCATATATTTTAAACCCTCGCTATGATTTTATAGTAAAGATGTCCTTCTTCATGCTTACAAACTAAAACAAATATACCTTAAAACGGGATATAGTGCGACATTTTTTTCACTAACGCTTAATTGACGTTTCCTTATCTAAAAAAGTTTCAATGATACGCAAATGAAATATATTTGTCATAAAACATCGAAATGTTTGAAATGACAGGAAGTGAGGAAAATGATTTTTCATAGAGAAACATCCAGTCATTACATAGATAAAAGAGGGGTTATGATCATGAAAAATCGGAATGGGTGGCTTTATTTCTTCGGCGCACTTGGCGGCGCCTTATATGGTTACGATACAGGTGTCATTTCTGGCGCTATCTTATTTATGAAAGAGGATTTAGGTTTAAATGCATTTACAGAGGGACTTGTGGTCAGCTCGATTTTAATCGGGGCGATGCTCGGGTCTTCTCTTTCTGGAAAACTGACAGATCAATTCGGACGGAAAAAAGCGATAATCGCCGCAGCCATTTTATTTATTATCGGCGGATTTGGAACAGCCCTTGCACCGAATACGGAGGTCATGGTCTTATTTCGAATCGTGCTAGGACTTGCTGTCGGATGCTCGACGACGATTGTTCCATTGTATTTATCTGAACTTGCGCCAAAGGAATCAAGAGGGGCACTTTCCTCATTAAACCAACTCATGATCACATTTGGTATTCTTCTTGCCTATATTGTGAACTACGTTTTAGCAGATGCAGAGGCATGGCGTCTGATGCTTGGAATTGCCGTTGTTCCTTCTGTGCTCTTGTTATGTGGTATTTTGTTTATGCCAGAAAGTCCTCGCTGGCTGTTTGTCCAAGGACAGGCGGACCGGGCGAAAGAAATATTGTCCAAACTTAGACAAAGCAAGCAAGAAGTTGAAGACGAAATTGCGGATATTCAAAAAGCAGAAAGTGAAGAAAAAGGCGGTCTTAAGGAATTACTCGAACCATGGGTGCGCCCCGCTTTAATTGCTGGTGTCGGTTTAGCCTTTTTACAGCAGTTTATTGGGACAAATACGATCATTTATTATGCACCAAAAACATTCACAAGTGTCGGCTTTGGCGATTCAGCAGCCATTTTAGGAACTGTAGGAATTGGTGCAGTCAATGTTGTCATGACGTTTGTTGCGATTAAAATCATTGATCGTGTCGGGCGGAAAGCGTTACTCCTATTTGGAAATGTAGGGATGGTTCTTAGTTTGATAGTTCTAGCAGTGGTCAATCGTTTTTTCGAGGGATCAACAGCTGCAGGGTGGACGACGATTATATGTTTAGGACTTTTCATCGTCATTTTTGCTGTCAGCTGGGGCCCGGTCGTATGGGTGATGCTGCCGGAGCTGTTCCCAGTACATGTCCGGGGAATCGGTACGGGGGTATCGACCTTCCTACTGCATACAGGGAATTTGATCATCTCGCTCACATTCCCAGCCTTGTTAAGTGCAATTGGCATCAGTAACCTTTTCCTTATTTATGCAGCCATCGGCATAGGTGCCTTCTTATTTGTGAAATATTTAGTCACAGAAACGAAAGGGAAAAGTCTTGAAGAGATTGAAGAAGATTTAAAAAAGAGAAACCGTGCCGTCGTGAATGACGAAGGGGAAACGGTATGAAAAAAGACCAGCTGCATGAGGCCGCTGGTCTTCCTTTGTTAAACAAACGTTTAATCAAGAAAGGACAATCACTCATCTTCTGAACGTGCTGCCTATGACATACATATGGAACAGGCGGGCGAAAGGTGGAAATGAGATGAAAGGAAAAACGAGCATTGTGATGCTGACGTACAATGAACTGCACCTAACGAAAAAATGTATCGACAGTATCAAGAAGCATACTCGGCGTGATGAATATGAACTCATTATCGTGGATAATGCTTCATCAGACGGAACAAAGGAATATGTGAGACAACTGGAAGATGTCGTGTTGATTGACAACGAGAAGAATCAAGGCTTTGCCAAGGGCTGTAACCAAGGGGCGAAAAAGGCAACAGGAGATAGTCTTCTTTTTTTAAATAACGACACGATTGTGACCGAAAACTGGCTTTTGCCTTTAAGAGAAGCCCTTTTTGCATCAGAGCGTATTGGCATGGTAGGGCCTGTCTCCAATTATGTAAGTGGTCCTCAGCTCGTTCAGCCATCTTACACAGATGTGAAGGAGCTTCCTGCCTTTGCAAAGGCATATACGGCTTCGAGAAAAGGTCAAAGAACATATGTGCATAGACTTGTTGGTTTTTGTTTGCTGGTCAAAAGAGAGCTGATCGAGGATGTAGGGTTATTTGATGAGCGGTTTGTATATGGATCATTTGAGGATGATGACCTTTGTCTGCGTTCTTTGCTAAAGGGATACCAGCTGCAAATCGTCCATGATTCATTTGTACATCATCACGGTCATGCCACATTCAATGCCAATGAAGAAACGAATATCTCTACATTGTTTGCGGAGAACAGGCTTCGATTTTTAGATAAATGGGGTATTGATTTAAACCTGATCTCCCCCCATCCATATTTTGCAGCACTGCTCCCTGAGGATGCCGTATGTGTGCTGGATGTTGGCTGCGGTGCTGGGGCGACAGGGCTTGAACTGATCAACCGGCAGTCCGTTGACATGTACGGAGTAGAGGCGGATGCATTAAAAGCAGAGATGGCAAAGGCGTATTACAAAGAAGTGATTGAGACAAAAGCGGAGGCGTATCCTTGGTCAGAGAAAGAAGCTTTTTTTGATGCTGTGATCTTTTCTGATGTGTTAGAGCATGTGTCAGATCCATGGCAGATGATTGCTCAAGCGCATGCGTCTTTAAAACCAGGTGGCGTGATCATTTGCTGCTTACCTAATATGATGCATGCGGAAGTACTGCTGCCTTTAATGGCAGGTGATTTTACGTATCAAGATGTGGGGATTTTAGATCGAACACATATGAGATTTTTCACACCAAATACAATGCGGGCGCTCTTTCCAGACCATTTGTTTCATCGCGTGATTGAACAGCCCATCAATGTGCCAATTGATCAAAACGTTCAATTGTTTTTTGACGAAGTGGCGAGAGTAGGAGAGTCACTTGGCTTTCAAACAAAAGCATTATCTGATCAAGTGACGCTCTATCAGCTTTTGATCGTTGCACGTAAAAAAGGCGGTTCCCCCTCCGGGTAATCCGCCTCAGCGTGTAGGCAAACCCTCGCATTCTTTGTCAGTCCTCTGCGCCAGTGCTCGCGAATCCTTCATTCGCTCTGCTCCGGTACTCGTCCTTCCTAGACTGCAAAGGTTTTCTATCACGCTGAAAAGAAGACAAAGGGCTAAAGCAAAGTTCATTTTAGCCCTTTGTCAACCATCTAAGGCGGATGACCGCCTTTTGTGCTACCATTTAAAGCTTTTCGTTGCGCCTTCTGCACCAAAGTTCAAAATGCTCACTTTGACGTCATATGCAATGTCTACTTCTTGAAATAGTGTATCCCATTCATTGCGGTGCTGATCCCAAAAGTCTGGATACTTGATGCGCACCTGCCGATTTAAAAGGATCGGGTCAACACCAACTTCTTTTTGCATGTGGTGGACAGCTTTTTGAATGCGCTCTTTGATTTTGCGTTCAAAAATGCGCTCAAATCGTTGGATGTATTGCTCATCGTATGAGTTTTCAGGGGGATATTGATCTTCTGATAGTTTCCCGTTTGTTTGTACACTAATTTTAAAGGAAATCTTTCCGTTCTTCAGATAGGGTTCAATCTTGGACTTTGCTTTCTTGATTTCATACGTAATCGGAAAGCCTTTGTAGGTGGCGGGTACGACTCCGCCTGAGATGCGATTCATGACCCAGTTTAAAGATTGGACATCTTTTGCTGGAATGAATCCTATCAGCTTTCGTGTTTTTCCATGGATAATGCCTGCACCATCATAGGTGAGTTCTCCGTTTACGACATCCACACTTTGGACAAGAAAGCTTGTACCCATCTGAAAGTAATCCGACGCTCGGCCAATACGTGTTGGCAGTAAAATCTTCCCGTTAAAGCTCCGGTTTTTTGATGTTTCAAAAATATGCTCAACTGGAACCTTTTGCTGTGATTTTAATTTTTGGTTGATGACTTTTGATGCTTCGTGCCGTGACACTAGGAGGTAACTGCTTCTTCGAACCTCATCATCTCGTATAAAGTGGTTGAGTGTCCCTTGAATATCATGATGCTCGGCTTGATCTTTGCCAAACAAAAAGATTTTGAGGTGATCACTGTAAATCGGCGGGTCCTTCAAAGCGACATTGCTGACTGCTTCCAGTACATTTTTCCCCTTTGAGACGACATTCACATAGCCAGGGGAATCTGCTTCTTGTGTTCCGCCCATTTTAGGGACAAGGTTTTGATAGGTAAGTTTGACTCCGTTATCATCTTCCTCGTCAATGCCAACACCGCGCACAAACGATAATTTCTCAATATCCTTTAAGTCCCAGCAGCCTGTCGATAAAAGCAAAAGACAGCAAGACAGAAAGGTGAGCCATAAACGCCGCACTTTCATGCAGATCGACCTCCCCATTTTTTACGTATCATGAGCAGAACAGCTGTTATAAAAGGAATCGCTAACACAACGAATAATGCATAGCCGAGTAAAGTCGAATAGTAAAAGACTTCATTGATATTTCTCGGAAAAAGAGAGAGAGCTGAGGTCAGCAAAAACAGCAACCATAGCAGTCTCGTTAAATTGGTTGTTTTAAAAACCGTTTGACAGCCTTTAATAGCAAATTGGAAAAAGCCAAGCATACAAATAAACTGCTGGCACGTCCAGATCGTCAGTAAGAAAATATCAAAGCGTTCAATGAAGACCCCTTCTAGTTCTAGCGCTTGAATGAGGGAGACAGTGGGCCAGGTGAGTGATTTCGTTTCTCCAACCGTCATGGAACCAATTACAATAAAGAGCGTGAGGGAGTAAATAAGTGTGGTGATTCCCACCCCGATCGCTGCGGCCCATTTCGCTTTTGACCATTTGTCTTTATAGACAAGCGGTACGACAAACAAAATGACTTCAAAGCCTGTAAATTGAATAAATGTTTGAGAGAACAAATTACTAAAATCTTTAAACCCGTGATTCATTACCGGGCGTAAGTAATCAAAATCAAATATTTTCAAACTAAACAGCATGAGCCCAATATAAATGATCATGGTCATCGGATAAATATATGTCACTATTTTCACTACCGGAAAAATTCCGCTTTTTAAATGATAGGTGGCCACTAGTAAAAAAATCATCACAATCACGGTCATCGGGGTCGATTGCAGCAGGAAAAATTGAACCACTTCCCCAAGTACACGCGCCTCAAAGCCAACAATGGCTAGTAAATAACCGATCAGCATTAGGTTGAAAATCGTGCCAAAGAATGCACCGGCTCCTTTTGTATTCGATTCAAAGATGGTATCCGGTGCATTCTTCTCCGCAATCCAACCTAGCAAAAAAGCAACGAAAGCAAAGATGACTCCCTGTATTAATACAATGATCCAGCCATCAGGGAATCCTGAATTGGCAGAACTGCGAGGAATGGTTAAAATTCCAGCGCCTATCATTGTAGAACTGCACAGAATGGTGATTTGTAACAATGATAGCTTCTCAGCTCTGTACATCGTTTACTCTCCTTGTCTTTTGAGATTTTTTGTCTTGGCTGTTTTCGGTCTTGATTTAAATAGCCCTATTGGTAAACGAACGTACGTATCTTTTAAATCTGAAAACGGTGAAGACAAAACAGGTGTGAAATAGTCAAAACCAAAGGTCTTTAGCTGCATCAAGTGACAAAGTACAAATAAATAACACATGATGAGGCCGTATAATCCAAACATGGCTGAACTGAAGATGGCCATAAACCGCAGAATGCGTAGGGGGAAGCTGAAATCATATGATGGAGCAGTGAAATCGGCTAGTGCCGTCAGAGACACAATAATGACCATTAAGGCACTGACGATATTGGCTTGGACAGCCGCCTGTCCAATAATGACGCCGCCAATCAGTCCAATCGTCTGCCCGATCGCCCTAGGAAGACGAAGTCCAGCTTCCCGCAGCAGTTCAATCGTAAACGACATCAAAATGGCTTCCACTACAGGAGGAAAGGGCACATTTTGCCGGCTGCCTGCGATGGTCAGTGCCATTCGTGTTGGTAATAAACCAGGATGATAGGAAACAAGGGCGATATAGAGTCCCGGTAAAAAGATCGTCAAAAGCACGGCAATATAACGGAGCAAACGCAAAAGAGTCGCACTTGTCCATCTTTGATAATAATCCTCCGGTGATTGCATCAAGGCAGTGAGAGTCATCGGCATAATGAGGGCAAACGGCGTCCCATCGAGCAAAATAGACACCTTTCCTTCTAACACAGAGGCAATCACCCGATCAGGACGTTCTGTATTTTGAATCTGCGGGAAAATAGAGATATGACTGTCTTCAATCAGCTGTTCTATGTAGCCGCTCTCAGGAATATCATCCATTTTGATTTGCTTCATGCGAGAAAATACATCATCTACTAGTTTGGGGTCTGCGATATCACGAACATATACAAGAGCAGCAGATTTCTTGTTACGAGTACCTATGTTCACCTTTTGAATGACAAGATTCGGATCGTTTGCCCGTTCACGAAGCAATGCCGTGTTTTTTTCAAGATTTTCAATAAATCCAATCCGGGGTCCTCTTACAAGGACTTCTGATTGCGGCTCCTCTACTTCTCTAAATTGAAAAAGATTCGTATGGAGCGCAAGCGCTTGTGTGGCTCTATCCACAAATAAAATAGCCCTGCCGCTGTATAACTGCTCGATGGCAAGGTTCATATCTTCCAGCACATCATTTTGAATACCAAAGAACGTTTTAGAAAGGAGAGAAAGTGTGGTGTGGTCGACCTCGGTGATGGTCAGTTCCTTTTGCATAGGTGAAATAATTTGTTTGGAAAGCATCTCAAATTCTGTGAGTCCTTCAACGTACACGAGACATGCAGAGACAGCGGAAGGACCAAATGAAAAAGAGTGGAACACGATATCATCACTTTTGCCGGCAAAGCTTTTGACACGCTGAATGACGGACTCTATATCTTGTTCAATACGACTTTTCATAATACCTCACCCTCATGTCTTTTTTTATAGAGTGACTCGGAAGGAGAAGAATTATGCAAATAGAAAAAAGAGAATCCCCTAAAATAGGAATTCTCTTCACATGTTTATCTCGCCAGCCAGCCGCCATCTACGGCTAAAATATGACCGTTCATATAATCAGAGGCAGGGGAGCTGAGAAAGACGGCGGCACCTGCTAGATCTTCAGGCCGTCCCCAGCGTCCAGCGGGGATTCGTTTCAGAATTTCTTCATTCCGGTTCGCATCGTCACGAATGGCTTGCGTGTTATTGGTTGCAATATAACCAGGCGCGATCGCATTGACCTGAATATGCTGACTTGCCCATTCATTTGCAAAAGCTTTCGTCAAACCTGCGACAGCATGCTTACTTGCTGTATAAGCGGGAACAAAGACACCGCCTTGAAATGATAGAAGGGAAGCGATATTGACGATTTTCCCTTGCCCTTTATTCAGCATCTGCTGTCCGACCTTTTGCGTGAGGAAAAAGAGACTGTTGATATTCACATCCATCACAGTATGCCAGTTTTCCTCTGAATATTGAGCGGCCTCTTCTCTTTTAATGGTCCCAGCATTATTGATCAAAATATCAATTGAATGCTGCTTTAAAAGGGCATCAACATCCCGCTTTGCGGACTTAGGATCTGAAAAGTCTACTTGAATCGCATGAAATGATCTGCCGGTCTGTTCGACAAGTTCTTTTGTTTCATCAAGCGGCGTATGGTGGTAGGTGCCGATGATATCTGCACCTGAACGGGCAAGCGCTACGGCAATCCCTTGCCCAATACCAGTTCCAGGACCTGTGACAAGAGCTGTTTTGCCTTCGAGGGAAAAGAGGGACGCTACATATGATGTCGTCGTCATTTCATTACCTCAGCTGGTCCATCGGGACAAAGTCCATATCTTTAAACGTATAGTTTTCTCCCGCCATTGCCCAAATAAATGAATAATTTGCGGTACCTGAGCCTGAATGAATGGACCAGGCAGGTGAGATGACGGCTTCTTCATTTGCTACAACGAGATGTCTCGTTTCAGATGGCTCCCCCATAAAATGAAAGACACGTGCGTCTTCCTCTATATCAAGATATAAGTACACTTCCATCCGCCGGTCATGTATATGAGCAGGCATCGTGTTCCATGTGTTATTGGTTTCAAGCTGAGTGATGCCCATCATAAGCTGGCAGCTTTGGATGCCGTCTGCATGAATGACCTGATACAGATTCCGTACGTTCGAGGCGGATGCTTCCCCTAAATGATTCGGTGTTAATTCAGCGATCGCAGCCTTTTGTGTCGGATACGCTCTATGAGCTGTGGCTGACACAAGATAAAATTTGGCCTGCTCACCTGATGAACTAGCAAACTGTACATGTTCGTGTCCAAGTCCAATATATAAGAAATCTTTATGCTCCAGCACAAATGACTCACCATCGACTGTAACCGTACCTTGGCCGCCGACATTCACAATGCCAATTTCCCGTCTTTCAAGGAAATATTCTGTACGTAAAAAGTCGCCGGCATCTAGCTTGATCGGTTCTGATGTCGGCATAACACCGCCAATCACCACACGGTCCTCATGCGAATAATACAGCTTCAATTCACCACTGACAAAAAGTGTCGGAATATGAAAATGACGACGAAGTTCCTCTGTTGTAAAACGCTTGACCTGCTCAGGATGTACAGCATAACGATTTTCCATTTGAGATAAGCCTCCCTTTCCATCTGAAACATATGATTATTTTATTTGGTATCGGTTTCAAGGAAAATTCTAGAGGAAAAAGAGAGCGGCGTCAACCGTTAATTTGTAATCGCTTTCTTTATTTGTATAAAAGCTTTTTTTCTTCATGTTCATGAAAAAAATCTTCTGATACAGCTCAACTTGTGGTATGCTTTTTTTAAGTTTATTTGAAATCGGTTTCGAAACAAATGAGAAGATCGATCTTGGGAGTTTTTTGTATGAAAGAGAAAAAGCAAACGAAAGTCACCATTAACGAAGTTGCAGCATATGCAGGTGTCTCAAAATCAACGGTATCCAGATACATCAATGGCAGAACAAATGAGATTTCTCCTGAAAAGGTAAAAAAGATAAAAAAAGCCATTGAGGAGCTCCATTATCGTCCGAGTCAGCTTGCCCAAGGATTGAAAGTAAGAAAGAGCAAGGTCATTGGTTTTATTGTGGCTGATATTACGAACCCGTTCTCTGTTGCGACACTTCGTGGTGTGGAAGAGATTTGTGATGAATATGGATACAGCATCATGGTGTGCAACACAGATAATCGTCCAGAAAAAGAACGAGAAATGCTTCTGAAGCTGCATGCGCATTATATTGAAGGGCTGATCATTAATACGACGGGTCAAAACAATGACATTTTGCAAGACTTTAAGCAAAATGGTGTACCGATTGTTCTTGTTGACCGTAAGTTACCTGAACTCAAGGTCGATACCGTCACAACGAATAACCGTGACATCACGGCTCGTCTACTTCATCAAATGGTTGAAAAAGGCTACGAACATATCGCTTTCTTTACTGAGCCGGTTGATGGGATTAGTCCTCGTGAAGAACGAAAAGAAGCCTATGAACAGACGGCCATGAGTCAACATAAGACACCTATGATTGCAGAAATCAATTTGAAGCAAAAGGAACAAATGCGAGATGAGATTTGTCGTTTTTTACAATCAAACCATCAGAAAAAAGCGATTTTAGCAGGCAATGGATTACTCATGCTGAAGCTCATCAGTGAACTCGTCGATCTTGGGGTGAAGATTCCTGAGGAGATAGGCATTGCCGGATTTGATGATACAGAATGGTATAAGCTGATCGGGCCAGGCATCACTACGGTGGCGCAGCCATCTCATGAGATGGGGAGAGCGGCGATGCAAAAAATCAAGACGCGTCTTGAAGGGGATAAGAGTGCACCCCAGACCATTCAACTTGATGGAGAAATCATTGTGAGAAAATCTTTATAAACGTCAGGCAGAGAAGAGTATACATACGTGCATGCTCTCTCTTTTTCAACTGTTTTGAAACCGGTACCAAGAAAGGGGAGAAATCAGTGAAAGCATTGGATGTGATCACATTTGGGGAATCAATGGCGATGTTTTATGCAAAAGAAATTGGCGAGCTTCACCAAGTGCATACGTTTCAAAAAGCACTTGCTGGTGCAGAGAGTAATGTTGCGGTCGGCTTGGCAAGATTAGGCTTTAGCGTAGGCTGGATGAGCAAGGTCGGGGTGGACTCACTTGGTACATTTATTTTAGAAGAGCTTCAAAAAGAAGGGGTCGATACGAAGGCAGTACTCCGTTCAAATGATGGAGCCAAAACAGGGATATTGCTGAAATCAAAAGTCATCGATGGAGACCCTGATGTGACGTACTACCGAAAAGGCTCTGCTGCGAGTACATTGAACCCAAGCGATTTCCCGTCCACTTACTTTCAGCAGGCAGGACATCTTCATATGACCGGAATCCCGCCTGCTGTGTCTAGTGAAATGAGAGCGTTTTCTTTTTATGCCCTTAAAGAAATGAAGAAAGCAGGAAAAACCATTTCCTTTGACCCGAACCTGAGACTTCAACTATGGGAAGAGGAAGAAGACATGATTCATACGGTGAATCAGATGGCTGCTCAAGTAGATTGGTTTTTCCCAGGGCTTGCAGAAGGTCAAAGACTCACGGGGTGTCATGAGCCGGAAGCAATTGCGGATGTTTATTTACAAAAAGGCGTCAAGCTTGTGGTCATTAAACTGGGAGCGGAAGGAGCCTATTTCAAAAGTGCATCCGGCCAAGGTGTAGTGGATGGTTTCCATGTGTCTCATGTCGTGGATACAGTCGGAGCTGGTGATGGATTTGCAGTGGGAGTGATGAGCGGTCTGCTGGACGGATTATCATATGAAAAATCGGTGACAAGAGGCAATGCCATTGGAGCACTTGCAGTCATGTCCCCAGGAGATCACGAGGGACTGCCGACTCGGGAAGAGCTTCAGGCATTTATAAAAGAAGCCAAACGATATCAAAGGCGACACGATATGAAGGGAGATGAGAGGTATGGGAAAGTCAGCAAGTATGAGCGTTAAAGAGAAGCTCGCAGCTTGTAAACTCATTGCGGTGGTCAGAGCAGGTAGTGAAGCAGACGGGATAGAGATGATTGGTCGTTTAAAGAAAAAAGGGGTGCGGGCCATCGAAGTGACATATACCACGCCCAATGCAGAGCGGATCATTGCATCTTACAAACATGACCACGACTTGATTGTCGGAGCCGGAACGATTACAACGCTTGAGCAGGCACAATCAGCCATTGAAGCCGGCTCTCAATTTATCGTCAGCCCGGGATACCTTCCTGTCATCGGAGAGCACCTATCTTTTCACGATACACTTTACGTTCCGGGTGTTTTGACCCCAAGTGAAATTATGCAGGCAAAAGCAAATGGATACAGCGTGTTAAAGCTTTTTCCGAGCGGCGCCTTCGGTTTGTCCTATATGAAAAATTTGCAAGGCCCGTTTCCAGAGATTGAGTTCATCCCAACAGGAGGCATTCATCCAGTCGATGTGCCAAAGTGGCTTGAAGCAGGAGCCGTGGCAGTAGGTGTCGGCAGCCAGCTTGAAAGCAGTACAGCAGAAGAATTACAAGCTGTTCTTTCTTCCACCATCATGTAGTACACATAAACAACCGGCGGATGACTGCCGGTTGTTTGTTCGTTTATCTGACATAAAAGATGGGAAGGCACTTCTCTTCACGTAAAATGAGCATAAAGGAGAGGTCGATATGTACATTCAACAAGATGAACTAAAAGATGGTCAAATTGAACAATTGATTCAAGCTCATTTAGAAGAGATGAAAAAACATTCACCGCCAGAAAGCATTCATGCCCTTCCGTTAGACGATCTGAAAAAACAAGACGTCACAGTATGGAGTGCAAGGGATGGCGAGGTGCTTCTTGGCTGCGGAGCCATCAAGGAGCTATCAAGTGAACATGGTGAACTCAAATCGATGAGGACGGCAGCAGCCCATATGCGAAAAGGCGTGGCGAAGCATCTGTTGACCCACCTTCTCCAAGAGGCGAAGCGGCGGGGGTATAAAAGAGTGAGCCTTGAAACAGGTGCGATTGCTTTCTTTGAACCGGCAAGAAAATTATATGAGAGCTTTGGCTTTCAATATTGCCCGCCTTTTGGTTCATACCAAGAAGATCCGAACAGTTTATTTATGACAAAGGAATTATAGAGGTCGAGAGAGTATGCTTTTATAAGCAGCTCTTTTTTTATGCGGCAACAATGGAAGGAGGCGGATGTGAATGAAAAGGTCGAAGTTGTTCGGAATAGGCGCATTTCTCACATTTTGTGTCGTATCTGTTCTTTTTTTATCTGTATTAGGTCAAGATTTAGTTAAAATTGAAAGCGCTTCCGAAGAGGCAGTATCAACTTATCAATATCACTTTGTTCTTGTACCGGAGGAACTTGATAATGAATATTGGCAATTGGTGCAAAAGGGAGCTGCTGATGCGGCGGAAGTTCATCGGGTGTATCTTGAATACCTAGGTCCAAAGCAGGCTGATTTGGATGATCACCTGAAAACCATTGATATGGCGATTGCTGGTCATGTGGATGGCATTATGACGCAAGGTCTTGATGCAAAGAAATATAAACCGCTCTTTCAAAAAGCAAGAGAGAAAGGTATAGATGTCGTCACAGTCGATACGGATGCAGAGGGGAGCAAGCGTCAAGTGTATGTCGGAACAGATAACTATTATTCTGGCTTTATCGCCGGACAGGCACTCATCGCCGATACAAAAGGCGAACAGTATGTGGGCATTGTGACGGGACGGCTTGATGCGATTCACCAGAAGCTTCGCGTGAAGGGGTTTCGAGATGCCGTTTCTGGTGAAAAACGCATTCATATTGCTGGAATAGAAGAGTCTGCGATTACGAAATCAGGTGCTTCCGGTGCTGCGTATAAATTGTTAAATGATCATACGCAGCTCACCGCATTTTATGGCACAAGTGCATTAGACGGTGTCGGCATTATTCAAGCAACAGAGCAATATCATTCATCTAAAGATGTTTATGTGCTCGCATTTGATACTCTGCCTGATACGATTCAAGCGCTGGATGATGGGAAAATTGATGCAGTGGTTGTACAGCACCCTTATGAAATGGGCTATCAAGCGGTTGAATCTCTTGTTCGTTTGCAACAAGGGGATAAACAAGAACCGCTTCAGTACACAGGGACGAGTGTGATTCGGCGAGGAGACCTGCCCCTTCATCAAACGGAAAGACCACAGGGGGTTCAGCCATGAGAAAAATACGAAGTAAGTTATTATTGGCTTTTTTAATTCTTGTGCTCCTTGGCAATGTGGCCGCTTTTTTTGTGTATTGGAGCAGTTCAAAAATCACATCAGAATATAGCAAGAGCTTTCGTTCCTTTCTCCTGCTGAATGATATTTCGACAGAGGCAAAAACGATGTATGAAAAGGTCAACGCCTTTGCCATCGAAAAGGATCAGGCGTTTGCCAAGGGGTATGCTAAATCAAAACAGAAAATGACATCATATGATCAAGCATTACTCAAAGATGCAGGGCTTCATGCCGCCATCCCGTCCATTGAAAAATATCAATATATGATGCGGACGCTCATAAACGAAAGTGATGCGACAATGAATCATGTCAAAAAAGGGAAAATCAAAGAATATGCTGCAAGTGTGAAAGAAGTAAGAACTGTGTCCTCTTATATACAAGAACAGACAATGACTCTTTTGGATGATGAATTATCTGAGTATCAAGTACTCTACCAATCCCTTCAAAAAAGACATCAAACGTATGCGCTTTTTACTCTATGTCTGTTTACATTATCGATAGGCATCGCTTTATGGATGGCCTATATCATTGCGGGTGGAATTTCAAGACCGATCGTTCATCTGTCTCGAAGTGCCAAAGAAGTATCAGAAGGAAATTTTGACGGTCCGAATTTGCATGTGTCATCAAAGGACGAAATCTCTGTGTTAAATCATGCCTTTGAGCGAATGCGGCGAGAGATGAAGGTCATGATTGAAGAGATGAAACAAAAGGCCGCTTTAGATCAGAAAATTAAAGACATGAAGCTGAAAACACTACAAAACCAAATGAATCCACATTTTTTATTTAATACATTAAACATCGTTTCACGTATGGCGTACTTAGAATCAGCTGATGCGACATCGAGATTGATACAATCCGTTTCTACGCTGATGCGGTATTCGCTATCTCCTCTCAGCGCATCTGTTACGTTAGAACAAGAAGTGAAAGTGGTAAAAGAATATTTTCATATACAAGAAACAAGATTTTCCGATCGTATTACATGCAAAACGACCATAGATGAGTCGTGTCTATCTGTTCACATTCCGAGCCTTACATTGCAGCCGCTTGTCGAAAATGCCTTTATTCATGGGGTAGAACCAAAAGAGGAGGGTGGGCTTGTAGAGCTCTCTATTGATCGAGATGATGGCTTTGTCATGATTCGGATTCGGGATAATGGACTTGGCATCAGTGATCAAGAGAAAAAGAGATTGCTATCGCAAGAGGAAGAAGATCTTTCAGACACACGTAGTAAAGGTCACTCGACAGGAATTGGACTTCGAAATGTGATGTCGAGGCTGCGTTTGTTTTACGGAGTGCAGGATGCCCTTCAAATTGATTCAAAGCCAAACGAAGGGACCACTATTCAATTGACAATACCAATCAAGGAGGAACGAGCATGCTGAACGTGCTGATTGTGGATGATGAAAAAATTGAACGAATGGCGATGCGTAAGTTCATGACCGAATGGCTGCCAGACTGTCATATTGCAGGGGAAGCTGCGAATGGAAAAAAGGCGGTGGAATTGGCGCGGTCTAAGCCAATTGACCTTGTGCTCATGGATATTCAAATGCCAGGCATGGATGGACTCACAGCGATCAAACAGATCAAAGCAAGCTGTCCTCATACTAAATTTATTATGCTGACAGCCTACGATACGTTTGATTATGCCAAGCAAGCCATGCAGGAAGGGGTCAAACAATACCTTGTCAAACCAGCTGATAAAGACGAAACCATTACAGCGATTCGTTCTGTTGCGGCAGAAATTCAGCAGGAGGTCTCCCTGCGGCAGGCGGAGAAAGTCAATCAGCAGTCAAAATGGCTGGAAGCTCATGTGTTAAACGGTCAATCTTATTCCTCCACAGCGTTTGAGCGGCTGTTTCATGATTTTCAAGCAGGTCTAGTGATCGCTGTTCAGCGGACAGGTGGGGATCAACTCCTGAATCATTTGCAGGAGTCTGCTCTTTTTCAAGCAGTGCCTATCAAAGTGAGCGGTGAGCTGTTTACATGCTTGATTTACAGCCGTCAATCACCTGGTCATCTAAAGGCGAATGTACTGCAAGCCATTCGCGCTGCTATGACAAGCGAACGGCATTCCCCTGTCATTGTTGGCATGGGTCATCCTGTCTCAAATCCACTTCAACTTCAGAAAAGTGCGGCAGAAGCGAAGCTTTCCTATTATCAGCGAAAAAAAGATGACGGTGCGGTTCGTTATGGCTTTTACTATACAGATAGACAACCTTACGTATTGATCAACTTGCCTGAGCTTGCCGATGACATGATGCTGGCACTAGAAGAAGGGAGAAGAGATGATGCTCTTGCTTACTATGATGCCTTCCAATTAGAAGGGGCAACCATTTCTCATGTGAAAGAGCTGCTCATTTTACTCAAATCACGACTTCGTGCAGATGTGCCGATTCTAGCTATCACCACAGAAACAGGATGCCGCCAATGCTGTGAACATTTATTTGATCTGTATGAAGCAAGAACCCAGACGGTGAATGATATAGAACGGGCGAAACGATACATTCAAACACATTTTTGCGAACATATCACGCTGGAGCAAACGGCCGCCTATGTTGATTTAAGCCCGACGTATTTCACCAAACGCTTTAAGGATGAGACAGGTCTGACGTTTAAAGAATATGTGACGACCTGTAGGATGGATAAAATGAAGAAGCTACTGAAAGAGAGTTCGCTTAGTTTAAAAGAAATCACCTATCAAGCAGGATATACTGATCCGAATTACGTCAGTCGTGTGTTTAAAAAAATGGTGGGCTGTTCACCGAAGGAATATCGAAAACAGGTCGTAAAAAAATGAAGAATTTCATAAAAAAGTGAAGAAGTTTGCCTGAAAAAAGGCAAGGATCTGCCAGTATACTTATTTTGATAACGCTTACAAAATAGGGGTGGGGGATCCATGATGAAGTTTAAAATAGGCTTTACTTTATTGGCACTCTGTATGCTGGTCGTCTCTGCTTGCAGTTCATCGACGAACTCAGATGCAAAAAAAGAGGGCGGAGCGGAGAAGCTAGAAATTTTCTCTTGGTGGACTGGTGCAGGTGAGGAAGACGGACTGAAGGCACTCATTCAATTGTTTGAAGAGAAAAATAAAGACATTCCAATTGAAAATGCAGCTGTCGCTGGTGGCGCTGGTACGAATGCAAAGGCTGTTCTAACAAGCCGGATGCAAGGAGATGATCCGCCAGCTACTTTCCAAGTACACGGGGGAGCAGAGCTGAATGAGAGCTGGGTAGCCGCAGGCAAAATGGAGCCGCTGGATGACCTTTATGAGAAAGAAGGCTGGAAGGATAAATTTCCAGAATCACTGATTGACCTTGTGAGCAAAGACGGGAAAATCTATTCCGTTCCAGTGAATATTCACAGAGGCAATGTGCTTTGGTATAACAAAAAAGTATTTGAAGATCAGGGCTTAGAGCCGCCAACGACGTTTGATGAATTTTTCAAAACAGCCGATGCCTTAAAGAAAAAAGGGATTACTCCACTTGCGCTTGGGGATAAAGAACCTTGGGCAGCGACTCATTTGTTTGAGAGCGTTCTTCTAGGTGTATTAGGTGCAGATGACTATCAAAAACTTTGGGCGGGCGACTTAAAAATGGATGATGCAAAAGTGAAGGAAGCGGCAGACATCTTTGGACGTATGCTCGAGTACGTCAACGACGATCATAGCTCGCGTAACTGGCAGGATGCCTCACAACTCGTGGCAAAAGGGGAAGCTGCAATGAATGTCATGGGCGATTGGGCAAAAGGATATTTTGTGAATGATCTAGATTTGAAGGTGAATAAAGACTTTGGATACGTGGCAACTCCTGGTACGGAGGGCAGCTTTATGGTCATCACGGATACATTCGGACTACCGAAGGGTGTCAAACAGCCAGAAAACGTGAAAAAATTCTTATCTGTCTTAGGATCTGTGGAAGGACAGGATGCGTTTAATCCGCTGAAAGGGTCAATTCCGGCTCGTGTGGATGCAGATGTATCAAAATATGATGAATACGGAAAATCGGCAATGAAGGCGTTTAAAGAGTCAAAGCTGGCACCGTCTCTTGCGCATGGCTCAGCTGCTGAAGAAGGTTTTGTCACGAAGGCGAACCAAGCCGTCAATATTTTCGTGACACAAAAAGACAGCAGCCAGTTCGTTTCTTCTTTAAAAGATTCAATGAAATAAAGATGAAAGAGGCGGCCGTTAGGCACCGCCTCTTTTTTAAAAAAAGGAGTGTAGCTTCATGCGCATGGACACATCGCCGATCACAAAAACACCAGCAGCAAAAGTGAAACGTGTTCGGAAAAAATGGAATGGAGACCAGCTGCTTGCCCTGCTATTTTTAGCACCGTCAGCTGTTTTATTATTCATTTTTGTTTACGGATTTATTGGCTGGACAGGATATGTTTCATTATCGAACTGGACATCGCTTGTTCCTGATTTTTCTTTCGCAGGTATGAAAAATTATGTCATGCTGTTTCAAGATTTTCGCTTTCAGTCAGATCTTCGAAACACGGTCTTTTTTACTTTATTCTTTATTGGAGCAGTCATTGCTTCTGGGCTTGTACTGGCCATTTTACTAGATCAGAAGATCAAGGGGGAATCACTTTTTCGGAATCTCTTCTTCTTTCCGATGGCCCTTTCCTTTGTGGTCACAGGTGTTGTGTGGCAATGGATCCTAAATCCATCAACTGGGGTGAATCTGTTTTTAAAAACTCTCGGCATCCAGCCCAAGTGGTACACGGATACGAACATTTTAGCTGGATTTGTCTGGGGGAAAATTGAGTTTGGTGTACCGGCAGCAATGATTGCAGTTGTCATCGCTGCTGTGTGGCAGATGACAGGGTTCTCACTTGCGATGTATTTGGCTGGTCTTAGAGGTATTCCAGAGGAAGTGAGAGAGGCTGCTAGAATGGATGGCGCAACCGAGTGGCAAATCTACTGGAAAATCATTTTCCCGCTGTTAAAACCAATCACAGCGAGTGTCGTCATTATCATGGCACATATTTCTTTAAAGATCTTCGATTTGATTTACTCGATGACAGGACCAGGTGCAAACTTTGTCACCGATGTGCCAGGTGTTTATATGTTTGAAATGACCTTTAGAGGAAACCATTATGCAGGTGGTGCCGCCATTGCGATCGTTATGCTGATTTCTGTTGCGGTCTTTATCGTGCCGTATCTCCTGTCTAGTCGGAAGGGGGCTTCATCATGATCGCAAGAGGGTTTGTCCGTCCAGTTCTTTATGCTTTATTAATACTGTGCAGTTTGTTTTTTCTCATGCCTGTTTATGTCATGCTCGTCACAAGCTTAAAGCCATTAGGTGAAGTGACCCTTGAGCGAATGTGGTCGCTCCCATCTACACTAGATTTCTCAAGCTACAAAATCGCTTTTGAAAAGTTATCACCCAATTTAATGAATTCTCTTTATCTAGTCATTCCTGCTACCTTATTGTCAGCTGTATTAGGTGCGATGAATGGCTATGTGCTGTCTAAATGGCGCTTTAAAGGATCAGAAGTGGTGTTTACCTTCATGTTGTTTGGTATGTTTATTCCATATCAAAGTATCCTCATTCCACTTATTCAATTTTTACGTGAAATCGGCTTGTATAACTCCATTCCGGGACTTGTGCTTGTTCATGTCGTATATGGCCTGCCAATCACAACACTCATGTTCCGCAATTTTTATGTAAGCATTCCTGATGAAATGATTGAATCAGCGAAGATGGATGGAGCCGGGTTTATCGGGATCTTCAGACATATGATTCTGCCGCTTTCCATCACAGGGTTTGTCGTGGTTGCCATTTGGCAGTTCACAAATGTGTGGAATGAGTTTCTATTTGCGGTCACTATGACCACAGCAGAGAATCAGCCGGTCATGGTCGCATTGCAAAATTTATCAGGCAGTCAAATTGTGCAATGGAATGTTCAAATGGCAGGTGCCATCTTGGCTGCACTGCCGACACTTTTGGTCTATATTCTACTTGGAAAATACTTTGTGAAAGGGCTTCTTGCAGGCTCTGTCAAAGGGTAAATTGATTTTCTTGTTATCGTTTTCATTCGGTGTACTGAAAGGATTGACTTCTCTTTAGATAGCGTCATAATAAAAGTTGAGACTTGCTAGTTTTCATCTTGCTAGGCAAGGATTATCAAAGGGTAGCAAAGGGAGGAGTCATCCTGAATGAAGCAGTCACCAATTTTTTTACTGCCTGAATTGAAGGAGAGAATATGGGGAGGTACAGCCTTAAGGGATCAATTTGGCTATGATATTCCTTCTGATCAAACGGGAGAATGCTGGGCAATTTCTGCTCATCCAAACGGACCAAGTGTCGTGCAAGATGGTCCATATAAAGGGGAAACGCTGATCGAACTATGGGACAATCACAGAGAATTGTTTGGGGGAATAGAAGGCGATCGCTTCCCGCTCTTAACAAAAATTTTAGATGCAAACCAAGACTTATCCGTTCAAGTTCATCCAGATGATGATTATGCGGAAAGACATGAAAATGGCGAGCTTGGAAAAACAGAGTGCTGGTATATCATTGACTGCAAAGAAGGCGCAGAAATGATCTACGGTCATAATGCAAGGACGAGAACTGAGCTTGTGACCATGATGAACAGCGGAGATTGGGAAGGCCTTTTGCGGCGAGTGAAAATTAAGCCGGGTGATTTTTATTATGTGCCTAGCGGTACCATTCATGCACTATGTGAAGGCACACTGGTTCTCGAAACGCAGCAAAGTTCAGATACGACCTATCGGGTGTATGATTATGAACGAAAAGACCAAAATGGCCATGAACGTGAACTTCACTTCACGCAGGCCATTGATGTCACAACGGTTCCTCATGTAGACGGTTATGCAGATGAATCAGTAGAAACTCGTCCAGGGGTGACCATTAGAACATTTGTAGAAGCAGAATACTTCTCTGTGTATAAATGGGAAATTGATCAAAAAGTAGAGCTATCGCAAGATTATCCGTTTTTGCTGTGCAGCGTTATTAATGGGGAAGGGTCCTTAGAGCATAATGGACATACATATCCGCTGCCAAAAGGAGCCCATTTTATCCTGCCGGCTGAAACTGGGAACTTCACCATTGAAGGATCTTGTGAACTGATTGTGTCACATATATAAAGAAAAAGAGGACTTCGAGAGTCCTCTATTTTTCTATTGCATAAAGGACTTGAAAGAGACTTGTTTTTGTCGATAAAGAGATTAGTAGACTATTATGCAAAGTTAAGAGAGGGACAGGGAACGTGAAAAAAACCATCAAGATTATGTTACTCGCAGCTGCCTTTGGTATGACATTACACACAGGCAAAGAAGTGCAAGCAGCCTCCTATGTCGATCAATCCATTTATACGATTAGCACCTCAAAAGTATTTACAACAGAAGCAGAAGTGAAAAAAGCGGTTGACACGTTGAAAAAGGATAAGAAATGGACAGCCACTTATCAAACGTCAGGAAATACATCGACCTATCAGCTAACTGCCTCAGGATATGACTCACAAGTAGCAGCGAGTGCAAGCGCCGCTGCATTAAAAAAAGAGTTAGGCATGAGCGGTACGGTGTCTCCAGTAGGTGACCGCCTTCCTTTACAGAAAATCGTATCTGATCCAATCAACGATGAAAGTCAGGCGAAAAAACTGACGCTCGAGCTGACGAAAACATCAGGACTCAATAGCGCTTATGAAGCTATCAATCAAAGCAGACCATCATATCAGGTCATATCAGGAGCCATTGATTCTGAAACGAAAGTCAAAAGTATCCAAACCGAACTGCAAAAACAGGCCGGAGTCACTAGTACATACCAAACCGAAAACAAAGCGGGCACCGTGTATCAGCTGATCTCAGGCAATATTGTTGGACAGAGTAAGGCGAATACCATCCTGCAAGGTTTTCAAAAGGAATCTGGTTTAAAAGCAGTACTCCAAACGGTAGCAGCAGGCAAACCGTATTACATCGTCACATCTGCTGCACAAACGAATCAGTCTAAAGCGCAAACCCTTCTGACCCAGCTACAAAAAGAAGCGAAAATCAGTGGGAAGATTCAGAAGGCTGGAGCTGTTAAAAATGTGTATAGCATGGAATCAGGCTATTTCAAAGACAATAAACAAGCAGCCTCAGCGGCGGCTCAGATCAAGAAACAAGCTGGTGCGTCAGGGACTGTGCAGCGAGTAGGAAAAACGAAAAATTATATCGTAAAGCTCAATCAATTAAATGACACAACTTACGCAAAAACAGTTGCCTTTTTCAAGAAAAAGAAATGGCGCTATACGTCTAAAAAGATCTCCTCTACACAGCCATATCAAGTAGTGACTGGGAATCTTTTGGGCGATGATCAAGCGAAAAAAGCAACGGCATTTTTCCAAAAGAAAAAAGTATCCGCCACAACGAAAAAAACAGGCAAAGCATCTGACAGCACGTATCGACTTGTTGTGAATCAAGCAACGGATCAGACAAAAATAAATAAAGGTGCTGCATACTTAAAAGCACAAAAGGTGACAAGCAGCATCACAACAGGCAAGGGACAAACAGTCAGTAAAGCATACAGCCTAAAGACAACCCCTGTATATGATCAAAGCAAAGTGAAGCAGGCGCAAGAGATCATGAAAAAAAATGGAGTTGCCAGCAGTACAAAAACATTAACAGAAGCTGTTAAGCAATACCGTATTACGACAGAGGCGACTGTGAATCAGACAAAACTGAATCAAGCCTTAAGTTATTTAACGAAACAAAAAATGAAAGCAGCCGCCCAAAAAACGGGAGCAACTGATTATGGTCAATATCAGATCAAGACTGGGGTCATTTCGACTGTTGCCTTAAGAGATCAAGGCATGACATTCTTCAAAAAACGAAATGAACCAGCTGCTTATACAACAACGACAAAACCGGCATATAAAATCAACATCACACAGCAGTTTACAGGATTACCAAATGCGAATGCGGCCATTGCTTTTGTGAAAAGCCAATACGGCTGGACAGCCACAGCGACAAAAATCAAAAACGGTCCAATGGTGATGCAGACGAATTATAACCTCACAGTCAATGAGATGGTAAACAAACAAATGAAGGTATCGCCGCAGACAGACGGTGCAGCCTATGTCTATGCGACATATGTAGACCCAGCAACGTCCACAGTGAATACAGACGGGCTAAATGTACGTTCTACACCTGATTCAAGTTCGGCAAGCAACATCGTCGCACAGCTGAACAAAGGAACAAAAGTGAAGCAGCTTGGAAAAGAAGGCAACTGGATCAAGATCAACCTTGGCTGGAGAAATGCGAGTTCAGCAGAAGTATTAAAATATGTAGACCCAGCGAATATCGTGGAGGGCACTCAATCTTATTTTCAATTTCTCAAACTCTCTGAAGCTGCAAATCTCAACCCGACTGAAGTGAATACGAAGATTTTAGCAGGGAAAGGGATTCTTGCCGGAAAAGGACAAGCCTTTATCACAGCAGCGAAAACGTATCATATTAACGAAATCTATCTCATTTCACATGCATTGCTTGAAACAGGTAACGGAAATTCCATTTTAGCGAATGGTACGATGTTTAATGGGAAAAAAGTATATAACATGTATGGTATAGGCGCATATGACAGCAACCCGAATTATCTCGGTGCAAAGTATGCGTATGAACAGCAATGGTTCACACCTGAGGCGGCCATTATTGGCGGGGCAAAATTTATTGGTAACAGCTATATCAATAACGCCACATACAAACAAGATACCATTTACAAAATGCGGTGGTCTGCGACAGCCACTCACCAATATGCAACGGATATTGGCTGGGCTTCTAAACAGGTCACACGTATGTATAGTTTGTATAACTTACTTGATAACTATACGCTGTATTATGATATCCCCGTGTATAACAAATAAAAAAACGTCCGTGCTTCTTAATGAGAAGCCGGACGTTTTTTGTGTAACAGCTGATGTTCAATAAAGGAAAGAAGCTGCTGACTTGATTTCCCTTTTGAATATTGGTTCCATTCCTCAGCAAAGGTTTTCAATAAGTCTTGATTGGCTGATTCGTTTAGCTGCTTAAGCTCCTCTAAGAGCATATCTTGAGTGACGCAAGCCTTTCCTGGAATGATGTCTTCATAACGTTCGACTAAGCCGCGTTTCATGCGATAAGTCTCTAGATCGTAAGTGAAGAACAAAACAGGCTTTCGGAGCAGCGCATATTCAAACACAATGGACGAATAATCTGTAATCAGGACATCGCATACAGAGAGCAATGGAAAGAGCGGCTGATCGGACACATCAAATATCCACTCACCATCTGTTTCTGCTTTGGCTAGGTGTTTCACTGCAGGATGAAGTTTGACGAGCAGGATATAGTCACCATTCAGCTCTCTCTGCAATTGTTCTTTAGAAAAAGGTAAGACAAGACCGTCCATTGCAAAGTCCCGGTAGGTCGGCGTATACAGCAGCATTTTTTTGCCTTTTGGAAAAATATCCGTCTGAAAGGAAATAGGGCGCTCATCATAGTACGCATCTGTGAAGGGGACACCTGTTGGCAAAAAACGATCGTCGTTGACGCCAAATGAAGTTTTGAAAATCTCGCGCATGTGATCTGAGCCAGTAACGATATAATCGAAAGACGCATAGACCCGCTTGAAACGCTGCAGATCACGAGAACTTCGGTGATGATTTGAAGCATCTTCAAGACCGAATTTTTTCAAAGCACCATTGGCGTGCCACACTTGAATACAAGTAGTAGAAGGTCTATTTCTTAGCACACTTGTCATCAGAAAATAATTATCTGTGACGACAACTTTGCTTTTTAGCATCGTATAGATACATTGAATGAGATGGATGGGATTTTTTTCATGAAAATAGCGAAATGACACATGAGGCACGTCCTTTTCTATCACGGAAGCATGCTTCGTATAGAGGACAGTGAGCTTCATTGTCATATTCGCCTGTTGTTGATAAGTATCGATGAGAGCAGCTGCATTCTCTTGGAATGAAACAAGCAGCGTCACCTGATTGTCACGAGGTTTCACGCCGCTCATGAGCCATCCAGCAAAAGAAACAAAAGCTGCATAGCATGAGATGATCATTGAGTGTATATTCATCATGTATCAGTCTCTCACAGCTGCTTCGTCTGATCTTTTACTTGCTCAGGATAGTAGCGCTTTTTCCCTTTGTTTTCTTTTAATACGGCAAAAGCGTACTTTGGGATATTCAGCATTCGTTTCCATCTCCACGGATTGACAATGAGTCTGTACAGCCATTCCGTATTTGTTTTAATCATCCAGCGTGGTGCACGCTTCACCGTTCCGCTAAATACATCAAAGCTTCCGCCTAAACCGATGCAAACAGCTTGCGGGAACAAATGACGGTATTCATAAATAAAGTTCTCTTGGTTTGGATAACCTAAAGCAACAAACACCATATCTGCTTTTGAACGAGCAATTTGTTTTGCCACAAATCGTTTATCCGCTTGATAACCATCACAGCTGCCTGCAATCACCACATTTGGATATTCCGTATCAATTCGCTGTTTGACAGCCTCGAGCACTTCTTCTTTCGCCCCATATAAAAAGATACTTTTAGATTGCTTGTTTGCGAGATCAAGCATAGACATGAAGACCTCAAAGCCTGCAATTCTTGATTTCAACGGATGGTTTATAAGACGTGACATCAAGACAACACCTACACCATCAGGTAAGACATAGTCTGCAGAAGAGATGACTTTATGATATGCATGATCCTTCATAGTTGCATAGCCTATTTCTGGATTCACCGTTGCAATCATTGCGCCTCTTCGCTGTGAAAGGTGGTGTTGGTTCATATAACTAATAAATTCGTCTAAGTCGCCATTTACATAAGAAAGGTTAGAGACCACTTCTGTTTCCACTGTATAAACCCCCTTTTTCTTTTTGTTATCTATTGTACGATCATTGTAAATTCATTCTTAACCTACAGATCATTTTATCACAGTTGCTCCATGAAATATTAACAATAACTTTACAATCCTTTTAATTTCATGACATTTTAATAAACAACTAGTCTCTAAAAACGTTGAAATACTGTATTGACGCAGTTTCACTATTTCATCCATTAAATTGGAAATAGTTTGTCTTTACATTTTCTTAACGTTTTTTAGGCATTATGATATAATGAGGTTCCGAAGAGCGAAAAAACATGACCGATGAGAATAGGATTACGGATAAACATTACTGCTTGAAGCAGTCGAATAAGGATGAAGAAAGGAGTTTATGTTTGCAATGAAGAAAGTTATTACTTACGGTACATTTGATTTATTACACTGGGGGCATATCAAGCTGCTAGAGCGTGCAAAACAGCTTGGAGATTACTTAGTAGTGGCCATCTCGACAGATGAGTTTAATTTACAAAAATCAAAAAAGGCTTATCATAGCTACGAGCATCGAAAGCTGATTTTAGAAACCATTCGTTATGTAGATGAAGTCATTCCAGAGAACAGCTGGGATCAAAAAGTCCGAGACGTACAAGAACATGACATTGATGTGTTTGTTATGGGGGATGACTGGGAAGGTAAATTTGATTTCTTGAAAGAGCATTGCGAAGTCGTTTACTTGAAGAGAACAGAAGGTATTTCGACAACACAAATTAAGGAAGAAATTGCTGGACTATAATAGATTGAAAAAAAGTACTTCTTATCTTTTGGTGAGAAGTGCTTTTTCATGTAAAATACAATAGCAAGTGATCATTTTTATAAGGAGAGCTTCCTGTGTTTCAAAATTGGATGAAGAAAAAAGGTGAACACACATTGGATCAACCTGAACTAAATGAAACAATGAAATCGGTTGAAATTCCTGACATGGACTACTACTTTATGATGGGGGATGTGCCAGAACAGGACAACACCTTAACGGATTCATTAAACTTAAGATTAAAATCATTGGCTGAGAAGAATAAACGAGCTACCATCTTAACTTTGAATTTTGACGTAAATGTAAAGGGGCATATTCGAAGCCTGGAGGAGAATGTCCACCCTCAAATTTCCATCTTGAATGTATTTGAACACTATATTTTACCGGAGAGCGGGAGTAAAAGGGTTTATTCGGAGTTTATTACAGGTACCGTATCGGAATCGATTAATGAAGTCGCTATATCTGAGGACAACTCAACCGTTCAAGTGACAAGATACGAACTACCTTCTTCCCCCATTCTGTATATAGATCAATTTAATGAAGAACAGCAATTGATGAAACGGGAAGAATACGATATACATGGCGCTTTACGAAGAGTACTTCACTATGTTCCTCATAATGGTGTCCCTTTTCTGGAAGAATTCATTAGAGATGATAGAAGTATCTACATGGAAACCATATATTCTGGGAGTGCCAAGAAGAATACAGTAAGGCATATTAATTGGTACAAGAAGACAGGCATCACCACATTTGTGAAAAAATCCGATATCGTACAGCAATGGCTATCTGATATTCAAACAAAAAATGAACGCATGAAATTGATGATTGCAGAAGATCGAGAGATAGATCACGATCTGTTTAAAATGGAAAAATCTGATTCAGTATTTTATGCTGCTTTTGTGCATGACGCACACTACGAGGAAAATCCCCGTCAATTGCACGCTCATTATGAAGAACTATTTAAACAAATCAGGAAGCAGCAGGTAGATGCTATTTTCTTTTGTCATCCGAAACATAAGGAAGATGTCGAAAACGTTTTAGGGGAACAATCTTCCTTTTATCTATTGCCACAGGATGATGGTTCTTCTTGGGGAGCAGCTCTTCAGAATATGCTTGATAATCGAGTACTTAAAGAAGAACTAAGAAGTGTTGTGGAACATGCAAGATGGATGTTGCGTGATGTAAGCTCTGAGCATCATGTCCTTCATCTGCAGCTTGAGATGGAAGGCGAAATGAACATTGCGGATCAGGTAGAAATAGATTTTGTAGGGTTTGATCGAGTCAATGGTGCTGAAATTATTTCTCAAACCATCAACGAAAATCAACAAGTGATTTTCCCGATTGGTCATTTTCAAACAAAGAAACAGATCGAAATCAATCAAACGAAACATGTCGATTTTTACATCCGAAGCAAGTCAAAAACACATCATCAAGAGGTGCTACAGCGTTTAGAAGTGGAAGAAGAACTGCTCACCAACAAACCTTCGCCAATAGATGGGTGGTCTTACCAAACGAAAAATGGTTACTACTCTTGGAAGATCAATTAAAGAACGAACTGTATTCTTTGTGAAAGCATGTGAATGAAAATGAAAAAAATCGTTACAATTTTATATATCATCGTTTTTAAACTCTTGTTTTTGGGTGTCAGTAAACTGCAGCCAAAAAAGAAAACGGTTATTTTTGAAAGCTTTAATGGAAAACAATTCAGCTGCAACCCGCGTGCTATTTTTGAGTATATGAAAGAAAATCACCCTGACTATACGTTGATTTGGAGCGTTAAAAAAGGGTATGAAGCACCGTTTCAAGAAAAGGGCATCTATTATATTCATCGTCTGTCGTTTAAATGGATTCTTGCAATGGCAAGAGCCGGGTATTGGGTTGTAAACAGCCGTTTGCCGCTATGGATTCCAAAACCAGGCCACACAACTTACTTGCAAACATGGCACGGGACGCCTTTAAAACGACTGGCTGTGGATATGGACGAAGTTCATATTCCTGGAGCAAATACGAAGAAATATAAAACGAATTTCACGAAAGAAGCATCGAAATGGGATTGTCTTATATCTCCTAATGCATACTCGACTGAGATCTTTACACGTGCGTTCCAATTTCAACAGACCATGATTGAATCAGGGTATCCAAGAAATGATTTTCTGTACAATCAGAATAATGAAGGAACGATAAGAGCGCTGAAGCAAAAGATGAACCTGTCTCTTGATAAAAAAATCATCCTCTATGCACCGACTTGGAGAGACGATCAATATTATACAATTGGAAAGTACAAATTTGAATTGGATCTTGATCTGCATGAGTTGAGGTCATCTATCGGAGAAGAATATATCATCATCCTTCGTATGCACTATTTAGTAGCGGAAAACTTTGATCTCGGACCATATGAAGGCTTTGCTTATGACTTCTCCCATTACGAAGACATTCGAGACCTTTATATGATTTCTGACCTACTCTTGACAGATTACTCTTCCGTGTTCTTTGATTATGCAAACCTTAGGCGTCCAATGCTGTTCTATGTTCCAGACATCGAAACGTATCGCGACAAACTAAGAGGGTTCTATTTTGACTTTGAACAAGAAGCACCTGGTCCGCTTGTGAAAGAAACAGCAAGTGTGATTGACTGGATCAAAGAGACAGAGAAATCGACCTTTACATTACCAGCTTCATTCGCATCATTTTATGAAAAATTTTGCTACTTGGAGAATGGAGAATCATCTAAGCGAGTCGTAGAGACCATTCTGAATAAGGAAAAAAGATGAAGGGCATAAATCAGGTAACATACTTTCATTGTATGTTTACCTGATTTATGCCCTTTTTGTAACTTTAGTTTTAGATCTTTAAGCCTGTAAATGACAAAATCTCTCTAAAAAAATAAAACTTTTTTAGCGAAATTTGTTGAAAATTAAAAGATTTAAAGTCTTTAGAATCAAAAAGATGTTGTTTTTAAGGCAGCATAAACCTATAATTGTTGTTATAGTTAAAAAATTGTTTAAATATGTTGTGTTTACCAATATGGATTGTCAATTGAAAGTGCAGGGGATTTGATTGTCAAAAAGGATTTTATTAATTTCTCAAAATTTCTACCCTGAAATAGGTAGCGCTGGTAATAGACTCAAGAATATATTTTTGATGCTGCACAGAAAAGGATACGATGTGAAAGTTTTAACAACGGATCCAACTTATCCAGAAAAAAATTTCTATGATTCTCATGACCTTTGGGACGAAGAAGAATTAAATAGTCAGAATGAAAGATTTATAAGAGTGAAAGTAAAAAACAAAAAATATGCTTTTAACTTTTTGAATAGACTTTTCTATTATCTAGAAATAATGCTTAGGATGATCATATTTATTTTTAAGGATAAAAATAAATATGATCTAATTTATGTTACAACCCCCCCGATTTTTGTCGCCTTTGCTGGGATTATTGCTAAATTTAGATATAAAACAAAAATGATTTTAGACATAAGAGACTTGTGGCCAGACTCTTTAAAAGGAGTGGGGATATTCAAAAATCCCATGATCATCGGTTTTTTTAAACTTGCAGAAAAATTTGTCTATTCAAAATCAGATCATATTATCATTAACAGCCAAGGTTTTCAAAAGCATTTACAGGAGCAAGAAGCTAAATTAACGTTCATACCAAACTCTGCAAGGCGTGAAGAACTGCCAGAAATTTCAGTAAAAAACACGAAGAAAGAGTTTAAAGTAGTGTTCGCAGGCAATTTAGGTCTTGCTCAAGATGTGCATGTCTTTCGTGATATTGTTACGAGTTTAAAGGATTATCATATCAGATTTATGATTCTAGGTTATGGAGTCAATAAGAAAGAATTAGAGAGATATATCATTGAAAAAGAATTGAAACACGTTGAATTTATTGATCCATTATCAAGAAAAGAGTGTCTCAAAATGATGGCGAATTGTGATATTGGTATAGCAACGCTTAATCGTTCAGTCATCTTTGAAACGGTTTTGCCAGGACGTATTATAGATTACTTGAGCTGCCAGTTACCTGTAGTGGCTTCACTTTCTGGATATTCAAAAAAATTAATTGAGCAAGAAAATGTAGGTTTAGTAGCTAAAACAAAAACGAGTGACGAAATGGTTTCTCTTATTTTACACTTGTATCATCATCCGGAGTTGGTTCAAGAAATGAAAACAAATTGCGAGAACTTTATTGAAAAGAATTTTTTATGGGATAATAATATTATAATTTTAGATAATGTAATAAAAAATACTATAAAAAAGGTTAATGAAGCATGAAAAAAAATGTATGTATGTTTGTATGGAACCACTTTACCAACGATGCCAGAGTTTTGAGAGAATGTACAGCATTGTCAGAAGACGGATCTGATGTCGATCTAATTTGTATCCACGATCCATCAATGCCTGGATTAAAGACATATGAGGAAATCAATGAAAGATTTCGTGTCCACCGAGTTAAAAGGTACCCTCGATGGTTAGTTTTATTTCAGTCTATGCTGACTTTGCTAAAGAAGAAAAAGTATCTTCTACTTCTTCTATTACTAGTGTGGGCTGCGGGTGTTTTTTATTTACCGATTATAACGATCGCCTTCACAATCCTATTTTCATCCTTACTTCTTAAAAAGGTGAGAACATTAATCATTAGATCAAGTATCTTTTTAAGAATGATTGTAAAAGGATGGAATAAAAATTATGATATCTATCATTCTAATGATTTAAATACTTTACCACAGGGTGTTATTTGTGCAAAGTTTAAACTTTTTAACAGAAAAAAACTCATCTATGATTCACATGAAGTTCAAACAAGTAGGACTGGGTATGATAGCAAACTATATGGGAAGATGGAATCTTTCCTTTTAAAGTTTGTTGATCAAATGATAGTCGAAAATCACACGAGAGCCAAGTACAACGAAGATCTCTATGGTTTTTACCCAAAAGTCGTTCATAATTATCCGTTCGATCAAAAAAAAGAGATAGAGAAAATAGATTTGCATGAGATTTTAAACATTTCCAAGGATGAAAAAATTCTGTTGTATCAAGGTGGAATTCAAACTGGTAGAGGTTTAGAAAATTTAGTTAAGGCAGCACCTAATTTTGAAGAAGGCATCCTCGTCTTTATTGGAGATGGCCGAATTAAAGAAAGCCTTATGCAATTAACGGAAGACATGAAGCTTACTGATCGAGTGAAATTTTTACCAAAGGTGCCTTTGGAAGATCTCCCTAGGTATACAAAAAATGCTTATTTAGGTTTTCAGGTATTGAATAATGTGTGTTTCAACCATTATTCAGCCTCTTCAAATAAACTATTTGAATATATTATGGCGGGTGTGCCTGTCATAGCATGTGACTTTCCAGAAATTAAGAAAGTTGTTTCAGGTGAAAATATTGGAGTAGTCGTTGACTCTCACGATCCGATTTCAATCGCAGCGGGTGTAAACAAGTTAGTTTTAAATCCTGAATTGCGTCATCAGTGCAGTGAGAATTGTCATCAGGCAAGGCTTAAATACAATTGGGAACAAGAAAAAAAATCACTTCTAAAAGTTTATGGACAAATTCAATCATAAGGAGAGTAAAAATAATGAAACTTTGTACAGTAGGTTTGGGGTATATTGGTCTGCCAACTTCAATTATGTTTGCGAAACATGGTGTTAAGGTCGTAGGAGTAGATGTGAAACCGAGTGTGATAGACTCTTTAAATAGTGGAACGATTCATATAGAGGAGCCAGGTCTCCAAGACGCTTTGACTGAAGTTATTAAACTTGAAAAATTTAAAGCTTCTTTAACACCAGAGGAAGCAGATGTCTTTATCATCGCTGTTCCTACACCTAACCGTGATGACATGTATAAATCATGTGATTTAACGTACGTAGAGAGCGCTGTTGAGAAAGTAATTCCATTCCTGAAAAAAGGGAATGTTGTAATTATCGAATCTACTATTGGTCCAAGAAGCATGGATGACGTGATTAAACCATTATTCGAAGAAAAGGGTTACGTTATTGGTGAAGATCTATATCTAGTACATTGTCCGGAAAGAGTTCTACCGGGTCAAATTCTTCATGAACTAATCTTTAATAACCGGATCGTTGGCGGGATCACAGAAGCTTGTACAGAGGCGGGAGCAAAAGTATACGAAACGTTTGTTCAAGGTGAAATTATTAGAACAAATGCCAAAACCGCTGAAATGTCTAAACTAATGGAAAATACGTTTAGAGATGTTAACATAGCACTTGCAAATGAACTTACCAAAGTATGTAATGATCTAGACATTAATGCGCTAGATGTCATTGAAATGGCCAATAAGCATCCACGTGTTAACCTGCATACACCTGGACCTGGTGTCGGCGGACATTGTTTAGCAGTAGACCCGTATTTTATTGTAGCGAAGGCCCCTGAAACAGCGAAAATGATTAACTTATCACGCTCAATTAATACATCTATGCCATACTATGTCGTCGAAAATGTTGAGAAACTTATGCAAAAAGTAGAAGGAAATAAGGTAACTATTTTTGGACTTACGTACAAAGGAAACGTCGATGATATTCGAGAAAGCCCAGCAATGGAAATCTATCATTTATTAAAAAATCAGAATAAATATGAAATCGATGCATATGATCCGCATGTGGATGAGGAGTTTGTCATTAAAAACTTAGAAGAAGCTGTTCAACAATCTGATTTAATTTTGATTCTAACCGATCATCAAGAGTTTAAAGAATTTGATTTTGAAAGACTTGATGGCATGAAAAATAAAATGATTTTTGACACAAAAAATGTTCTGCAAAACCGACATGAACATTTCACTTATATTAATTTTGGAAATCTCTCTTCTGAAATAAAAAAAGAAGAAGCCTTGGTTTAAATCTGCTTTTCCTTGGTGAATGTAAAGCTCGGTTTTAGTAGAAAGGAGTAGCAATGGATATACCTTCAACAGAAATTATTAAGACATTTAAAGAAAATGCTGACCAACCAGAAAAATGGTTATTAACAAACACTAGGGGAAAAAGAGTTTTTTTTCAATTTGGTTTAGAAGAAGCAGAAAGAAATTATCTATCCTATATTGGCAAAGAAGTGATTGAACAAGGCTCTTTGTCCAATCAGTCAGAGAAAATAGATACGTTTGTGTTAGGAAATGCTACTGAATTTATGTCAGATGTTGATCGATTAGTTGATGATGCATTACCATTTTTAAAAGATGATGGTGTGCTGTTATTTTGGATTAACCATAATCAAAATTCATTGCAAGTTAAGTCAATAGTTTCTTTAATACTTTACATGCATAAAAAGAATTTTCGTATTGAACAAGTCATCAGGTCTTCATGGACAGGATTTATTGCGATTCCTATAAGTTCTAGTGAGATAGACTTTGCGGAAAATCTATTGAGTATACTATCTCGAATAAAGCAGGTAGAAGATAATAGTCAAAATGAAAGTCAAAATCAAAACACTGAATTAACATCAAAACTTCTAAAAAGATTAGTAGAGTCAAAGGAAGAGAAGTTAAATTTGGTGAATAATGAGAGAAAAATATTAGAACAAGCTAATAAGATGGAAAAAGAACTAAACCTAATAAAAAAACGTTACAAAGCTCTATCCTCATCCAAATTAGGTAGATTGACACTAGCTTACTGGAGATATAAATCTCAAAAAAGAAAGAATAGGTGAATTTGTGTGGGGAATTACCAGAACCATTTAATGCTAAATCAAAAGAAAAAATCAAGTGCAAATCAGGAGCTCGCATATTATAAAGAAATGTTAAAAGTTTTTAATCAAAATAAAGACTTTAAAGAGTTAGAAAGTTTATTGGAAAAAACGCCTGATTTCAAATCTTCACAACTTTCAAATGATGTGAAGATTTTAGAAGACAAGAGAAAAGAATATGTACAATATCTGAAAAAAAATTACAAAAAGGGCTTTTATGATTCAGTCAAAGCCCAAATTGCCAACTTACCTTCAAGTAATGGTACAAAATACTTTCAAAAAAATAATGCTTCAATTGGGATTATCGCAGATGAGTTTTTATATAAAAGTTTAAAAGATGCAGCGAATTTCATTTATATTAATCAGGATAATTATAAAAAAGAAGCTGATAAAATTGATTTGTTTTTATTGTCCACTGCTTGGAAAGGATTGGATGGGAAATGGAAAGGACTCGGCAATCCAAAAATTAAAAAGGTAAGGAACGAAATTAAAGCAATTATTCAATTTTTCAAAAGTAAAAATATCCCTGTTGCATTCTATTCTAAAGAAGACCCCGTTAACTATGAATATTATGTTGACTTAGCGAAGCAAGCGGATCATATCTTTACAACTTGTAGTGAAGTGTTAAATGATTACAAAAAAGATTGTCCGAATGCTAAAACATATAATGTACTAGAATTTGCAGTAAACCCGCTTTATCATAATCCAATCGGGACTAGAATAAATAGAAGAGAAGATATTTTATTTGCAGGTTCTTGGTATCAAAAGTATCCTACGAGGCAAGAAGATACACGAGAATTATTTGAAGGCGTCATAAATGCAGGTAAAGATTTGACTATTGTAGACAGAAACTTCGAATTAGGATCAGACCGTCATTTTTATCCTAAGGAATATGTGCCTTATATTGTAGAGTCAACGGATCACGAAACTCTACAAAAGATACACAAATTATATGACTTTACTTTAAACCTTAACTCTGTAAAAGATAGCAATACAATGTTTGCCAATCGAGTCTATGAACTTCAAGCAACAGGGACAATTGTCATTTCGAACTACAGTGTTGGTATCAATAGTAAATTCCCTAATGTGTTCTTAGCTAATACGAGTAAAGAGCTAGAAGTTTATCTGCAGAAATTGTCAGATAAAGAAAGGTATCAAACGCAAATGGAAGGTGTGCGAACAGTTTTAAGGTCAGAAACTGCTTTTCATAGGGTACAAGAATTGATACAAGTAGTTAGTGATCGTCAGAATAATCTTCAGAAACGAGATGTTCTTGTAATTGCGGAAAAATTAGACGACCATACAATCAACATGTTTAATAAACAATCCTACCCTGATAAAAAGCTTGTCTCTCAAGATGAAATGACAGATGATCTGTACAGAAGTTTTGATATCGTAGCTTTTTTTAGCAGTAAATATGAATATGGTCAATTTTATTTAGAAGATATGATCAACGCATTCAAGTACACGAATTGTGACTATGTCACAAAAGATGCTTATGAGCATAACGGTGAGTTTACAAATGGTGTAGAACATAATTATATCGAAAAAATAGAAGATCGTTTTAGAACAGTGTTTTGGAGAGACTCGTTTCAATGGGAAGATATTAAGGAGATTTCAAATACGTCCATTCCTAATGGATACAGTATCGATCCATTAGAGCTATCAACAACTTCATATGGGATAGAGAAAAATCAGCAAGTACGTGAATATGATTTGTCGGTCATTATCCCTGTATATAATAATGGACGACATCTGCTTTACAAATGTTTCAGAAGCTTACAAAGAAGTTCTGTTTTTGAAAAAATGGAAATAATCATTATTGATGATGGATCAACCGATAATATGACACCTCACATAGTGCATACACTTGATAAACATTATGACAATGTGAAAACGTATATGTATCCAGAAGGTGGAAGTGGTAGCGCATCTAGGCCTAGAAATAAGGGTTTGGAGTTTGCTACAGCAAAATGGATAACTTACTTAGATCCTGATAATGAAGCGATAACAGACGGATATAAAGAGCTGTTAGATGGCTCCTTAGAAGAAGATCATGACATGTTTATTGGAGACATGGTTAGGCTTTCTGATGTCAAAGGGTTGTCTTCTTATTATCCTAATATGATGTCTCTTAATAAAGGAATTGATTACAGACGGGGACCTCATTCAGACTTTTTAATTAAAGCCTCATTTAAAGCCATGAGTATTCAGGCCTTAATCGTTAAAAGGGACTTATTGCTAAATCACGAGCTCAAAATGGTTGAAGGAGCAATAGGTGAAGATACTTTGTTCTTTCATGAAATGTTGTTGAAGACCAAATCTTTCAAGGTGATCAATACACCCGTCCATATTTATTATGCCATGGTAGAAAATTCTTCGATTAATCGAATCAATAAGAAATTCTTTGAAAAGTATTTCATACTCGAAAAGGAAAGAATTGATTGGTTAAAAAGGGAAAATTTATTAACATCTTACAAGCAAGATAAATTAGAAAATTATGTAGAAAATTGGTATTTGAAAAAGTTGAGTAATATTGAACATGATGATAAAGAAGCGGCAAAAAGAATATTAAGAGATATATTGAATTTGTATGAAGGTATGAAATGGAAAAGCCATAAGATATTAGAATTTCTGAAAGATAATGATTGATACTAAACGCCTTATGTTTAACATAAGGCGTTTAGTATTTGAAGTGTATGTTAAGAACATCGTCTAAAAACATAAATTCTACTGCCTGATTAATAGCTGTCTGTATAATGAAGACGAGATGTAAAAGTTTGTTTATACATCAAAGATGAAAAGAAGGAATTTTTCTGTTACAATTATGAGCGGTGCTTTTATCAATTTAAAGTCTATTCTATTCAATTAAAATTAAGGAAGATTAGAGTGAATGCATTGTATAAAATTCTAAAAGAGCAGTTTGGTTCAATGCCATTAATTTTAAGGTTAGCTGTATATGAAACCAAATCAAAATATCAATTGAATTATTTGGGCGTTCTGTGGCAATTATTGAACCCACTAATTCAAATTATGGCTTATTGGTTTGTGTTCGGTTTAGGTCTTAGAGGGGCCGGAAGAACCGCAGAAATGGCAGACGGTTCTCACGTAAGTATACCCTTTCTTATTTGGATGTTAGCAGGTTTAATTCCATGGTTTTTTATTAGTTCGACGATTACAGAGGGTGCGAATAGTGTTTTTAAACGCATAAACTTAGTATCTAAGATGAATTTCCCTATTAGTGCTTTGCCTTCAGTAGTCATCACTTCAAATTTATTCAGCTACTTTTTAATGATGGTTATTTATGTGATTATGCTCATAGCAAATGGCATCTATCCTGATATCCACTGGATTCAATATATTTATTATTTTATCTGTATGATTGCGTTTATGTTCGCTTTCAGTCTGTTTAATTCAACGATTAGTGTTCTTGTTCGAGATTATCAACAACTATTGCAATCCTTGACAAGATTACTCATGTTTTTGCTGCCTATCTTATGGGATATTGGAGATAAATTCACGGGTAAGTATGAATGGATTGCGACTACCCTAAAATTAAATCCCTTATATTATATTATTGATGGATTTAGGAAAAGTTTTATTAAAGGAGATTGGTTTTTTCAAGATGTCAAATATACGCTTTATTTTTGGCTGATTACACTTCTTCTTTTAATAGTTGGTTCATTGCTACATTTGAAATTTAGGGATAAATTTGTCGATTTTCTTTAAAAAGTAAGGAGATTATACGATGAAACTAAAGGTTTCGTTTCGAAACGTATCCAAGCAGTATTTTCTATATAAAAAGCAGTCAGATAAAATCAAAGGGCTGTTTTTTCCGAATAAAAATAATAAAGGTTTCTTTGCTGTTCGTAACGTTTCCTTTGATGTATATGAGGGTGAGACAATTGGTTTTGTTGGGATCAATGGGTCTGGAAAATCGACCATGTCTAATCTTTTAGCAAAAATCATTCCCCCAACAAGCGGTGAAGTTGAAATGGATGGTCAGCCCTCGTTAATTGCCATTGCAGCAGGGTTGAACAACCAATTAAGCGGGAAAGACAATATTCGTTTGAAATGCTTAATGATGGGGTTGACGAACAAAGAAATAGATGATCTTTATGAACAAATTGTAGAGTTTGCGGATATTGGTGATTTTATTGAACAGCCTGTAAAAAGCTATTCAAGTGGAATGAAATCTCGACTTGGTTTTGCTATTTCTGCACATATTGATCCAGATATCCTCATTATTGATGAAGCATTGTCTGTAGGAGATCAAACCTTCTATCAAAAATGTGTGGATCGCATTACAGAATTTAAAGAGCAAGGAAAGACGATCTTTTTTGTTAGTCACTCCATTGGTCAAATTCAAAAAATTTGCGACCGAGTTGCATGGATGCATTATGGCGAGCTTCGTATGTTTGATGCTACGGATAAGGTCGTAGAAGAATACAAAGGGTTTGTGAATTGGTTTAACAAGCTTTCTAAGAAAGAGAAACAAGAATATCACATGGAACAGAAGGAAGCTCGAAAAGGAGTACACAAGGCAGAAAAAGTCACTCGTTATAAAGATAGAGGAGAGAAACGTTCATTTTTTGGTCCTGCATTTCAAGTGACCTTTGTTACAATCTTGACGATTTTACTTGCTCTTTCGATGTTTTCAGATCGCCCACTTCGAACGCTGGCCACCTTTGGGGCCATTACGTTAAATAAAACAGAAGTGCCCCAGTCCACAAGTTCTCAGCCGAAGGATACGTCTTTAAAAAAGGTTGATCAACAAGGTATTGTTGTGGAAGATCCATTAACAGTCTATAAAGACCAAGCCATGAAGGAAAAGGCAGACGTCTCGTTTTCGTTTGGACAAGAAGTACAGGCTATAGGTGAAAATAAAAAAATCGTTCAAATTAAAACAGCAGCAGGAACGTATTTTGTGGAGCCGAAAGCCTTTAAGACGACGGATAAATTGAAGCCATTATCCATCGGACCAGGTCAGTTTAATTCTTATGTATCACCCGCATCTGCAGGTTCGTATGAGTACTTACTTTCTTTTCTTGGGAAAGAAGAGTCTGTGCTGAAGCAAAGAATGCAGACACTTAGCTCGGTCAAAAGTGAACAAGGCGATACCATTGAGCGGCTGACCACTGAGAAAACCGATTATGTGATTGAAAATGGCCAGGCAAATACGATGGTGTTCCACGAGATCATGCCCATCTCTCCTTCAACACTTGGACTAACAGAACAAAATGTCTGGATGAATGAGAAACAAACGAAATTCGCAGTAAAAGGCGAAAATCATCTATTTGTTATCGATAATGAACAGCATACGCTGACTGTTTCAGCGAGCAAATAAAAAGCTGCCGATGCCGGCAGCTTTTTTTAATTCACTTCTTCTTTTTCAAGAAGTTGTTTCATAAATGGAATGAGCTTTTTCTTTAGCTCTTCATCTTGAAGGGCAAACTCTAGCGTCGTTTCAATGAACCCTTGCTTCTCTCCGACATCATATCGTTTTCCTTCAAAATCATAGGCAAATACACGCTGGATGTCATTAAGCTTTTGGATGGCGTCTGTCAGCTGAATTTCTCCACCTGCACCAATTTCTTGTTGATCAAGGTACATAAAGATCTCTGGCGTGAAAATGTAGCGCCCTAAAATAGCTAAATTGGATGGTGCGGTTCCTTGCAGCGGCTTTTCAACAAAGTTTTTCACTTGATAGCGGCGGCCTTCTTGGGTAAGAGGATCAATGATCCCGTAGCGATGCGTATCGCTGTCTGCTACTTGTTGAACGCCGATCACTGATGATAGGGTTTTTTCATATTCATCCATCAGCTGGCGAAGTCCAGGTGTTTCGGCTTGGACAATATCATCACCTAATAAAACAGCAAAAGGTTCATCACCGATAAAGTTGCGTGCGCACCAAACGGCATGTCCGAGTCCTTTAGGTTCCTTTTGGCGGATGTAATGAATATCAGCAATATTAGAGGATTTTCTCACTTTTTCTAAAAGTTCACTTTTTCCTTTTTCTTCAAGGTTGCGCTCAAGCTCTGGCGCAAAATCAAAATGATCCTCAATGGCTCTTTTCCCTTTTCCAGTGACAATAATAATGTCTTCAATTCCTGACTCAACAGCTTCTTCAATAATATATTGAATAGTTGGTTTATCAACGATTGGCAGCATTTCTTTAGGCATAGCCTTTGTGGCAGGGAGGAAACGTGTCCCGAGACCTGCAGCTGGTATAATGGCTTTACGTACTTTTTTCAATGAACTTTGCACCTTCCTTACATAGATAACCGATTTAATAATCAATGTTAGTTCTTGGTCGTCTTTATAAAGTGTAACTTACAAATCATAGGAAAGACAAATGATTTCACTAAAAATGATTTTTAGATAGTTTACATTTTATATGTTAAATGTAAAGGAGGGTGAATGATAACGTTAATTCAATGTAAATTTCTTTTTTATATCATTAAATTTATCCTCCAAATTGTGTATAATTGAAAGTATTATACTAGGAAAGAGGCATAAACAAGTGAAAAAACTAAATGTAATGACTATTTTCGGTACTAGACCTGAAGCAATCAAAATGGCTCCACTTGTCCTTGAACTTAATAAACATCCACAAATAAATTCAATTGTCACTGTCACAGCTCAGCATAGAGAAATGCTAGATCAAGTTCTTGAGGCATTTTCTATTACGCCAGACCATGATCTAAACATCATGAAGCAGCGCCAAACATTATCTGAAATTACATCAAATGCATTGTTGAAACTAGATCAATTATTCCAAGAAGAAAAACCTGATATTGTGCTTGTTCATGGCGACACAACGACAACCTTTGCAGGAAGTTTGGCTGCGTTCTATCACCAAATTTCTGTCGGCCACGTTGAAGCGGGTTTAAGAACACACAATAAATACTCGCCGTTCCCTGAGGAATTGAACCGCCAAATGACAGGCACTATTGCTGACATTCATTTTGCCCCTACGGCTGAGGCGAAGCAGAATCTTTTAGTAGAAAATAAAAAAGAAGAGACCATCTGTGTGACAGGGAATACCGCCATTGACGCCCTGCAAACAACAGTCACAGAACAATATCAACATCCAATTTTAGAGAAGATCGGTTCAGATAAAATGATCTTATTAACGGCTCATCGCAGAGAAAATCTTGGTCAGCCGATGAAGAACATGTTTAGAGCGATTCGCCGTGTTGTCGAAGAATTTGAAGATGTTCAAGTCGTATACCCTGTTCATTTAAATCCTGCTGTTCGTGATGCGGCACAGACAGAATTCAGTGATCTTGATCGTGTGCACTTAATTGAGCCGCTTGAAGTGGTTGATTTCCATAACTTCGCTGCTGCGTCGCACTTTATTTTAACGGATTCAGGCGGTGTGCAAGAGGAAGCCCCTTCTTTAGGAAAGCCAGTATTAGTGCTTCGTGATACAACAGAACGTCCTGAAGGCGTGAAAGCTGGTACGCTTAAGCTCGCAGGTACAGATGAAGAGACCATTTACAACATGGCAAAACAGCTTCTAGTCGATCAGAAAGAGTACGACAACATGTCAAAGGCGTCTAATCCATATGGTGATGGACAAGCGTCGAAACGAATTGTCCAAGAACTCCTTCATCGTTTTGGTTTAAGTGATGAAAAACCAGCCCCATTTCAATCATAAAAAAGAAGACTACATTCCTGTAGTCTTCTTTTTTACTGCTCCAAACTATCCTTCAATTCCTTCTTCACTTTCGCTAAACTGCTCTCATCAAGTTGATAGTAGTAAATATTATTGATCCGTGTGCCTGTTCCCTTTAGCTCGTGCTGTTTCACATTTTGTCTTGCATCACGATAATCATTCATCATCGTCCACATGTCGTCAAAGGACATATTGGTTTTCATGTTGTTTTCAACGACTTTAAACATATCGCCGAATTTCGTAATAGATGAAATGTTAGCGCCTTTTGCAATGATGCCTTCAATGACTTGACGCTGTCTTTGCTGACGGCCGAAATCACCTTTAGGATCTTGCTTTCTCATTCTTGTATAGGCAAGGGCTTGATCGCCGTTCAGGTTAATTTCTCCTGTACCAAATGAATGGCCATCATAGCTGAAAGCAAACGTGCTGTTCACCGTAATGCCGCCAAGTGTATCCACAATGTCTTTAAAACTTTCCATATTCACTTTTACAAAGTAATCTACAGGTACATCAAGCAGTTCCTCTACTGTATCTGCAGCCATTTGTGTACCGCCGAAAGCGTAGGAGTGGTTGATTTTATCCATTGTGCCTTTTCCGACAATTTTTGTATACGTATCACGGGGGATACTCACCATCTCAGTTGTTTTCGTTTTCGGATTCACTGTCATGTATATTAATGTATCTGCACGGCCTCGGTCATTCTTTCTTTCATCGACACCCATGACTAAAATGGAGATCGGGTCTTTTTTACTTAAATCGACATCTTTGTCACGCTTATCTGACTTCTTTAAGTTCTCTTGAATGCCTGCGACAGTTGATGCGGCTGTATTCCAAAGATGATAGGCATAGCCGCCCGTTACCAATACAAACAAGCCAATAATAGATAAAATAATCCAAAGTGCTTTTTTCTTATTTCTTTTTCTCTCTGCTCTCATTCTGTCCCTCACCTTTTCTATGATTCTTCCATGATTATAGGTTTACGAATCTTGATAAACAAGTTATTTTTTTACTCTGAACCTAGATATAGACGTTGTAACAAAAAAAAGGTTTCAAAAAACCTTAAATTTACCTTAAAATATTAAGTTATAAGACGATACAAAGACATGAGGTGAAAAAAATGAAGAAAATCGTCGTTTTACCGTTCTTAATACTACTACTAGGTATCGTGCTCACAGCATGTGGAACGGCTGAGCAATCCTCAGGAGAAAACAAGACAAGCAGTTCAACTCCTCAGGTGCTGGAAGAAAAAGCTGAATTTATTGGAATGGCTGATGCACATACAGTCGAAGTAAAAAAAGTGAATACGACCTTAAGCTATGAATTTACGGATAATTTTAAAGATGTATTAAATGAATTTAAACCAGGTGACAAAGTAGAAATCTCTTACTTTATCAATGACAATGGTCAAAAAGAAATTCAAAAAATTGAAAAACAGAAGTAAAAAAAGATGGGCGGGATGAACAAAATTGAAGAAAACAGGCATTACACTTATCGTTCTCATGACAATGACACTACTAATTGCACCTTTTCAGTCTGCCATGGCCAGCTCGACAATTTCAGTGAAATTGTCTAATTATATCGGAAACAAAACAAGCATGGATATTTCAACAACTGGGGAATACAAGTTGTCAGGATCCAATGTTGCTGTGACGAAAAGATATGAGGGGAATAATAGATACGAAGTAGCCAATAGTATTGCTGATGCTGGCTGGAAGAATCCATCAACTATCGTTGTCGTAAATAAGGATGCTTTCGATCATGCAATGACCGTTTCTCCATTGGCTTATAAATTAAATTCACCAATTCTTTATTCTGGTGCTGCGAAGCTAACAAAAGCAACTGAGAACCAAATTAAAAAAATGAAACCCGATAACATCTTAATCATTGGGAATACAAAAAGTATTTCGTCTACAACTGAGAAAACCTTAAAAAAGTACGGGAAGATTAGAAGAATAAGTGGAAAAGATAAATTTGAAATATCTCAAAAAGTAGCCAAAGAGATGGGGAGTTATAAGCAGGCAATTGTTGCTGGTGGGGCTTCCTTTATGAATGGGACATCCATGATCTCTTATGCAGCTAGAAATGGGTATCCAATCTTATTAACAAAGAAAAATTCAATTCCGACTTATAAGATTCCTAGTAAGGTAATTGTAGTTGGAAGTACAAAAAGCATTAGCGAAAAAGTAGAAAAACAATTAAAAAAGACTTCACAAGTTACACGAATCAGTGGTGAAAACCGCTATGAACTTTCAGTTAACATCATCAAGAAATTAAAGTTAAATGTAGATAAAGTATATCTTGCTAAAGGTTCTAGCTCAAAATATGCAATTCCTATGTCACTTTTAGCAGCGAAAAATAATCGTACTATGATTTATGTCAAAAAAGATTCTTTCTCTTCTTCTTTAAAGAAACTTTTAAAAGAAAACGGCACACATACATATCATATAGCAGGCAGTTCAAGTGTGCTTTCAGATACGCTCAAAAACGCTTTAGCCAAACAAGTCTATCTGAAAAAAAATCAAAACTACCAATTGAATATTTCTAACGGAAAAATTTCATTAAAAGGCATTAAGACATATAACACAGTAAGAGTTGTTCCTGAGAAATATTCAACCAAAAATGTCCTTCAAATCGCAGGGAAGCCTTACTTAGGTAACGTCAACTTTGCTATTGAATCAGGATATATCAGGCCGACTAATGAAAATATTCCATTTGAAGACTATCTAAAAGGTGTTGTGCCAAACGAAATGCCTGCAAGCTGGCATGTTGAGGCATTAAAAGCACAAGCGGTTGCCGCTAGAACGTATTCAGTGAAAAGTATTGGAAAAGTCGTACCTGATACAACAGCCTTCCAAGTATATGGAGGATATAACTGGTACACAAATTCGACAAAAGCTGTTGATGCCACAAAAGGCAAGGTTCTAAAATACAACAATCAACTTATTTCAGCCACCTATTATTCTAGTAATGGTGGATACACTGAGGCGAGTGAAGAAGTATGGGGAAATGCACTGCCATACTTAGTCGCCAAGCAGGACACAAAAGATCCTGTCAATGCGTGGACACTGAAGTTGTCTAAAAAGCAATTAGGCACTACGTTGACTGCAAGTACAGCAGCTTCTGAGTGGTCTAAGGCAAAAGAAGCCAATGCTGCCGACCTTGCTGGTCTAAAATCATGGCTGTTGAAAAATAAAGAAGCAGCTGCATCTGACATGAGAATTGCATCTATTTCAAGCCTGACATTCTCAGGAAAAACAAAAGGTCAGCGTGCGAAGACCGTTTCAATCAAGCTGAATTACCATCTGAAAAACAAAACAGGTACGTATACAGTGAACAAAAGTACAACGGCAAGTATGAAAATGACAGAGTTTAGAACAGTCATGGGCGCAACAAAGGTGAAAAGTACGTTTGCGTCAGTAAAGAATAATACAAATGATTTCACGATTTCAGGAAAAGGTTATGGTCACGGCATTGGGATGAGTCAATACGGCGCCAAAGCTAGAGCTGAATCTGGAAACTCGTATTCTTCTATACTTTCGTTCTACTATCCAGGTACAAAACTAACAAATTATTAAAGTTAAGGGAGGACACAGAAGATGCGCTCAATGATTAAAACAGCCATCCTCAGCCTCATCGCCATTTTCATTATTGTTCCAACAGCTTCAGCGGACAATTCTGTATCACGAATAGATGGGGGAAATCGTTACTCTTTATCTGTCAATGTGGCGAAAAAAGGTTGGGGAACAGCGAATACCGTTGTGCTAGTAGGGAAAAAAGCTTACGCTGATGCAACAGCAGCTGTCCCTTTAGCGTATCAACATAATGCGCCAGTTCTTTTTACAAATAGTAAAAACCTTTCATCAGAAACGAAGAAAGGATTAACGTCATTAAAAGCGAAAAATGTGATTGCGATTGGAACGACGGCAAGTGTTTCAAATAATGTCATCAATCAAGTAAAAAAACTAGGGATTTCAACAAAACGAATTACGGGAAAGAACAGATATGAAATCTCTACGAATATTGCAAAGCAAATGAAAAAACCAGCTGGTGTAGTGGTTGTAGAAGGTCATTCGTATGCGCATGGGATTGCGATTGCGCCATATGCTGCACAAAAAGGTTTCCCAATTTTATATACAGATAAAAAGGGACTTCGTTCTGAAATTTCAACTTTCGCAAAAGCTAGTAATATTAAGCAAACAATTGTGATTGGCGGCGAATCGTATGTTACCAAAGCAGCATACAACAAGCTAAAGTCGCCAACGAGAATAAAGGGCGCTAACCGCTATGATATTGCAGCAAAGATTGTGAATAAGTATAAACTAAGTACGAGCAATACGTATGTCGCGAGAGGATTTGGTTATGCCTCTGCACCAGCAGCTGCTGGAATTGCAGCGAAAGAAAAGAAAGCTCTTTTATTAACAAATGAGAAAACTCTGCCTGTCCATACTCGGTCAATTATCGGCAGTAAAAACATATCGAAATTCACAGTAGTCGGAAATTCAACGACAGTGACGAATACTGTAGCATCTCAATTAAAGAACCCAGTTGTAGGTAAAAAAGTATTTCTTGACCCTGGCCATGGTGCTCAAGATTCTGGTGCTGTAGGATATGGTCTTTATGAGAAAAATTTAAACTTAGACGTAGCGAAGAGAGTGAACACTAAACTGAAAAATGCTGGTGCACTCACTACCATGTCAAGAACATCAGACACATTCGACAGTCTTCAAACACGGGTGAGCAAAGGTGCGTCAGCAAATGCAGATATCTTCATCAGTGTCCATGCGAACTCAAATGATAATAGCAGTGCAAATGGAACTGAAACATATTATGACAAAACATATGCGGCAACAAACAGCTTGAAGCTCGCGCAAAATATTCAGCCTAAAATGGTCAGTGCATTAGGCACAAGAGACCGTGGCGTGAAGACAGCTGCCTTCTACGTCATTAAATATTCTAAGATGCCAAGTGTTCTCTTAGAAACTGGTTTTGTTTCCAGTCCAGTTGATTCAAATATTTTGAAATCCGCTACTTATAAAGATCGATTGGCGTCAGGTATTTCAAGCGGTGTTTCAGGCTATTTTAGATAAGAAAACATACAGATGAGGGGTGCCGAAGATACACCTCTTAGGCTGCTCGAGAAACGACTCTCGGCAGCCTTTTTTAAAAGTACATGAAGTGTTTCCGGGTTCCAGGATGAAGGGTTCAAAACCAAGGAGGTTGACTTCATGCGTTCTTATATCAAATGTTTTGTTTTGATTGTGGTTTCACTATGTTTGTATGCACCATCAGCATTTGCGCAGCACAATGTATCGAAAATTGAGGGAAGTAATCGATATGAGGTGGCAGTTAACGCTGCAAAACGAGGCTGGTCGACAGCACCTACAGTTGTTTTAGTAGGCGGTGAAGCTTATGCTGATGCGCTAAGTGCTGTGCCGTATGCCTTTCAGCAAGGAGCCCCAGTGCTGTTAACGAATACTAGCAGTCTTTCAGGTGCAACTAAGTCAGGTCTTCAGCAGTTGAAAACGAAGCGTGTTATCATTCTTGGCGGAACCGCAAGTATTTCGCAAAAAGTCGTAGCGCAGCTAAAAGCAATGAATCTATCCGTATCGCGAATACAAGGAAAGAATCGATATGAATTGGCGGCAAACGTTGCTAAGCAAATGAAGAGTGCTGATACAGCTGTGATTGTGAATGGTTCTGCTTATGCAGACGCTGTGGCGATTGCTCCGTATGCTGCAAAACAGGGCTTTCCTATTTTATTAACCGATGCAAAGGGGCTGCGGCAGGAAACAGCCAATCTATTAAAAAGCAAAGCGGTGAAACGGACGATTGCGATTGGCGGGGAAACAAGTGTCAATCAAGCAGCCTATCAAAAACTGCCATCACCCGTGAGAATCAGCGGAGCCAATCGGTATGAAGTGGCAGCCCGAATTGCGAACACATACCCAATGAAGACAACCCAAACGTATATGAGTAACGGCTATGCATATGCCGATGCGGCAGCTGCGGCAAGTACGGCAGCCAAGCAAGGGCAAACCCTTCTTCTTACAGACGCTCAATCAGTGCCAGATGCGATTCGTCGTGTCATTGGGTCTAAAAAGATTTCAACATTTACAGTGTTGGGCGGAACATCAACCATACGAACCAGTGTGATCACACAGCTGAAAAATCATGTGTTAGGTGAAACCATCTTTATTGATCCAGGTCATGGTGCACAGGATGCTGGAGCGGTAGGAAATGGGCTGTTTGAAAAAAATGTTAATCTGGATGTCGCGTTAAAACTGCAAGCAAGGCTCAAACAAGCGGGTGCGCTGACGGTCATGTCTAGAACATCTGATACATTTGATTCCTTGCAAACACGTGTAAGCAAAGGATCACAGGCTGGTGCGGATGTGTTCATCAGCATCCATGCCAATGCAAATGATCATAGCGGTGCAAATGGAACAGAAACGTATTATGATGCGACGTATGCTTCGGCCAATAGTTTAAAGCTGGCACAAAAGGTACAGCCCCAGATGGTGAAAGCCCTTGGCACAAGAGATCGCGGTGTGAAAACAGCAGGATTCTACGTGATCAAGTATTCAAAAATGCCCAGCATCTTGCTTGAAACGGGGTTCGTAACCAGTCCGATTGATGCCAGTATATTAAAATCAACGACTGCCAAGGAGCGACTGGCTTCAGGAATCGCAGCAGGTGTATCTCAATATTTTGAATAAAATAGATCGGATGAATGATATGTCAAGTTAAAAATACATTTCATTTCAGGTTATTTTTGTTATAATCGAAACATAGAGGGTGGATTTTTCACGTATTTGCCTTCCAATGACAGCAAATCGACAAATCATGAAGAGGTGACGATCTTGAAAAAATTAATCACAATGCCGTTTTTAGTCTTACTTCTAGGTGTAATGCTCACAGCATGCGGCACATCAAATCAGTCAAACGATAACAATACGGATAACAGCAAAAAAGAAACAACTGAAGCAGCAGATCAAAAGAAAGAAAATGCAACAGATGAAAAGACGGAAGACAAGTCTGCAAGTGAAAAAGCAGATGATGAAAGCAAAGAAACAGCTGCTCAAACAGAAGACCAAGCAGGTCAATCTGATGAAGATGCAAAAGAAAGCTCAAGTAAGGAAATCACAAAAGAAGAAACGACAAATGATCAGTCAAAAGCTGAATCTAAAACAAAAAAAGAATCTACAACGAAGAAAAATGAAGTCACCAAAGAAGGCACATATGTCGGTTTGGCTGATGGACATACAATTGCTGTCAACATTGATGGAAAAGAAGTAGCCATTCAATTCGGAAATACATTTTCTAAACAAGTGAACAGCCTAAAAGAAGAATCAAAAGTGAAAGTAACGTATACAAAAGATGCAAACGGAACGCTTAGACTGAAGACGATCGAATCCGTAAAGGCAAAATAAAAAAAGACACGTAGACCCGCAGATATGCGGGTCTTTTTTACGTTTAAAAGGGCATAACTTGATATAAGGGCACATTCTTAACACACTTTTACAAGACTTAACAGCCCATTTACATTTGCTTAATGTTGCTCTGCTAAACTGACTTTCATAGAACATCTCTTTACACAACAACTACTTTGAATGGTGAGGTGCAGGTCAGTGAGCGCAGAGAAAGCGATGAACCTTTACAGAGAATATGAAGTGAGACGAAACCACTCTTTTGCTTTAACAGAACATATGGTTCGATATTTATTTGCAAAACGTTTCATAGATGTCGTGTTCTCGTTCATCGGATTGATGTTGAGTACGCCAATCATTTTACTGTTTGCCCTTTTAATTAAGCTAGAAACACCAGGGCCAGCCTTTTATATGCAGGAAAGGGTCGGAAAAGACGGTGTCTACTTTAAATTATGGAAGCTCAGATCGATGAGAACCAACGCAGAAAGCGGAGGAGCGAAATGGGCGCAAAAAAATGACCCTCGTATCACCAAAGTGGGGGCATTCATCAGAAAAACAAGAATTGATGAACTGCCGCAATTTATCAACGTGTTAAAAGGAGAAATGAGTATTGTAGGTCCACGTCCTGAAAGACCAATGTTTACTGCCGAATTTAATCGGACGATTCCAGGCTTTACAAAAAGACTGACAGTGAAGCCGGGGCTGACAGGTCTCGCTCAAGTAAATGGGGGATATGAAATGAGTCCAAGTGAAAAATTATCACACGACTTACAGTATATTCAAGACTTGACATTTTCTCTCGACACGAAGATTATGGTAAAAACGTTAAAAGTCATCGTGACTGGTGACGGAGCCAGATAAGTAAAGTAGGGAAGAGAAATGGCAAGTATGAAAAATCGCCTGCTGGGCGGAGCAAAATGGACAAGCTTGTCCGCATTGATCATTACCATCATCCAAATTGCACAGTTCGCCTTTTTAGGAAACGTAATGTCACTGAAAGAATTTGGACTCGTTGGCATGATCACAACTGTCACAATATTTACACAGATTTTACTTGATCTAGGCATCGGTGCTGCGATCATTCAAAAGGAACAAACGACAGAACGTCAGTTATCTACATTATATTGGATCAACTTGCTGACGGGGATTCTCTTGTTTTGTGTATTGATCCTCGCAAGTCCCTTGATTGCCGCCTTTTATGCCAGACCTGAGCTAGAAGGCTTGCTCAAATTATTATCAATCATGTTTCTCATTGCACCAATTGGTCAGCAATACCAATATATGATGCAGAAAGATTTAGCCTTTAAAACCTTAAGTACGATTGAGACGATAGCAACGATCATTTCATTGATTGTTCTACTCATCCTAGCCTTTTTTATCAATCCAATTGTGGCCTATGTGATCTCTCAAGTACTGCTTCAATCAGGAAAAGGACTCATGTATGCAGCGGCTTATTGGAAGAAGTGGCGCCCAGCACCCGTTTTCGCATTAGGGGAAGTGAAAGAGTTTTTCTCCTTCGGGGCTTTCCAGCTTGCGTCAAGACTCGTCAATCGGGCAGGTTCAAACATCGACATGATTTTAATAGGACGGTTTCTTGGAGCAGAGGCTTTAGGGATTTACAGCCTGGCTTATCAAATCGTCACAATTCCGGTGCTGAAAATTAACCCGATTGTGACGAGAGTGGCTTTCCCAGTTTTCGCAAAAAGTCAGCGTGATCACTCTAGGCTGCGTGAGGGCTTCCTCAGCATGACGAATATGCTTGCACTCATTAGTTTTCCACTACTCATCGGTCTTGCTGCCGTATCAGATAGCTTTATAGAAGTGGTGTTTGGAGAGAAATGGCTAGTGGCGGTCCCGGTTTTGAATATTTTGTGCATTGTCGGTCTACTTCGTGTGCTGATGAATCCAAATGGTTCCATCCTTCTTGCAAAAGGAAGAGCTGACTTAGCTTTTTATTGGGATACAGGCATGCTCATCGTATATGGATGCGCCTTATATGCAGGAGTCCATACTGGCAGTCTATTGTCTGTAGCTTGGGTCTACTCAGGGGTCAGCCTGCTGAACTTCATTGTCGGCAGGTGGCTGATGGCTTATGTCATTCAGCTAGATATGAAGGTGTATGTAAAATCACTCGTAAAGCCTGCTGTCATGACGCTGTTAATGGCCGCCTGCGCAGTGGCTGTTCATCAAGGGATGAAGCTGATATCAGCGGATATATTGCTTCAATTACTACTGACGATTGGTTTAAGTGCGGCTTTATATAGCTTGCTGCTTGTCAAAATGTATCCGCAGATGGCAGGGAAATTATGGAGAAGAGGTCGTTCGTCATGAAGGTGCTATGGCTGACAAGTGTATATCCTAGTGAAAAACATCCAAGTGAAGGCGTCTTCCATGAAACGCAAGTGCAGGAGCTGGTCAAACAGGGCGTAGAAGTGAGTGTGATTTGTCCTACTCCTGTCAATCCGCCCATCTTACGGATGCTTAAAGTTTCCTATCGTCAGAGAAAAGATCTTCCCGAGCAGGAAGTGAGGTGCGGCGTGCCGGTTTACAGACCGCCCTATACAGCGCTGCCTGGACAGCTAAAATGGGCTCAGCCGAGTAAACGAATCGCAGCTTCTGTCCTGCGCACAATGGAGCGTTATGAACTGTCACCGGATTTCATCCATGCGCACTTTGCCATGCCGTCTGGTGGCGCAGCAGCTGTGATCAAAAAGGAAGCAAACATCCCTTATCTTCTGACCTTACACGGCAGTGATGTGAACGTCTATCCAACCTATAGCCAAGGGGCGCTTGCAGCCTTTAAAGCAGCAGTAAAACAGGCGTCTGCTGTTCTCACGGTGAGTGAAGAGCTGGCAAAGAAAACACATGACATGACAGAGGTGGATGCGCAATGCCTCCCGCTTGGAATTCCGCTCAAGTCATTTTCTAGAACACCAGGGGATCAAACAGCCATCAGAAAGCAGATTGGTTTACCGCTTCACGACAAGCTCGTCGTTTTTGTCGGCCGTTTAGTCAAAGAGAAAGGTTTGCTTGAATTAGCGGAAGCTGTCAGCGGGATGGAGGGTGTAAAAGCCGTCTTTGTCGGAAAAGGCCCCCTCGCAAAGGAGCTAGCCGAACGGGCGGGAGAATCCATTATACTCCCGGGGCAGGTGCCGAATGAACAAGTCAAACATTATTTAATGGCAGCTGACCTGTTTGTCCTTCCATCCTACAGTGAAGGAATGCCGACTGTCGTCCTTGAGGCGCTCGCTTTAAAACTGCCTGTCATCGCAACACGGGTTGGTGGTCTCCCGTCACTATTTTCTATCTATCAACATCTGCTCATTGAACCGCGTTCAACGAGTCAGCTAAAAGAAGCGATTCACGCTTATCTTTATGAAAACAGATGGAACGAGCAAGTGAAGAACGATCTTCTCCACATCGTCCATACAGATTATTCATCATCACATAATGCTAAGCTCCTGATTCAGCAATATGAAAAGGTGCAGAATCAATCAACATCCACCGTTTAAACAGGATGAAATGTGCAAAGACTGATAGATAAACAGTTTGGAACGACCAATATGCTTTTACTGAGAGGATGAAACATGTTGAAGAAAATTGCTGTGATTGGAACAGGATATGTCGGGTTAGTATCGGGTACTTGTTTTGCTGATATCGGAAATCGCGTCATTTGTTGTGACATCGACGAATCAAAAATCAACAGCTTAAAAAGCGGTCTCGTTCCAATTTATGAACCGGGCTTAAAGGAATTGATTGAGAAGAATACAGAAGAAGGAAGATTGTGTTTTACAACCAATATTCCCGCTGCAATTCGAGAATCAGAGATTATTTATATTGCTGTAGGAACACCAATGACACCTCAGGGGGAAGCGGATTTAACATTCGTGAAAGCTGTGGCTCAAACGGTTGGGGAACACCTGAATGGCTACAAAATCATCGTGAATAAGAGCACAGTGCCGGTTGGAACAGGACGTCTTGTTCAAGCCATTGTTCAAAAGGCTTCACGCAGTAAATATCCATTTGACGTCGTCTCCAATCCAGAGTTTCTGCGGGAAGGTTCAGCTATTCAAGATACGATGAATATGGAGAGAGCGGTGATTGGCTCTACAAGCTCACATGCATCCACGATCATTAAAAAATTGCATGATCCGTTTCAAACAGAGGTGGTTGAGACCAATCTAGAAAGTGCAGAAATGATTAAGTATGCGGCAAATGCCATGCTCGCCACAAAAATCTCATTCATCAATGACATTGCGAACATTTGCGAGAGAGTTGGTGCTGATGTGGAAAAAGTCAGCGAAGGCGTTGGGTTAGACAGCCGGATCGGGCATAAATTTTTAAAAGCAGGTATTGGATTTGGTGGTTCTTGTTTCCCAAAAGATACGATGGCTCTTCTCAAAATTGCCGAAACAGCTGGCTACCGGTTCAAGCTGATCGAATCTGTCATTGAAACAAACAACCACCAAAGAGCCCATCTTGTCAGCAAACTGATGAGTGTGTTCGGTGATATTAAAGGAAAAACGATTTCCGTTTTAGGGCTCGCATTTAAACCAAATACAAACGATATGCGTTCAGCGCCAGCACTAGATATTATCCCAATGCTGAGAGAGCTCGGAGCTTTTGTCAAAGCCTATGATCCAATTGCTTATGTAGAAGCAGAAAGAGAGCTTGGCCCGCAGGCGGTCTTCAGCAATGATCTCTATGAAACAGTGAAAGATACAGATGCTTGTCTCATCTTAACGGAATGGGATGACGTACAGAAGATGGATAAGGATCAGATCAAGCAGCTGCTTCGTTCTCCCATTTTAATTGATGGAAGGAATTTGTTTGATCCAGCAGAAATGAAAGAGAGAGGATTTATTTACCAGTCCATCGGCCGCCCAGGCGTATGGGAAACAGAATTGGTATCGAAGGCACAATAATAGGGGGAACTTGGATGAAGAAAGTATTGGTAACTGGGGGAAGTGGATTTATAGGGTCTCATACGGTAGAGGCTTTATTAGAGAAAGGTTATGAGCCCATCGTTCTTGATAACTTTTCAACTGGATCGAAGGAAAATATTGCTCATCTTTCCGTACAATGCATTGAAGCAGATGTCACAAAATCAGAAACGGTCGATTTGATCAAACACATTGCACCAGATTATATCATTCATCTTGCAGCCCAAGTGAGTGTAGCCGTTTCGGTTCAACATTTCGTCTACGACGAAGAGGTCAATATTAAAGGTTCGCTGCATGTGATCAAAGCAGCGGCTGAAGCCGGGGTGGAGAAAGTGGTGTTTGCCTCATCGGCAGCAGTTTATGGAGACCCAGTCTATCTGCCGGTCGACACAGCTCATCCACTGCAGCCTGGTTCACCTTATGGCTTGTCAAAACTGACAGTTGAACGATACTTACACATGGCAAAATCACTCTATGATGTGGACTATTGTATTATGCGGTACAGCAATGTATATGGTCCGCGCCAAGACGCACGTGGTGAAGGCGGTGTTGTCTCAATTTTTTCTGATAAGTTTGCAAAGCATGAGGCACCTTTCATCTTCGGAAACGGGGAACAAACAAGAGATTTCATCTATGTAGGCGATCTAGCCGCAGCGAATGTTGCAGCTTTAACCGCTCAATCAAACGTTTGTTTAAATATCTCATGTGGTCATTCCATCACTGTGAATGAGCTGTTTCAAACGATGAAGCGAGTCACGAGATCAGATCTTGAACCGATTTATAAGCCGCAGCGTGCAGGAGATATTGTGCATAGTACATTGGCAAATGAGGAAACGAAACAAGTCTTAGCATGGGAGCCTGTTGTGACTTTACAAGAAGGTTTGGCTCGTACCATTTCCTACTATGAACAGGAAGTAAAGGCTTAATCCCTCAAATCGGATGGGTTGCTTAGGAGGAAAATAGGTATGAGTGTGAAACAAACAGCATGGCAAATCATGATCGGATGTATGTTATTAGCAGCGGGTATAGGGCTTGTACAAATGGCATCCGCACAGCCTATCGGGTTAAAGAAGATGGTGGTCATTCCGGTTTTACTTGTGGTGCTCATGGCGGCTGCTATATGTATGAAGCTCTACATGAATGGTGAACACATATTCATGTCAGCCATTTACCTTTTAATTGCATTAACATTTCTCAATAATGCTTTTTTCTCTATTAGTGTTGGGTTCTTTAGTCTCTTTCTCTACCGCATCATGCTCTTGGCTGTCTTTGCTTTATTCATATGGCGGATGAGAGACAAAGGAACGTACATATCCCAGTGGCAGCAAATTCGTGTTAAAGGCATTCTTGGTTTTTTCGCTGCATGGTTTCTTTACGGACTCATCTCACTGCTTTGGGCTCATTCGGTCACAGACGGCCTGAAATATATGTCTCTTCTTGCGATGGGAATGGGTTTTGTCTTTCTTGTGGTCATGTACATTCAGCGAATGGATCAGATCGTGACTTTTTATAGTATTTGGCTAGTCATGACTGTATTTGTGATGGGAATCGGGTTCTATAATCACTTGACCTTGAATCATTTACCGAATACCTCATTATATCTTGGACCAGCGTACAAACAGCACTATCCTACGGCTGTCTTCTTTAACCAAAATGACTTTGCGACGTTTTTATCTATTAGCTTTTTCTTATATGTGGCGTGCATGCGCCAAATGAAAAATGGTTATATCAAAGCGTTCGGATTACTAGGAGCCATCTTAGCGCTGTATCTTATTTTGTTAACAGAATCGCGCGCCAGCTTGCTTGGCATATTAGCTGGAGCGGCAATCTATGTATGGCTACTGATGCCTCGCTTTTTAAAAAAGTGGTCTATCATGGCAGCAGGCGGGCTTGGATTCATCTGTATCGCCATTTTTTCAGCCAAAATCTATTCTGTCTTTTATGACTTGTTTCTCGCTTCTCAGGTCGCTCATTCTTTTAGCGAACCACTTCCGTCCAACATTGCCCGGGCGAATTTAATCAAAAACGCCTGGCATTTCTTTACGAATTCATATGGATTCGGGGTTGGAGCGGGCAATGTGTCTTATTACTTAGCTCACTTTTCTATCTTTGATACAGATCAGGTCGTGGAAGTTCACAATTGGTTGCTAGAGGTGATGACGAATTTTGGGTTTGCCGTCATGCTAGGTTATATCTCAGTGTATGCCTATCTCATGTTCTCACTGTACAAACAATACCAATTGGCTGACACGAGATCAGCCAAGATGATCATTGAAGGTCTATTTGCTGCCATGCTGAGCTTTCTCGTCTCAAGTATCAGTCCGAGTTCGGTCTCGAATTTATATTTCCACTGGGTGTTTCTAGGTCTGGTGATCGCAGCGGTCAATATCATGAAAAATAAACAGCGCTTCAAGCCGTGGGCAAACGTGTGATGCTGAGTTTGTATGGCTACACTAGTGAAAAAGCAAATACGTCAATGTTGGGAGAATGAGCATGTCTGGTTTTATGTTAAGAATAGGGAAGCGAATGAAAAAATATATCGTCTGGCTTGTGCTGTTGCCTGTCGCATTAGCTGCTTTTGGTTTCTTTTTTGCCAAGGGGACAGTAGAACAGTCTAGTTACACAGCTGCTGTGATCTTGACGCTTGGGAAATATGACGACGGTGTGTATAACAATATGGAAGAAGTGACATCTCTATTAAAAAGTGATGCATTTCTGAATCAAGCACTCCGGGATGTAAAGGAAGAAGAAAGGCAGGATGTGAAAAATCGTTTGATTCTCACTAACCAGTCCGATACACAATTGCAGTTGTCGTTTACAGATGCTGATCAAGCTCGAGCTTTGGCGGTAGTGAAACAAGTGTCAGATACATTTTTAAAGCAGGACAAAGCCTTATTTACGAAAAGACAGCAAGTCATTGAAAGAAGACTATCCGCTCTTGAAGATGAATCTGTCAGCAATGACTCCAAAGTCGATAAAGAACGATTTTTATATGAATTGGAATCGACAAAGCTGGGTATGAAGCAGGCAAAGATTGTCGATCCTGCCCAAGTGCTTGATGAAGGGAACAAAGGGATGTCAGCGAAAAAACGAGCACTGCTTGGACTTGTCATTGGCCTTAGCATCTCGCTTATGTTTGTGGTGTTACCTGAAGTGTTCAAAGAATCTTAATGATGAACTGGAGATGAGTCTTAGGTGAACAATCAACCGTTAGTATCAATTATTACACCGGCGTATAATGCGGAACGTTATTTAACGGATACAGTTCATTCCGTCCTTGCCCAAACTTATTCCAACTGGGAGCTGATCATTGCAGATGATTGCTCAACAGATGGCACAAGGAAGCTGTTAGGGGAATTAAGTCAGACGGACGACAGAATCAACGTCATTTATTTAGAGGAAAACGGAGGAGCCGCTATTGCTAGAAACACAGCCATCAAACAGGCGAAAGGCCGCTTTATCGCTTTTTTAGATAGCGATGATATGTGGAAACAGACAAAGCTCGAAAAGCAGGTCGAGTTTATGTTAGAAAATGATCATGCCTTTACTTTCACGGCATATGACATCATTTCAGAAAATGGAGAGCCGTTACAAAAAACCGTCACAGCGCCGGCTCAGTTGAACTACAATGAAGCTTTAAAAAATACGATTATCGGCTGTTTGACGGTGATGCTCGATCTTCAACAGGTAGGACATGTGGAAATGCCAAACATTCGAACAAGGCAGGACTTAGCCACATGGCTCTCTATTTTAAAAAAAGGATTTACTGCCTATGGAATGAGTGAGCCGCTCAGTGAATATCGGATCGTGGGAAACTCGATTTCTAGTAACAAGTGGAAAGCAGCGAAAAAAACATGGTTTGTCTATAGAGAAATTGAGCAGCTTCATTTTGTGAAAGCATCTTGGTGTTTTATGCACTATGCCACAAATGCTGTCAAAAAGCGCTTATAAACAGAAGGGAAAAAAGGTGATAAAGGTGAAAGCAGAGTCGATCATACATGTGATTGTCGCAACGGGAGAATGGGGACACGATGGCCTAAGGTACAGACGGCATCGACTGGCGGAATTTCTTGCATCTGATCCAGAAACGAAAGAGGTCATCTGGGTATGCCCATCTTCCACTCGTCATTCAACTCCCTTTCAGCCTATAACGGATCGAATGAAGCAAATGACCATTCCTGATGTGCTCAAGAGCAAGTTTTTTCGCTTTGGCCGTTATCGAGATATGTTTTATTTTCATAAATTATCTCCTCTTCTTGAGCATTTACGTCAAGAAGAAAAGCAGGGCATAGCCGTCTGTTTATGGTATACGTTTCCGGGATTTCCGCTCTTATCCTCTTTATTTGAATGGAAACATATTGTGTATGATTGCAGTGACCTGTGGGGAGAGCCCATCAGCGGAAAAAACAACATTCTCTCTTATATGAGACAGCGAGTCATTGTAAAAGCAGAAAACCGCATTATTAAATATGCACACAGCATTACGTGCTCTTCACAATACTTACATGATCAAATCAAAAAAAGGCTCATGGGTGAACCGAAAGATGTCTTTACAGTAGAAAATGGCGTCGAGTATGATGTGTTTGCAAAAAGCAACCTCCCTAGCAGGGAAGATGTGCTAGAGGGAAGAAAGGGAACGGTTCTTGGCTTTATAGGTGGGATCAAGCCGAAGCTCGATTTTGACATGATCGTTCAAGCTGCTCGCATGCAGCCAGATTGGACATTTTTATTTGTCGGTCCGGATGGAACGAATGGAGATCCATCTTTTCAGCATGCACTCAAACTGCCCAATGTCATATGGACAGGAGCAGTCGCACCAGAAGAAGTGCCTGCTTATATGAAATTAATTGATGTAGGGATGATGCCATACAAACAGTCTCCTTACAATCAAGCGGTTTTTCCGCTCAAGCTGTATGAATTTTTAGCTGCCGGAATCCCAGTTGTTGGTTTAAATCTTCCATCAACGGAAAGGCTAAAAGAGAATGATGTGTATGAATATGTAGAGGGCGAAGATCCAGCTCTCTTCGTCGAAGCCTGCCAGAAAGTGATCAGTAAAAAAGATGACATGACATGCAGACATCTAAGACAAAGCCGGGCAATGAAAAAAGATTGGCACGCACTGTTCACAAACATGGTGGAATTAACGAATATTAAAGAAAACGCATAATTCATTCAGGATTGTGCGTTTTTATTTGTTTCTTCTTCTTAGGGGGAGCTTGTGATCATCCTATATTCAATTGTATAATGGAAAGAGCGGCCAATATACAAAATACAGATTTCAATTTAGAAGGAGACTGACCTATGGATTACGAACGCGCCTTATTAGCGTTTTTTGTCTCTCTGGCTACAGTTTTAATTGTGACACCAATCGTCAAAAAGTTTGCAATTAAGATTGGTGCAGTGGACCAGCCGAATAAACGAAAAGTTCATGATAGAGTAATGCCTCGAATGGGCGGTTTGGCGATTTTTATTGGGGTAGCGGCTGGAGCACTAGCAGGCGGGCTGTTTCTACATAATAAAATTACAGCTATATCAGTTGGCGCTGTACTCATCGTCATTTTAGGTATATTTGATGATAAATATAATTTAAGTGCAAAATTTAAATTTCTTGTGCAAGTCCTCGTTGCTTGCTTAATCGTGAGCACGGGCTTAAAAATGGACTTTTTCTCTGTTCCTTTCTTAACAGATCGACTGGAGTTAGGATGGATGGCATATCCCCTGACTGTACTATGGATTGTTGGGATTACAAATGCGATCAATTTAATTGACGGATTAGATGGACTGGCTGCCGGAATTTCGGTTATCGGTTTAACCACGATTGCCGTCATGGCATTTTCTGCGGACAAGATCCTGATTCTTTCGTTATCTCTTGTCGTCATTGGCAGTACCATCGGTTTTCTTTTTTATAACTTCCATCCAGCAAAAATATTTATGGGTGATACAGGGTCGTTATTTTTAGGCTATATGATCTCGGTCCTGTCACTTTTAGGATTGTACAAAAGTGTTACTTTGTTTAGTGTTGTTGTCCCTGTAATTATTTTAGGTGTGCCTATTTTTGATACGACCTTTGCGATCATCAGACGAATATTGAATAAACAGCCTATCTCAGCACCTGACAAATCACACATCCATCATCGACTGATGGCCTTTGGCTTATCACATCGAATGGCAGTGATTGTGATTTACATGATTGGCCTAGTCTTCAGCTTAAGCGCGATTTTGCTGACAAGTGCCACCATTTGGCTGTCATTGATCATCATCTTTTTACTGGTCATGTTTATGCAAGTTATTGCTGAAGTCACTGGATTAGTGAACGAAGAGTTTAAACCATTTACGAAATTCTACAAACGTATGGTCAAAAGACAATAAAAAACAGCCCGTTCCTCGGAAGGCGGGCTGTTTTTATTATTGTCCTGTTGTATTGCTCGAAGGAGTCGTGGTATCAGTTGTTCCTGTTTCACCAGAGGCTGGATTTGTTTGTGAATCTGTTTCAGATGATGACTCAGCAGGAAGCTTTAAATGTGTCCTTAACTCATTTTGCACCTCAGCCAAGTTGGTTTGATCTGGCTCAAAGAAGTATGTTCGATTTGGTCCTAGATAAAGGTCTGATCCTTTAATAGATAATGTTTCAGTATCGTCTCCTTTGAAACCACTGTAAATTTGCTGTAGAGCAAGTCCTTCTGTGATGCGGAAGTTGGTTGTTATATGATCACTTACTTCTTTTGCAATATTATCCACGTTTGCAATGTTATGAGGTTTCGCCATTTGATCAATCATGGCACGTAAGATTTGTTTCTGACGATCGTTACGCCCGAAATCACCACGTGGATCTTGTTTTCTCATTCGCGCGTAAGCAAGTGCCTCTTCCCCGTTTAAATGCATATTCCCTTTTTTAAAGTAAATCTTTTTCGATTTTTTGACGTCACTTTTTTCATTGAAGTCAAATGGAACGTCTATATCGATTCCCCCAACTTCATCAATGACATCCTTAAAACCGTCAAAGTCCACTGTTGCATATTTGTCAATTGGGATATGCAAGAATTGTTCGACAGTTTCAATCGTTTCGTCTTTACCGCCTTTAGCAAATGCCGCATTGATCTTTACTTTATTTCCCGTTGTGTCACTAGCAAGCTGTACTCGTGTGTCACGGGGGATACTGACCATTTTCATCGTTTTATCCTGAGGATTAATCGTTGCGACGATGAGTGAATCTGAACGGCCGTGATCACCATTTGTGGCGTAATCCTCTATGCCAACAAATAGGACAGAGAAAGGTTTTTTCTTTATATCAATGACAGCATCACGGAGTTTCGATTTCTCCCCGCGCTCTAATTCATCATAAGTTTTGTCAGCAGCTTGGAGTGTATTCACAATCTTATAAACTGCAAATCCGCCCATGCAGATAAAGAGAAGCAAAAATAAGACCAGAATCCGTTTGAAAATCTTTTTCTTCTTACTCTTTTTCTTTCGTACACGCACTTTTACTCGTTGTGCCATTCATCTGTCTCCTTTATCGGACCAACGTCCTTTTCTAAATAAATCAATTCGCCTTCTTTAGTAACACTCTTTCCATTAGTCAACTCAGTCATCCATTCAATGAACTGCTCTTTTTGTGTTTCTTCTACATACGTTTCAAAAATCACATCTTCTGCATAATGGATGTCTTTTAGCTGAAAAGATGAGACTCTAAGCTCATTCTCTACCTTTCCAAGCCATGTATAATCTATTGTTGTGTGCATCGTACGCATTAAACAGCGTTCTACCATACCAACATGATTAATTGCTTCAGACACAGATTTTCCGTACGCGCGAATTAATCCACCGGCACCTAGCTTAATACCGCCGAAATAACGAGTGACGACAACAACTGTATCTTTCAGCTTGCGTTTTTTTAGCACTTCAAGCATTGGTACCCCTGCCGTACCACTTGGTTCACCATCATCATTTGCTTTTTGAATCAGATCATGTTCACCGATCAAATAGGCGGAACAATTATGAGTGGCGTTCCAATGTTGTTTTTTTATGGATTGTATAAAGGTTTGTGCTTCTTCTTCTGAGACAGCACGTTGTATATGACAAATAAAACGTGATTTTTCAATGACGATCTCATGCTCGCCACGGCTTTTTACTGTGAGATAGCGGTTCAGCAAAAGACATACCCTCCTGACAAGCAAATTGTAAGGCTAGAGAAAATTTGCATTGGTTTTAGAATTTTACAGCGTATTTTGTTATGATGATAGGAGCGGAAAAAGGGTCGTCATAAAAATTTCATGATTTATACGCATTCTTTCATTATAATTCGACATAAAATGCAGATCAATGACATTTATAATAAAAAAAGATGACATCACTGTTACGGGAGGTAAAAGCCATGACAACACCTAAAATGGATCCGAAGTTATTGGATTCAATCATCATGAAAATGCTAAGTACAGTTGATGGCAGTAAGGACGAAGTATTTAGAATCGGCGAACAGTCCCGTCAACAATATGAAAGCCTAGTAGAAGAGCTCAAGCAAATTAAACAGCAAGTCAACGAAGTCATTGATTTTGGGGATAAACTAGAAGTACATACGAGACATGCTAGAAATCGTTTATCTGAAGTCAGCAGAAACTTCAACAAATTCAGCGAAGAAGAAATACGAGAAGCCTATGAAAAAGCACATAACCTGCAAGTAGAATTGACCATGATCCAGCAGCGCGAAAAACAGCTGAGGGAAAGAAGAGATGATCTCGAAAGACGATTGTTAAGCTTACAAGACGTCATTGAACGTTCAGAAACGCTTGTGAGCCAGATCACGGTCGTCCTCAACTACTTGAACCAAGATTTACGTCAGGTCGGTGTTTTACTTGAAGATGCTCAGGCAAAACAAGATTTTGGACTAAGAATTATTGAAGCCCAGGAAGAAGAGCGCAAAAGGGTATCACGAGAAATCCATGATGGACCTGCTCAGATGCTGGCAAACGTGATGATGCGTTCAGAACTAATAGAACGGATTTTTAGAGACCGTGGAACAGAAGAAGGCTTTAAAGAAATTAGAAGTCTAAGACAGAATGTGCGAAATGCACTGTACGAAGTGAGAAGAATCATTTATGATTTAAGACCAATGGCTTTAGATGATTTGGGTCTCATTCCGACACTGCGAAAATACTTAAACACAATTGAAGAATATGATGGAAAAACCAAAATTACGTTCCAGTGCTTAGGTGATACTGAAAGCGAAAGAATTGCTTCTCAATTTGAAGTGGCACTATTTAGACTAGCTCAAGAAGCTGTCACAAATTCTTTAAAGCATTCTGAAGCTGAAGAAATCTCTGTGAAGGTTGAAGTGACGAAAGACTTTGTCACCTTAATTATCAAAGACGATGGAAAAGGCTTTGATATGAAGGATGTTAAAACAAATAAAAACAAATCCTTTGGGTTACTTGGTATGAAAGAGCGCGTAGACTTACTAGAAGGTAAAATGACCATAGACTCAAAAATAGGTCTAGGGACATTCATCATGATTAGAGTACCGTTAACATTACAAAATAAAATTGTAAAATAGAGACAAAAGACATATTGACCATAAAGTTCAGGTGTAGAACAATAAACATGGGGAGGCGTAGCTTGTGACTAAAGTAAATATTGTAATTATCGATGACCACCAATTATTCCGTGAAGGTGTCAAACGGATTTTAGATTTTGAACCTACTTTTGAAGTAGTTGCAGAAGGAGACGACGGTGACGAAGCTGCACGTATCGTAGAACACTATCATCCGGATGTTGTCATTATGGACATTAATATGCCGAATGTAAATGGTGTGGAGGCTACAAAACAGCTAGTAGAGCTTTATCCCGAATCAAAAGTCATTATCCTATCTATTCATGACGATGAAAACTATGTGACACATGCATTGAAAACAGGAGCAAGAGGCTACTTGTTAAAAGAAATGGATGCAGATACCCTCATTGAAGCAGTAAAAGTAGTAGCTGACGGAGGCTCTTATTTACATCCGAAAGTCACTCATAACTTAGTAAATGAATTCCGACGCTTAGCAACAAGCGGCGTTTCAGCACATCCACAGCACGAGGTATATCCTGAAATTCGCAGACCACTTCATATCTTAACAAGACGTGAATGTGAAGTTCTTCAAATGTTAGCTGACGGAAAGAGCAACAGAGGTATTGGTGAGTCGCTCTTTATTAGTGAGAAAACAGTCAAAAACCACGTGAGTAACATTTTGCAAAAAATGAATGTAAATGACCGTACTCAAGCTGTTGTTGTAGCAATTAAAAACGGCTGGGTAGAAATGAGATAATGTTCCGGACAAGTACTCCTTTTTCGCCTGTTTTTAGTTCTCTCACATTCAAGTTAGAGAGCAATGATAGGCAGGTAAGGAGTCTTTTTCGGATATAGCGGGCTTGCCTATTGATTAGGCAAGCTTTTTTGATTAGTATTATAAATCTAGTGAAAAACAATGATCATTCTTTTTTAAAAAGCAACTTAACGGATAAGGAAGGTATTTAAGAATGAAAATAGCCGTTGTAACAGACAGTACTGCTTATATACCACAAGAACTACGTGATAAACATCATATTCATATGATCCCTCTGAATGTCATCTTTGGTACTGAAACATACCGTGAAGAAGTAGAAATGGATTGGAAGACATATTATGAAGAAGTCAAGAAACATAAAGATCTTCCAACAACCTCTCAGCCTGCTTTCGGTGAACTTATAGAATTATATGAAAAACTTAGCGAAACATATGATGCTGTGATTAGTATACATCTGTCAAGCGGAATTAGTGGAACATACAATAGTGCGGCCTCAGCAAATGAACTAGTTGACGGAATCGACATTTATCCGTTTGATACAGAGACTAGCTGTATGGCGCAAGGTTTTTATGTGTTAGAAGCTGCTGAAAAAATCCAAGATGGTGCTTCTCCAGAAGAAGTGATTTCCCATCTCAATTATCTGAAAGAAAATCAAAGAGCTTATTTTATGGTAGACGATTTAACTCATTTACAACGAGGCGGCAGATTAAATGGTGCTCAGGCTTTTATTGGAAGCCTCTTAAAGGTAAAGCCTATCTTGCATTTTGACAACAAGCTAATTGTCCCTTTTGAGAAGATTCGTACACGCAAAAAAGCCATTTCACGTATTTTTGAATTATTTGATGAAGATGCATCACGTGGTGTTCCAATGAGAGCAACTCTGATACATGGTAATAGAGAAGAAGAAGCAGATGAATTAATTGCGCACTTATTAGAAAAGTATCCTCATGTTGAATTTTATAAAAGCTACTTTGGTGCCGTGATTGGCACTCATCTAGGCGAAGGCTCTTTAGCACTTGGCTGGATCATCAGATAGATATCAAAATCCCCTTTTCTCATGGAAAAGGGGATTTGTTTTTCTATTTTTACAATTAGACGAAAGGCCTTCTCTTTGTACATAATGGGTCAACATGAATGGAAAGGTAGTGCGTGAAATTGAATCTGGAAAAAGCAATGGAACTCAGTCACAAGCTACAATCAAGGCACCTTCTTCCTGTTGAATGTCAATGTACACAGTCCGAATTGGAGTGGCTGGAGAATCAAGGATTTATCCATAGAACACCTGCAGTCGATAGGGTGGCGAGTGGTTTGATCTGCTGCCGGTGCGGTGTATCAAACAAGCGCTACTTTGCCCTCTCTCCGTGTGAAACATGTAAAAAAGACTGTGTATACTGTAGATCCTGCATCATGCTGGGAAAAGTAAGCGAATGTGGCTTTCTCTACGAATGGACGGGTCCACAAAAGAAAGAAACAAGACAAGTTGAATTAACATGGCAGGGAGAGCTTTCTAAAGGGCAAAAGAGAGCGTCCGATAGGCTAGTAGAAGCAATCCAAAACAAATTTGATCTGCTCGTTTGGGCTGTTTGTGGTGCGGGGAAAACGGAGGTGCTTTTTCATGGAATAAAATATGCGCTAAATAACGGAATGAGTGTTTGTATTGCGACGCCTAGAACCGATGTTGTACTTGAGCTTGAACCTCGAATGAGAAAGGCATTTCAAGGACTGAATATAGCTGCACTTTATGGCGGGAGTTCTCAAAGATTTCAAATGGCGCCGCTTATGATCGCTACAACCCATCAGCTAATGAGATATAAAAACGCCTTTGATGTCCTCATTGTAGACGAAGTCGATGCTTTTCCTTATTCAATCGATGAACGGCTTCAGTTTGCTGTTTTAAAGTCAATGAAAAAAACAGGAGTTAGAATTTACTTAAGTGCCACACCATCTAAAAAAATGCAAAAAGATGTTGCTCGTAGACAATTAGAAGCGATCAAAATTCCTCTGCGCTTCCACCAAAAACCGTTACCTGTCCCAACATTTCAATGGGTTGGAGATTGGAAAAAGAGATTAAAAAGAAATCGGCTTCCAGCATCTACAATGAACTGGCTGCATGAACATATCACAAAGAAAAAAAGAGTGTTACTCTTTGTTCCTTCTATTTCTACTATGAAGAAGGTAACTCATATTCTTCAAGGTCAAGATGTAAATGTACAGGGTGTTTCTGCGGATGATCAAGAAAGGAAGCAAAAAGTCCAGCATTTCAGAGATCATAGATACGATGTATTGGTTACAACAACTATTCTAGAAAGAGGCGTTACCATTCAAGATGTTCAAGTGGGCGTCTTAGGTGCGGAATCTCCTATTTTTACAGAAAGTGCACTTGTTCAAATTTCTGGTAGAGCAGGGAGACATCCAGATTTTTTTAACGGAGACGTGTACTTTTTTCATTTTGGTTTAACGAGAAGTATGAAACAAGCAAAGAAACATATCGTAAAAATGAATAATACAGCTGAAAAAGAGTTTTCTGAAAAATAGTGTGGGTTCAACTAAATCATGGTACATTATATTCACAAAACACAAATGGCAGGAGAGACAAAATATGCTACTCAATGCAAAAGAAATACTACTTAAAGAAATTCTCTATCAATATCTCAACCAATTAAACATGATTTGTCATTGTGAAAAATGTATAGAAGATGTATTAGCCATTTCTCTAAATCAAGTGAAACCGCAATATATAACAGATATCGATAAAATATCCTACAGTAAATCCGAGATGGTGGATAAACAGAAGAATACGGCGATGCTCGTCATTCTGACAGAAGCAGCTTCAACGGTCACTACATATCCAAGGTGCGAAAATCATTTGTCGTTGAACAAAGAAAAGCATTGATTTGTCCAATTTGTGAGAGCCATTTTGTGGCTGCTTTTACATGGAAATCATTCCTACTATTAAATGAAGATCGTTTATGTGTAGCATGTAAGAACCACCTCATGAAGATTCAAGGTCCTACTTGTCCCAAATGCGGAAGAGCGCAATCAAATGATCAATTGTGTCATGATTGTTCAAGGTGGAATAAACGACGGGATTTTGCTGAGATTCTTGTAATGAATCGGTCTGTTTATGCTTACAACGACTTTATGAAAGATGTTCTAGCTCGATTTAAATTTCGAGGTGATACGGCTTTAGCTGATCTATTTAAAAAAGATGTACAGTCAGCGTTTAAACGTTCTTTTTCAATCAAAGAACCGGTGCTTGTCCCAATTCCTTTGAGTAAAGAGAGATTAAAGGAAAGAGGATTCAATCAGTCAATGATGCTTGCTTCCATGATTGGCGGACCTATATTGGAGCCACTTATAAAAGTACATCAAAGGAAGCAGTCTAAGAAAAGAAAAAATGAACGTTTACATCAACAGAAGTTGTTTCAATTAAGGCAGGCAAACCCGATCGTTCTAAAGGATATCATATTAATCGATGATATTTATACAACTGGGGCGACAGTCTATCATGCAGCAAAAATTTTAAAAGACGCAGGCGCCAAAAGTGTTTCCTCTTTTACGTTGATTCGTAGTTAAAAATCATGACAATCAACCGATATTAAGAAAAGAAAATAACGTAAGGGGTTTTGGTTATGAATCAATTGGCAAACTGTCCACAATGTAATCAGTTATTTTTAAAAACCACCATCCAAACGGTTTGTAACAAATGCTTTGAAGAAGAAGAACGTTCTTTTGATATCGTTTATAAATTCTTGCGTAAGCAAAGTAATAGACAATCAACCATTGCTGAAATAGTAGACGCAACAGAAGTTGATGAAGAATTAATCCTGAAATTTATCCGTTTGAAAAGACTTCAAATTAGTCAATTCCCTAATATCAATTATCCTTGTGAAAGATGCGGCCAACCGATCAGGAAAAACAAGCTGTGTAGCCATTGTGAAAAGGATATAAAGACGCAAATCAGCCAAATGGACCAAGAAGAAGAGCGTAAAAGGGAGATTGAATCTAGGAAAAAAGACACCTATTATGCCATTAATCCTAAAAACGACTGATTCCCTAAACTAAGTTGCAGTTTGGTCGATAAAATGGATAGAATCAAGACAGACTGTAACGGAAAGCGAGAGGAATCCCGTGAAAATTAATCGATATGGAACACAACCAGTAAATCCTTACAAGAAAACATATGAGAAACAAACGTTGCAATCGAATCAAGCAAAATCAACTGACAAAGTCGAAATTTCTAAAAAGGCAATCGAAATGCAAAAGGTGCCGAATATCATGAAAGAACGTCAAGATAAAATAGACCAAATTAAAAAAAGCATTGAAGCCGGAACATATCAAGTAGATACCAAAGGCATTGCAGATAAAATGTTGAATTTTTATAAACAACAATAACAAAAGGGAGTAGCGTGAATGTCAGTAAAAATAATGATTGAAGAACTGCACCGTCTCTACGGATTACATGAACAGCTTCTAAAGCTGTCTAAGAATAAAACAGAAATGCTGAAAAATAATGAGATCGATGCTCTTTCAGAGGTTCTGAACCTTGAGCAAAAATATATTCAGGCCATTTCACAATTAGAAGAAAAGCGGATTGAAGCAGCAGTTCAATTTTTACAAAGTGATCAATCGCCGACAATCACCGCATGTATCGAAAAAGCTACAGGAACGGATCAAGAAGAGCTTATTTCGTTATATGAGAAGCTGAATGACATCATGGTGGAACTGAAAGATGTAAACGAACTGAACAAACAGCTTATTCAGCAGTCACTTCAATTTATTTCACTGACATTCGATCTTGTGAATCCTAACAAAGAAAATATGAATTACGGACAAAATGGTCTTGAGAGTTCAAAGCCTAAACAGCATAGGGCTTTGTTTGATTCAAAGGCGTAAACAAGGAGGATATCTATGGGTTCTACATTCATGGGACTAGAAACGGCAAAAAGAGGAATCACAGCCCAGCGTGCAGGGCTTTATGTCACATCAAACAACGTATCCAATGCAAATACTGATGGCTATTCAAGACAGAGAGTTACCTTTAAAGCAGAGAATCCTTACCCAGTGATTTCTGTTTATGATGGCAAGACATATGGCCAAATGGGGACAGGTGTCCAAGTTGGAACTGTTGAAAGAATTCGAGACAGCTTTTTAGATCTTCAGTATAGAGATCATAACAATAACTTGTCTTATTATGCGACGAAGTCTGATGCTCTTTCACAAATGGAAGGAGTGATGAATGATTTAACAGATGAAGGCTTGAATAGAGCCTTTGATAATCTCTGGAAATCATTACAAGTCTTATCAGAATCGAAAAATGCTGATACTGCTTCAGCCCGTACAGTTGTTAAGACAAGTGCTCAGGCTTTAGTAGATCAATTCCGCCTGCTAAATTCTTCTTTAACAACGATACAAAAGAATTTAAAAACTGAACTCGATTCAACGGCAAAAAATGTGAACACCCTATTAACTCAAATTGATGAAGTGAATAAACAGATTGCAACCGTTGAGCCAAATGGTTATCTTCCCAATGATCTTTATGATACGCGCGACGCTCTTATAGATCAGCTTTCCTCACTTGTTGATATTAAAGTGAGCTACAACCCTTCTGGAGGAAATGCTCTGGAAATTGCTGAAGGAACCGTTAACATCGACATTATCGGTGCTAATGGACAATCTGCTGGAACGATTTTAAATGGCATTACTAATGAAAAATCTGAATTGCAACTTTCCTATGATAATACGACAGGACTTGTTAACTCACTCCAATTTGGAACGACAACCATCGCAGCTGATCAATTACAAGTGAATGGTAAAGTAAAAGCACTTGTTGAGGCGTATGGCTACATGTCTAATGGAGATGAAAAAGGCATGTACCCGGATATGCTTGCTGAGCTGGATGAAGTAGCAAAAGTATTTATGGATGCTTTTAACGATGTCCATAAGCAAGGGTACACGTTAAATGGCACAAACGGACAAGACTTTTTCGATATCGAGAATAACAATGATTTGAATAAAGGTTTGGCAGCCCGTATCAAGGTGAGTGACTTGATTTTAGCATCAACAGATAACATTGCTGCATCTCTTAATCAAACGCAAGGTGATGGTTCGAATGCTACGCAATTAGCCAATATTCAAAATTTAAAGCTTGCAATCGGCGGCAATACCACAACGATTCAGGATTACTATCAGAATGTCATTGCCGAAATGGGGATACAAGCTAAAAAGAACATGACCCTTGAAAGCAGTTCAGCAGCTCTTGTGAATTCAGCCAATGAACGCAGGATGTCAACTAGTGCTGTATCTCTTGATGAAGAAATGACGAACATGATCCAATTTCAGCATGCGTATAATGCAGCTGCAAGAATTATGACGATGCAAGACGAAGTATTAGATAAAATAATAAACGGCATGGGTGTCGTAGGAAGGTAGGGTAACTGATGCGAGTCACGCAAAGTATGATTTCTCAAAATTCACTTCGAAATATTAGTAAAAGTTATGAAAAACTCTCTAAAATTAATGAGCAGGCACAGTCTGGAAAACGTTTCACAAAAACGTCTGATGATCCTGTGGCAGCAGTGAAAAGTCTTCAGTATAGTACAGCCATGTTTCGAAATGAGCAATACCAAACTAATTTAAATGAGGCACGAAACTGGATTGATACATCTGAAACAAGTGTCACTGAAATCATTGATATCATGTCAAATATACGAGATAAAGTACTCGATGCGGCCAATGGAACAAAACAGCCAGAAGATTTAGCTGCTATCGGAGTGGAAATTGGTCAGATGAAGAATCAAATCATTGATGCAATGAACACGCAGATGTTAGGTAAGTTTGTTTTTAATGGGACGAATACAAATGTTAAACCAGTTGTAGAGAATGCAGATGGTACATTTACATTTAACTTTGAAAACTATACAGATGCTAACGTTGTTCAATCGAACATTTCTGATGGAATCACATTAAATGTGAATTCAAATCCTCTTTCAGCTTTTGGTGGGCAATCTGCCAGTGGTCAAAATGTCATTGAAATGCTGACTGATTTAGAAAACTCATTAAAAAATGGAACGTTTACAAATTCTGATGATGCATTAGGAAATATCGATCAGTTTAAAGAAGTGATGAGTGCTGAGCGTTCAGACCTTGGGGCTAGATCTAATCGTATCGACTTAGTCGGAAGCCGTTTGACTTCGCAATTTGAAGTGCTGAAAAAGGCTAAATCAGATGCTGAAGATGTAGAAAGTGAAAAAGCCATCCTTGATCTTCTTCAACAAGAGACTGTGAATAGAGCTGCTCTAGCGACGACAGCTAAAGTGATTCAGCCATCCCTTGTCGATTTCTTAAGATAAGAAAAAGCATCCGTTGGGTGCTTTTTTGCATCATGGAGGTGAACCTATGCAAATTCCTAAATTGTTAATGGAGCAAACTTATGCGAAGCTACAAATGTCGACAACCCCTTCCAAGCAAGAAGTAGAGCAGCCAAGAGCGGAGCTTGAGATTCAGCAGCCAAGAGCTGTCATGAATATCACAAGGACACCGTCGAAATTAACCATAGATCAAACCGAGGCATTTGCCGATATGGATATTAAGTCGATTTTTAGGCGTTCTGAGGAATGGGCGGCTGAGGGGAAACGTGCGATTGGAGAAGGAATGGGACGTAGAGCGGAAGAAGGAAGTGAACTCATCAAGATCGAGAATGGTGGGAATGCGATTGCTGAGTTTGCGAAAATCAACGGCAGTCCTCCAGCAAAACAATTCAACATCGGTGTGATTCCTTCATTTTTTAGTGTGAAAATTCACTATCAGCCATCTGAACTTAAAATTGATGTGGAGCCGCAAAAAGCTATTATAGAGGCAACACCTCATAAACCAATTGTTAACTACCAGCCAGGTAAAGTTCATATTGATATGTTACAATACCCAGAATTAAAAATAGAAGTTGACGAAACAGGTCAAAATGGTGATAAGGTATAGTTAAGAAAAATGAAAAAGGTCGTGAATTATGATCATTCAAACAAAATACCATGGCGAAGTGACGATTAAAGAGGAGCAAATCATTCACTTCTCTAATGGGATACCAGGATTTCTGGATCAAAAACAATTTGTCATTTTACCTTTATCAGAAGAATCCCCATTTTTAGTTCTCCAATCTTTGGAAAATACAGAACTAGGCTTTATTGTCAGCAGCCCATTTTTGTTCTTCAATCAATATGAATTTGACTTAGAAGAATCGGTTGTAGACATTCTTGGGGTGGAAGATGCCAATGATGTGGAAGTCATGGTTATTTTAACAATGGGATCTTCTATTGAAAAAACGACAGCCAATTTAAGAGCGCCTATTATTGTGAATCGGAAAAACATGAAAGCCAAGCAGGTCATTTTGCATGATTCAGCCTATCATACAAAACATTTGCTAGAGGTGGCTTCCTCATGTTAGTTCTATCTCGTAAATTAAATCAATCGATTCAAATAGGCGACGATATTGAAGTTAAAATTATTGCGATTGAAGGCGACCAAGTAAAAGTCGGAATTGAGGCTCCTAAGCATATTGATATTCACAGGAAGGAAGTATACCTGTCTATTCAAGAAGAAAACAGCCGTGCTGCTAGCTTGTCCTTTGATCTACTTTCTCAATTATCCTCACAAAAAAAGTGAGGATTTTTTTATCCTATTTGTCTATCCTCCTCCGTGTGAAACCGTAGAAGTACACCATCTATATGAAACTTTAACAAATCGGGCCATCTATATTTAATTTAATAATTCAAAGCCGATATAAAAGATAGATCAAAGCACAGGAGCTGAATAACTATGTCTGTTGGTAAGTTGACTTCGCTAGAGCCACTGATTGATGCATTTCAAACCCGTGTTACGAATCATCAAAATGACAATGCAAACACTGATTTACAAGCAAATGGAAAAGTCGTTTCAAAAGAAGAAATTGAGAAAACGCTTCAAGGAGCAAATAAGCTGATTGAACCTACTCAATTTCATCTTCAATTTGAATTGCATGAAAAACTCAATGAATATTATGTCAAAGTCGTAGATAACCAAACCGAAGAAGTCATTAGAGAGATTCCTTCCAAAGAATGGCTTGATTTCTATGCGGCAATGACAGAGATTGTCGGTTTATTTGTCGATAAAAGAATGTAATTGAAGGGAGAACATAAACCATGGTTAATCGAATTACTGGATTTTCTAATGTATTTGATATTGATGAAATCGTCTCAAAGTTAATGAAAACTGAGCAAGCACCACTTGATAAAATGACACGTCAGAAACAAACACTTGAATGGCAAAGAGACAGCTATCGCGAGGTCAATTCAAAGGTCAAAGAATTAGATGATCTCATTGCCAAACTAAATTTAACATATCCGAGTACTTATGGCGCAAAAAAGGTCACTAGCTCCAATGAATCTGCTGTCACAGCAACTGGATCAACAAATGCTACCTCTGGCTCGATTAATGTGACTCAACTAGCGACAGCTTCCGTATTCAAATCTTCTGGTACATCTGGATTTACTGCTGCAAACGGTACGTTCGCGTTTGAGGTGACGACACCAGATTCTACGACACCCAAAACAGTGACCATTAATACGACTGATAAAGATACCCTTGATACAATCGTGTCAAAATTGAACAACGCTCAACTAGGTGTCACGGCTTATAAAGGTCAAATTTTTGATGGGACCAACTACGTAGATACAATTGCTCTGACTTCGCGTACGACTGGAGAAGGTGTCAGTATTAAGGCAGCGGATGGTGATTCTGCTTCATTTTTAACGCAATTAGGATTCCAAGTGGATGGAGATAATAAATTAGTTGCGACTACTCAAGGGCAGAAAGCGCAATACGAAATTAATGGTCTCAAAATGGAAAATAACAATAATACCTTCACGCAGGCTGGTATCACATATGAACTTAAAGGAACAACAGATAAGCCTGTCAGTTTGAACGTTTCAACAGATGTCGATGCCATCTTTGATAAAATCAAACAATTCGTTGATAAATACAATGAACTTGTTGAAGAGATCAATGGTAAAGTCAATGAAAAAAGAAATAGAGACTACTATCCATTAACAGCTGAAGAGAAAAAAGCCATGTCTGACAAAGAAGTCGAGCTATGGGAAACGACTGCGAAGTCAGGCTTGTTGAGAAGTGATTCAATTTTACGATCTGGTGCATCTAAATTAAGAAGTGATTTTTATGTTGATATTACGACAAGTGATGGGAATAAAATTCACATGACACAAATCGGAATTGCCACTTCAGATAAATATAAAGATGGCGGAAAGCTTGTCATTGATGAACCGAAGCTAAGAAAAGCTATTCAAGAAGACCCACAGAAGATTAGTCAAATATTTATGTCAGGTTCGCTAAATGTAGATTCAAAAGATAAAGATAAAGCGCAGCAGCAATATAAAGAACAAGGAATCATTCATCGTATCAAAAATTCCTTATCAGCCTTCTCGAAGAGCATTCAGACAAAGGCTGGTAGCACAACGATGGCATCAAAAGAATACGGACTTGGTAAGGACCTTGATTCTTTGACCGAACGAATGAGTACATTCCAAGATCGTTTAAAAATGGTGGAAGCTCGTTACTACAAAAAGTTTAACGCCATGGATAGTGCGATTCAAAAGCTAAACAACCAATCTGGCTATCTTTCTCAACTGCTTGGACAATAATTGGAGGTTTATAACATATGGCAATTCAGAACCCTTATGCCGCCTATCAGAAAAATTCTATTGAGACCGCAACACCGGCCGAGTTAACGCTTATGCTTTATGAAGGATGCTTAAAGTTTATTAGACTAGCAAAGCATGGCATTCAAAAAGAAGATGCTGAAATGAGAAACTTGAACCTGAAAAAGGCTCAAAACATCATCCAAGAATTAAATGTCACCTTAAATCGTACGTATGATGTATCAAAGAGCATGGCAAGTATGTATGACTACATCTATCGAAGACTGATTGAAGCCAATCTGCAAAATGACGAAGAGATCCTGAATGAAGTAGAGCAATATGTGACTGATTTCCGAGATGCTTGGAAGGAAGTCATTCAAACCGATCGAAAAGGGCGTCACCACTCTATTGGGGGATCTCTATGAGTATTGTGGACCAACTGCACGACCAAACGTTAAAAATGGCAGCGGAAATAGAGGCCAATCCGCAAAGCGAAACACTCATTGAAGACTTTGATGCTTTTTTAGTTGAGAGAGACGAACTAATGAGAGATATTCAACATGAGCTTTCCGTTCAAGAAAAAGAGAAAATCAAAGAAATCATTCAAACAGATCAATTGATGGCCAAGCAATTAACGGAGATTCAAAATGGGATCAAGGCAGATATTCAAGCCATTCAACGTAAGAAAACAAAACAGCTGAATTATCAAAATCCGTATCAGCCCATGACAAGTGACGGCGTATACTACGATAAACGGAAATAAATAGGTGAGACCTGTGGCGTATCGTTCAGATGACTATATTTTATTAACCACATATTATGACCTTCTATATACGATAGAAGAGAGTCTAAAATATTTAGATGAAATTGAGAAGGATTTTGCTAAAACAGAAGGGGATCGGATCTTTAATGATCTGATCCATGCCTTCTTTCATTTAGAGACAACACACCCGCTTCTGCTTTCAATTATTGAAAATGAGCACTTTGCTAAGACGATTCGATCGTTTGACCAAATTTTTTTAAGTTTCGATATACTAGCTTTCTATACATTCCCTTCAAATCACTTCCAGTCATTCCTTACATCATATTTTATACCTGAATATAGAAAGTGGATGGATGAAATACATGCCTGTATGAGGCCGTATGTCATTCATTAATTTTTGTTCAATTCAGACCATTCGGAGGAATTTATGAGACTAAAAAATCAATTTTTATTTGGGCTTATTGTCATATGTGTATTGTTTGTCAGTATTTTAGGATTTTCTAGCTTTATCTATTACAAAACAGATCAATCATATAAAGCACTCCTCACCAAAGAAGTAAAGCTGTACCAGACCTCACTGGAATTAGAGGCACTGCTGCAAAAGCAGGAAGCACAAATTAAAACGTATGTGGTTGTTCAGGATAGGAAAGTCTCACAAAATATTGAAGATACCTATGTTGATATTAATAAAAAAACAGGTGATGCTTTAAAACTGAGTACAGTCAAACAAGCAAAAAAATTGTTAGAAAAGATTTCTCAGAAGAATGAGCTTTATTATGAATCCACGAAAAGGCTATTTATCTCATTGAATACTAACAATCAAAAAGAATTCAACACCCGCCTCAGTCAAGAATTACAACCTATCGAACAAGAAATACATACCTTTACAAAAGAATTTGCTCAAACACAATTGAAACAGCGTGATCAAAAAATCAGTCAGCTCAATGAAGAAAGTAACCAATTATTGCTGACGCTTATTCTCGTTAGCGCAGCGATTATAGTCGGCTTTTTAGTCATTGGCACAAGGTTTGTTCATCGTATGACAAAACCGATTGTCTCTGTCACACATGCAGCAAGAAGAATGGCAGATGGTGACCTCACACTTGAAGAGATTGAAGTAACCTCTAAAAATGAAATTGGCCAGCTCGGTACGGCTTTTAACCAAATGACCGCTCATTTGCGTCAGCTCATCCTACAGGTGCAAAATGGATCAAGGCAATTAGCTGATTCTGCTGCGCAATTTGAAGAAACCATCAGTCAAACCATTTCGGCTAGTGAACAGACGTCTAGCTCGATTGAACAGGTCAGTGAAGCTTCACGTGAACAATCGGATGCAGTAGGAAAAGTAGCTTCTTCAATTCAAGAAGTTTCGACTGGTATGCATAATGCGGCTGAACATACGTCTGATGTTTCGGGTCACTCAATTTCAGTGACTGAAAAGGCTGAAGAGGGCGCATCCCTCATTCAACAATTTGTGAAACAAATGAGTTCTATTAAGGAATCTGTGAATGAACATCATTCTACAATGGCCAATGTACAAGTACAATTTACCGGCATTCAAGGCCTGCTGGGGAATATTCATGCCATTGCAGATCAGACAAATTTACTTGCTTTAAACGCAGCCATTGAAGCAGCAAGGGCTGGGGAACATGGACGAGGTTTTGCGGTTGTTGCAGATGAAGTCAGAAAGCTGGCGGAAGAATCAAGTCAGCTGACTGATCAAATTAGTCAGTTACTCGCCAACGTGAACAAAGATACTGAAAGATCGTCTCAATCTATGACGAAAGTGGAACGAGATGTAGCAGAAGGTGTGAAAGTATCGCAATTGTCTGAACAGAGCTTTCAAGAAATTCTGGAATCCATCCGTGATATCTCGATGAAAGCAGAGGAGCTTTCTGCTACGACAGAGCAAATCTCAGCTAGTACAGAAGAAATTTCTCAAACAATTGGTGTGATAGAAGAAGGAGCCAAACGAAATTCTGAGGAAACAGAGTACATGTCGGCGGCTGTTGAAGAATCACTAGCGGCGAATGAGGAAATGAAAGCAGCTGCGGAGGATTTAAAATCTTTGTCTCAATCACTGAAAACATCTATTTCATCTTTCAAGATTTAACAGTGCGATGGTCTTTTTCAAGAATCAAGCGAATATATATTCATCACCTATCAAGTAAAAGCTGAAGCACCGCAGGATTCGACAAATTTCAATAAAAATTCACATTTTTTTTACGTTTGAGCAGGAGAAAAGGAGGGAAAAGTAGAAATAAGTTTACATATCCTTAATTTTAAAGGAGGCGTTCTTTACATGAATTACAATGTCCGAGGAGAAAACATCGAAGTAACACCTGCACTAAGAGATCATGTCGAGAAAAAAATTGGAAAGCTGGAGCGTTATTTTGAGTCAGATGTTGATGCTTCAGTCAACGTGAACTTGAAATTTTACAACGATCAAGAATCTAAAGTTGAGGTTACCATTCCAATGACTGATCTAGCACTTCGAGCAGAGGTGCATAATGAGGATATGTACAATGCAGTAGACCTAGCAACCAGTAAATTAGAACGTCAAATTAGAAAACATAAAACGAAAGTGAACCGTAAATTCCGTGAGCAAGGTGCGAAAAAGCATTTATTTGCTGGAGGAAACGGTGCTTCCGAAGTAGCAGTTCAAGATGACGAAGAAATTGATGAAACAGAAATCGTCAGACAAAAACGCTTCAATCTAAAACCAATGGATAGCGAAGAGGCCATTCTCCAAATGAACATGTTAGGTCACAGTTTCTTTGTCTTCACAAATGCTGAGACAAATTTGACCAATGTGGTATACCGCCGAAATGACGGTAAATACGGACTCATTGAGCCGAACGCTTAATCATTCGTTCCTTTTGATCCGAAAATGACCTAAAAAAAGTAAACCCGTTCCCTTCATTAGGGGCGGGTTTTTTGTGCTAAATCATTGCAAATTCTTTGGAAATCAAGGAAGGTATGGTATGATAAATGCAGGTAAATATGGACCTGTCAAACTTTTGGACATGCCGAAAAATTGCATGAAATAGAGGAGCGTTATTATATGCTTGGAATCTTAAACAAAGTGTTTGATCCTACGAAACGTACGATCAGCCGATATGAAAAAAAGGCAAATGAAATCGAAGCTCTCGCTCAAGATTTTGAAAAATTATCTGACGAGGCTTTACGAAATAAAACGATCGAATTTAAAGAAAAACTTGAAAAAGGACAATCTGTAGACGACCTTTTGGTTGAAGCATTTGCAACGGTTCGCGAGGCATCACGCCGCGTGACAGGAATGTTCCCATTTAAGGTACAGCTCATGGGGGGGATTGCCCTTCATGAAGGTAATATCTCAGAGATGAAAACAGGTGAAGGGAAAACGTTGACATCAACGATGCCTGTTTATTTGAATGCTCTTTCTGGAAAAGGCGTCCACATTGTGACAGTCAACGAATATTTGGCAAGCCGTGATGCAGAGGAAATGGGCAAGATTTTTGAATTTCTTGGATTAACGGTTGGCTTGAACTTAAACAGTTTAGACAAAGATGAAAAAAGAGAAGCGTACGCTGCTGATATCACGTATTCAACAAACAATGAGCTTGGCTTCGATTATTTACGAGATAACATGGTGCTGTACAAAGAGCAAATGGTTCAAAGACCACTTCATTATGCCGTCATCGATGAAGTTGACTCCATCTTAATTGATGAAGCGAGAACACCTCTTATTATTTCTGGACAAGCTGCAAAATCGACGAAACTTTACGTACAAGCAAATGCTTTTGTTCGTACGTTAAAAATAGAAGACGATTTCACTTATGATATTAAAACAAAAAGTGTACAGTTGACTGAAAGCGGAATGACGAAGGCGGAAAAAGCATTTGGCATCGAGAACTTGTTTGACGTCAAACATGTTGCTCTTAACCACCATATCGCGCAGGCTCTTAAGGCGCATGTTGCGATGCAAAAAGACGTTGATTATGTTGTGGAAGATGGTCAAGTCGTCATCGTTGACTCCTTCACAGGACGTTTAATGAAAGGACGTCGCTATAGTGAAGGTCTGCACCAAGCCATTGAAGCAAAAGAAGGTCTTGAAGTGCAGAATGAAAGCATGACACTTGCAACCATTACGTTCCAGAACTACTTCCGTATGTATGAAAAGCTATCTGGTATGACAGGTACAGCGAAAACGGAAGAAGAGGAATTCCGTAACATTTACAATATGCAGGTTGTCACAATCCCAACCAATAAACCGGTTGTGCGTGATGACAGACCTGATTTAATTTACCGCACAATGGATGGCAAATTTAAAGCAGTAGCTGAAGACGTCGCACAGCGTTATATGACAGGACAGCCGGTTCTTGTCGGAACTGTTGCGGTTGAGACATCTGAATTGATTTCAAAACTGCTTAAAAATAAAGGCATCCCTCATCAAGTGTTAAACGCGAAAAACCATGAGCGTGAAGCACAAATTATTGAGGAAGCTGGACAAAAAGGTGCCGTCACAATTGCGACAAACATGGCGGGACGTGGAACAGACATCAAGCTTGGCGAAGGTGTGAAAGAACTAGGCGGTCTTGCTGTTATTGGGACAGAGCGTCATGAATCACGCCGTATCGATAACCAGCTCCGTGGTCGTTCTGGTCGTCAAGGAGACCCAGGGATTACTCAATTCTATCTCTCAATGGAAGATGAATTGATGCGCCGATTTGGTGCAGAGCGGACAATGGCGATGCTTGATCGCTTCGGTATGGATGACTCTACTCCAATTCAAAGTAAAATGGTCTCAAAAGCTGTTGAATCTTCTCAAAAACGTGTTGAGGGGAATAACTTTGATTCCCGTAAGCAGCTTCTGCAATATGATGATGTTCTTCGTCAACAGCGTGAAGTCATTTACAAACAGCGTTTTGAAGTCATCGATTCTGATAACTTGAAATCGATTGTGATCAATATGATTCAATCGTCTATTGAGCGGGCTGTTGGATCTTACACGCCGAAAGAAGAACTTCCAGAAGAATGGAAACTAGATGGTCTTGTTGAATTAATCAACACGAACTATTTAGATGAAGGTGCCATTTCGGTCAAAGATATCTTCGGTAAAGAAGCAGATGAGATCACCGAATTCATCATGGAGCGGATTAAAGAGAAATATGATGCAAAAGAAGAGACATTTGGCGATGAACAAATGCGTGAATTTGAAAAAGTCATCGTTCTTCGTGCAGTAGATTCGAAGTGGATGGATCATATCGATGCAATGGATCAGTTGCGTCAAGGAATCCATTTACGTGCATATGCACAAACCAATCCGCTTCGTGAGTATCAAATGGAAGGATTTGCGATGTTTGAGCATATGGTCGCTTCAATTGAAGATGACGTCGCTAAATATGTGCTAAAATCAGAAATCCAAAACAACCTAGAACGTGAAGAAGTCGTTCAAGGACAAACAACTGCTCATCAGCCTCAAGAAGGCGATGAGGAGAAAACAGTGAAGAAAAAGCCGGTGCGTAAAGTGGTGGATATCGGAAGAAACTCACCATGTCACTGCGGAAGCGGCAAGAAATATAAAAATTGTCATGGGAAGACAGAATAAGTAATGGAAAGAGGTGAAAACCTCTTTCTATTCATGTCAGCCCCCATACATCTATGAGGTGAAGGATATGGAATTAGTAGAAATTAGACAAGAGCTTGAAAATATGGCTAGCAGGCTAGCTGATTTTAGGGGGTCTCTTTGACCTCGATACAAAAGAAGCGAAAATTGCAGAGCTTGAGGCCACGATGTCAGAGGCTGACTTTTGGAATGACCAGCAAAAAGCGCAAGGTGTCATTAATGAAGCCAATGCACTGAAGGATTATGTGAATACATATCATGAGCTCAGTGAATCTCATGATGAGCTGCAAATGACGCATGATTTATTAAAAGAAGACTACGATGAGGATCTTCATGCAGAGCTTGAAAAAGAACTGAAGAACTTAACAAAACAATTTAACGAGTTTGAATTGCAGCTTCTTTTAAGTGAACCGTATGACAAAAACAATGCCATTCTTGAGCTTCACCCGGGTGCAGGTGGAACGGAATCACAGGACTGGGGATCGATGCTCCTCAGAATGTATACCCGCTGGGCAGAGCGCAGAGGCTTTAAGGTTGAAACACTTGATTATCTTCCTGGTGATGAAGCAGGAATTAAGTCTGTGACATTGCTGATTAAAGGACATAACGCTTACGGTTACTTAAAAGCAGAAAAAGGTGTCCATCGTTTAGTCCGTATTTCTCCATTTGATTCATCTGGCCGTAGACATACATCTTTCGTTTCCTGTGATGTCATGCCAGAATTTAATGAAGAAATTGATATCGATATTCGTACAGAGGATATTAAGGTGGATACGTATCGTGCAAGTGGTGCAGGGGGGCAGCACGTCAATACGACGGACTCTGCGGTTCGTATCACACACATCCCAACAAATGTCGTCGTGACGTGCCAAACGGAAAGATCCCAAATCAAAAACAGAGAACGTGCAATGAAAATGCTGAAGTCTAAGCTTTATCAAAAACGGATCGAAGAACAACAGGCGGAATTGGATGAAATCAGAGGAGAACAGAAAGAAATTGGCTGGGGAAGCCAAATTCGCTCGTATGTTTTCCACCCATATTCTCTTGTGAAAGACCATCGTACCAACACGGAGATGGGAAATGTTCAAGCGGTGATGGATGGAGATTTAGATTCCTTTATCGATGCGTATTTACGTTCAAAATTATCATAAAAACTCGGCTTCTTGCCGGGTTTTTTTAATTGTGAGAAAATATAATGAATATAAAGGAATACATATGCCATACTGACTCTATATCCTTTGTATGATGAAATTAGCAATTAAAGGGGGAAATAATTTGGGATTAAAACCATTACAAGAGACGTGGGATTTAGATGCCTTTTTTAAAGGAGGCAGTTCTTCATCAGAATTTATCACATACTTACAGCACATACAGCAGCTATTAGATGAGTTACGACAAAAGGTAGATGCCTTTTCAAAAGAAGATACACAAATTGAAAAAGAGTTAACAGCTGTCCTTGAAACGTATGAAATCACATATAAAAAATTAGCACAAGCAGGTTCATTTGTATCCTGTCTACAATCTCAAAATACAAAGGATATGAAGGCGGGCAGTCTCCGAGGGTCTATTGCCAAGCTGGAAGCTGAATTAGGAACCATTCTAGCAGGGTTTGATCAATCACTTGCTGAGATACCTACTAGCCAGTGGGAAGAATTAATGGATTCAGCCGCTTTCTCAGATGTTCGTTACATATTAAATGAACGAAGAGAACATGTGAAAGATCAACTGCCTGTTGAACAGGAAACACTCATTCAAAAACTAGCAGTAGATGGGTATCATGCGTGGGATGAACTTTATTCTAGCTTGGTGAACAAAATTACCATTCCATTTGAGCAAAATGGTGAAACACAAATGATTTCTGTAGGCCAAGCAGAAAATGCGATGGATGATTCAGACCGTGAAGTGAGAAAAGCCGTCTATCATAATTTAGAACATGCATGGACACAGGATGAACATTTGTTTGCAAGCACACTCAATCATCTCGCTGGTTTTCGTCTACAAGTATATGAAGCCAGAGGATGGGATCATATATTAAAAGAGCCCCTTGATATTTGCCGGATGAAACAAGAGACGCTCGATACAATGTGGTCTGTCATTGATGAACATAAGCAGCCATTCATTGATTATTTACAACGTAAAGCTGACATGCTTGGGGTTGATAAACTAAGCTGGTTTGATGTGGGAGCGCCTATTGGAAGTGAGACAAAAACCTATTCTTATCAAGACGCAGCCGCTTTTATTATCAAGCATTTCGCAGGGTTTGGAAAAGAGCTTGCTGCTTTTACTGAAAAAGCTTTTAATGAACGCTGGGTAGAAGCTGAGAATCGCCCAAACAAACGAGTGGGCGGTTTCTGTACGAATTTCCCTGATAGCGGAGAATCACGTATTTTTATGACCTTCTCAGGGACTCCATCCAATGTAGCGACACTAGCACATGAGCTTGGTCATTCGTTCCATCAGGAAGTCATGCAGGATGTTCGGATGTTGAATCGTAAATATGCGATGAATGTAGCTGAAACTGCGTCGACATTCGCTGAAATGATTGTGGCAGATGCTTCATTAAAAGAGGCGGCCAATGAAGAAGAGCGTCTCAGTTTGCTAGAGGATAAGCTGCAGCGCAGTGTGGCATTCTTTATGAATATTCAATCACGCTTCTTATTTGAACAACGTTTTTATGAAGAGCGCAAACAAGGAGAAGTGCCAGCTGACCGCTTGAATGAGTTGATGGTAGAAGCACAGAAGGAAGCCTTTGGCGACTCTTTAGATGAATACCATCCGCATTTCTGGGCGTCTAAACTGCATTTCCATATTACAGGTGTCCCGTTTTATAACTTCCCTTACACCTTCGGGTACATGTTCTCGCTAGGTATTTACGCAAAAGCATTGCAGGCTGGGGCATCATTTGAAGAGAAATATATTGCGCTATTAAAAGATACAGCGTCAATGACTGTAGAAGATTTGGCATATAAGCACCTAGGTGTCGACCTTACTCAAAAAGCATTTTGGGAAGAGGCCATTTCACTGGCTGTGGCAGATGCTGAAGAGTTTTTAGAAGCGACGAAGGCATAAAAAATGAAAAGCTCCCATTACGGGAGCTTCAGCGTGTAGACAAACCCTCGCATTCTGTGTCAGTCCTGCGCTTCGGTGCTCACGAATGTCAAATTCGCTCCGCTCCGATGCTCGTCCTTCCTAGACTGCAAAGGTTTTCAATCACGCTGAAAAGAAGACAAAAGGCTAAAATCAAGTTCATTTTAGCCCTTTGTCAACAATCTTGCAGCTCCCATTAAGGGAGCTTTTTTGCTGGTTTTACCCATTCCAGCATCGTCTGAACGATGTCTTTTTGTTGCGTGAGGACTGGAATGTCTGCAGGCTGATCCCCTTTTTGTTTGCCATACATGCCAAATTGAGCATGATTACCGCCTTTTATCTCATGATACACCGTTTGAGAAGGCAGCTGCTTTTTCGATTTTTTGATTTTTTCTCGTGTTGCGAGACCATCTTTTTCGCCTGATATAGATAATACTTGCAAGGAAGCCTGTTTCAAATCATCTGATGCAGGATAGGAGGCAAGGAAAAAGAGGCCGTCCAGCTTGCTTTGATTTTTCACTGCATACATAGCGGCAGCTGTTCCGCCTAGCGAATGTCCGCCAATGTACCAATGCTTGATGGCCGGATGACTTTTGAGGATATCCTCTGCCTTCTTCGTATTAAAAATCGCGAAGGAAAATGGCATGTCTGGGATAAAGACCGAATAGCCTTTCTTCATCAGCGCATTCCCTAGATAGGCATACGCAAGAGGTTCAACTTTTGCGCCAGGATATAGAATGATGCCAGTATCGCTTTTTGATGCTTCAAATGAATATACCCCATTTTTATGATCGACCTGCTCAATCTTCATCTGCTTTTTTAACGCTTCCGATGGTCCATATGTAAAGCGGCTCCATGTATAGAAAGCACCAAAAGCTAAGATGATGAGTGCAAGTAATGTAATACCGGTGATCTTCAGTATTTTCTTCATCGTATGTCCCTTCTTTCTCATGTACATATTAAATATACCATCATTTACTCTTCTGCCAAACGGCAAGTACGCTGATCCGGCTGTGTGATAAAGTATTAATCCATTAGCACTGCATTTGGCTGTTATTTACAATCTGAATGAGAGGGCTTAAAATAGGTGTGCATTCAGAAGTAACGGAGGAAGAAAGACATGAAGCAGGAACATTCTCAACTTTGGATTGAAGTGAAAAATTATGTACTTATTTTAATAGGATCAGCCATCGTGGCGATTGGCTTTAATACGTTATTATTACCAAATCAGATTGCTGCTGGCGGGGTGAGTGGAATCAGTACCATTATGCAGTCATTCGGTTTTGAAGCTGCATATGTACAATGGGGTCTCAATATTCCGCTCTTTATCGCAGGCTTTTATTTATTAGGTGGAACATTTGGGGTAAAAACGCTCGTTGGTTCTGTTTTTTTACCTTTAATGGTGTTCTTAACAAGACACATTGCTCCTGTCACCCATGAAGCACTGCTTGCCGCAATATTTGGCGGTGTAGTGATTGGGATCGGAATTGGGCTCGTTTTCCTCGGCAATGGTTCAACGGGAGGAACGGCACTTGCGGCCAAAATCATCAATAAATATACAGGGCTGACGTTAGGTACTTGTTTAGCGATGATGGACGGTTTGATTGTTTTGGCGGCCATGACTGTTTTTGGGATTGAAGAAGGACTGTACGCTGTGATCGGAGTGTTCATTTCTAGTAAGACGATTGATGTGGTTCAGGCAGGCTTTAGTCACTCGAAGATGGCCATGATTATTACGGGTCATGAGGATGAGGTCAGACAGGCGGTGTTTGATCAAATTGATCGTGGTGTAACGAAGATTTCAGCAGTAGGTGGGTACACCGACCATGATCGGCCTATTTTAATGTGTGTGGTAGGGCAGTCACAATTCACAAAGTTGAAACAAGTGGTAAAAGCGATCGATGCATCAGCGTTTGTCATCGTCATGGATGCAAAAGAGGTGCTGGGTGAGGGTTTTAAAAGGGCGTAAACAAGGATATAATAACGTTGACCAAATGATTGTAAGGGAGGGAAATACATGAAAAAGAGCGGATTAACGCTTCTTTTTGTCGCTATGCTTTTTGTACTTGCGGCCTGTGGAGGAAATTCAAGCAGCAGTGACAAAGAAGGCAGTAAAAGTGCTTCAAGTGTGAGCAGTGGTGAAGAGATTTATCAGCAAAACTGTATTGGCTGTCATGGAAAAGACTTATCTGGCGGAGGCGGCCCAAGCCTGAAAGAAGTCGGGAAGAAATATAATGAAAGCCAAATTGCAGATATTGCCCAGAACGGTAAAGGATCTATGCCAAGCGGAATGGTAGATGAAAAACAAGCAAAAGAAGTCGCCAAGTGGCTTGCAGAGAAAAAATAAAACCTTTGTCTAATCGACAAGGTTTTTTTATTTTCTATTTGTAGAAAAAGACTTTTGGATAGTATGAAAACGTATTATATTAAATTTTATTTAAAAAATAAGGGTAAAAAGACACGTTTTTCGGTTTTTGTTGCTCTATTTACCTTTTATTTATAAGTTTTGAAATATAAATGTAATACCATTGCGTCGATTCATGACGTATAATTGGAGTTGTTGAAATTTAGACGATTCAATTTTTTCATCTTTTTGGATGAAAAGGACATAAATTGCTTGTGCGTATCGAAGGGTATGTGCGTGACCATACATAACGTTTTTTGACGAGAAGTGTCAGAACATCATGATAAGCTGTTTGACAGCGAATAAGAAAAGATTAGGTGATTACATGATTGAAATGAAGGAAGTCTATAAGATCTATCCTAATGGCGTAAAGGCGATCAATGGAATCAATGTCTCTATCCATCCAGGAGAGTTTGTGTATGTTGTTGGTCCCAGTGGCGCTGGTAAATCCACGTTCATTAAAATGATGTATCGTGAAGAGAAACCAACAAAAGGGAAAATCTTAATTAATAACAAAGATTTAGGCTCGATGAAGGAAAAAGAAATTCCTTATGTGAGAAGAGAAATTGGCGTAGTATTCCAAGATTTCAAACTGCTTCCAAGTCTTACGGTCTTTGAGAACGTGGCATTTGCTCTTGAAGTCATTGGTGAACAGCCAAGTATTATTAAGAAAAAAGTGCTTGAGGTACTTGATTTGGTGCAATTAAAGCACAAAGCTCGTCAATTTCCAGATCAGCTTTCCGGCGGTGAACAGCAGCGTGTATCGATCGCTCGTTCGATCGTCAATCATCCTGAGGTTGTCATTGCAGACGAACCGACAGGAAACCTTGATCCAGATACTTCATGGGAAATCATGAAGACACTCGAAGAGATTAATAACCGCGGAACAACAGTCGTCATGGCGACACACAACAAAGAGATTGTAAACAGCATGAAGAAACGCGTCATCGCGATCGAAGATGGAATGATTGTGCGTGACGAAGCAAGAGGGGAGTACGGAATTTATGATTAAAACTCTCTCGCGGCATTTACGTGAGAGCTTCCGTTCACTTGGAAGAAACACGTGGATGACATTTGCATCAATTAGTGCGGTCACTGTCACATTGATTTTAGTTGGGGTTTTTCTTGTTATTATGCTCAACTTGAATAACATGGCATCGAACGCTGAGAAAGAAGTAGAAGTAAAAGTTCTCATCGATTTAACTGCGAATCAAAAGCAGCAGGATGAATTAAAAGCAGAAATTGAGAAGATTCCTGAAATCAGTGATGTGAAATACTCATCCAAGGATGATGAACTAAAAGCACTGATTAAAAGCTTTGGTGAAAATGGACAATCTATGGGATTGGTTGATCAAGAAAATCCATTGAATGATGCGTTTATTGTGAAAACAACAGATCCCCACGATACACCAAAAGTAGCGAAGAAATTAGAAAACCTAAAAGGGACGTATAAAGTCACTTATGGAAAAGAAGAGGTCAGCCGACTCTTTAATGTTGTCGGAGTGGCGCGTAATGTCGGCATCGCACTTATTATTGGGCTTTTATTTACAGCGATGTTCTTGATTTCCAATACGATCAAAATTACGATTTTTGCTAGACGTAAAGAAATTGAGATTATGAAACTAGTAGGTGCAACGAACTGGTTTATCCGCTGGCCGTTCTTCATCGAAGGATTACTACTTGGTGTATTTGGCTCGATTATACCAATCGCTGTATTGCTTGGCACGTATCAATATGCTGTCGGCTGGGTGGCACCAAGGGTACAAGGTTCATTTATTTCAATGCTTCCATACAATCCGTTTGTCTATCAAGTATCACTGATCCTTCTATTGATCGGTGCCATTATCGGTGTGTGGGGAAGTTTAACGTCCATCCGTAAATTCTTGAAAGTATAAATCTATTTATATTGATGGCAGCACTCGAAGATTCTATAGAAGATGTGACCGGTTGATCCAATTCATCCGGTCGACTCTTCATGCAGGCAGTTGTCATGGGAGGGGAATATCGTTTTGAAAAGAAAGCTGATGATGGCTGGAATGGCAGCGTTTATTGGAACAACGTGGCTATACATTCCAGGGAACGAAAATCGTGCATTCGCATACGAAGACCTAGATCAAAAACGTCAACAAATTGAAGAGAAAACATCGAAGACTGAATCAACCTTGAAGAAAAAGAAATCAGAACTGGCAAAGCTTGAAAAGAAAGAATCAAAGCTCAAGCAAGAAATTGAAAAAATTGACCAAAAAGTAAGTGCCGCAACTGAAAAAGTCGCTGAAAAAGAAAAAGAGGTCAAACAGACGAAACAAGAGATCAAAAAACTAAAAAAAGAGATTGAAGTCATCAACGAGCGAATTGAAAAGAGAAAAGCGATTTTCAAAGATCGAATTCGTTCTATGCAAAAAAGTGGCGGTACAATCAACTATTTAGATGTGCTGCTAGGTGCTCGTAGCTTTAGTGATTTTGTCAGTCGTGTGGGAGCTGTTACAACCATCGTCGAAGCAGATAAAGACATGATTACAGAACACGAAAATGATTTGGAGCTAGTAGAGCAAAAAGAAGCAGAGCTAAATAAACAGCTAAGTGGACTTGAAACATCTTTGAAAGAGCTTGAAACGTTGAAAAAGGACCTATCTAAACAGCAAAAAGAAAAAGGAAAAGTCCTTGGTCATGTAACGGAAGAAAAAGAACATGCACATGATGAACTAGGAAAGCTTGAAAATGAACAAGAAATTTTAGCGAATCAAAAAGCGGCGGTAAAGTCTGAAGAGGCACGCCGTCAAAAAGAAGAAGCGAAGAAAGCAGAACAAGCAGCTGCTGAAAAAAATGCACCTGCACCAAGTGGAGGATCTGATCAAGTGTCAGATACACCAACAAGTAGCTCAGGTTTCATTAAACCAGCTGCAGGCCGTTTCTCATCAGGCTTTGGCGGACGTTCTGGCGGACAGCATTACGGATTAGATATCGCTGCAAAAGGCACTGTATCTGTCGTTGCAGCCGCATCTGGAACAGTCACGAACTCAAGCTACTCGTCGAGTTATGGGAACGTGGTGTTCATTACACATAACATCAATGGCCAAACGTATCAAACGGTATACGCTCATCTTTCAACAAGAAGTGTGTCAACAGGTCAAAGAGTCGAGCAAGGTCAATTCCTTGGATATATGGGCAACACAGGTCAGTCTTATGGCCAGCATCTTCATTTTGAAATTCATAAAGGATTATGGAATGGCGCGAAATCAAATGCAGTCAATCCAGCGCAATATATCCGCTAAAAAAAAGCCGATAACAGCATGTTATCGGCTTTTTTCATGTAGATGAAATTAAAATAACAGCAGTAATCCGGCAATAATAGGTGTTAAAAGCACAGCGGATTTTAATAACAGTTTTGGCGCAAGGCGTGTAAATTTTGCCCCAATAAAAGCCCCTAATACGGTACCGATTAAGATCTGAACGAGCAGGATAAAGTCAACATAGCCTTCTGAAATATAACCAATTCCACCGCCAATAGAGATTGGAATAATCACTAGCATCGTTGTGCCAACAGCTTGTCTAATAGACAGCTTCAGCAAAATCAAAAGCCCCACTTGAATAAATGGTGCTGATCCGATACCGAACATCCCTGAAAGCATCCCTGATACAAGGCCTAATATAATGCCCCTGATCAGCAATTGGCGTGAAGAAAGCGGCTGCTGTTCAGCATCTTCTTTTAGGACAAACAATTTGATCATCATAAAAACAGCAGATAAAAAGAGCATACCAGCTGTTAAATAGTGCAGGCTATCCTCTGGAATAAAAGGAGCCACTTTTGCTCCGGCAAATGAAGCAATACAAGCTAGTGCACCGACAATCAAACCTGATTTGAGCTGGATATTTCCTTCTCGGTAGTGGCTGTATGCACCAGATAAAGTCGTAAATGCCATAGCAGCTAAAGATGTTCCAAGTGCAGTATGGATTGGTACATCAAAGATTAACGTCAGCAATGCGATGACAAAACCAGCCCCGCCAGCTCCTACAAACCCTAGTAAAATTCCTAATAAAAGCATTGTCAATATAATATACATAGCGAAGACTCCTTCTCGATCGTAACAAAATAAAAATTACACCTAATGAAATGATTAGTCAAGCCTCCTTAGGAGAATGTCTTTACATGAAATCCCTTCTTCTGGCATATAATAACTCAGGTCATCAGGAAGAGTTGAAGAAGGAGGCCAAATATGAAAAAACAAATCGCATCCATCATGGCAAGTGTCATTCTCATCATCAGTGCAGGGGTTGTGACGCATAAAGAGGCGACTCAGGCGGAGTCACCGAAAGCGGCTGCTGCAGTGGCTGGACAAGCTCAATCAAGTGATCGAGCGAAGGAAAACGGAATGGAGAAAATTGAGAAAGCCTATGACCTCATTTCGAATGAATATGTAGAGGAAGTGGATCGTCAAAAGCTGCTTGAAGGTGCCATTCAAGGAATGCTTTCAACCTTAAATGATCCGTATTCAGTATACATGGACAAGCAAACCGCAAAGCAATTTTCGGATTCACTTGATTCCTCATTTGAAGGAATTGGGGCAGAAGTTGGAATGGATGAAGGAAAGATTATCATTGTCTCTGCCTTTAAAAAATCCCCTGCGGCAAAGGCGGGTCTGAAACCGAAAGATGAAATCATCAGCATTGACGGTGAGTCGATGAAAGAAAAAAGCCTAAACGATGCTGTACTGAAAATAAGAGGAAAAAAAGGAACGTCTGTCGCCTTGAAAATCAGACGAAATGGAATTGAAAAAGAGCTAACATTCCATATCAAACGAGAAGAAATCCCGCTTGAAACCGTAACGGCTTCAATGAAAGAGGTCAATGGTCATAAAACAGGCTATATTGCGATCTCTAGCTTCTCTGAAGATACGGCGAAGGATTTCACGGCAAGCTTGAATAAGCTCGAGAAAAAGGGCATGGAAGGCCTTGTGCTGGACGTGAGAGGAAATCCTGGCGGCTATCTACAAAGTGTGGAAGACATTTTGAAACATTTTATCACAAAGGATCAGCCATATATTCAAATTGCAGAACGGAATGGCGATCGAAAACGATATTTTTCAAAACGAAAAGCACAAAAACCATACCCGGTCAATGTCTTAATTGATAAAGGAAGTGCATCCGCTTCTGAAATTCTGGCTGGTGCCATGAAAGAAGCAGGGAAGTATGAAGTGGTAGGTGACGTTTCCTTTGGTAAAGGGACTGTGCAGCAGGCGGTACCAATGGGAGATGGGAGTAACATTAAATTAACGCTGTATAAGTGGCTGACACCGAAAGGGAATTGGATTCACAAAAAAGGCGTTGTGCCGACCATTGCGATTCATCAACCAGATTACTTCACCGTCGGCCCGCTCCAGCTGAAAGAACCGCTTCAGCTTGATATGAACAATGAAGAAGTCAGACAAGCACAGACATTGTTAAAAGGGTTATCATTTGACCCAGGCAGAGTAGATGGATATTTTGACGAAGAAACGAAAAAGGCTGTACTCGCATTTCAAAGCACATACAATCTCGAAAAATCAGGTGTGATTGATTTAAAGACAGCGAAAATGATGAACAAGATGGTAGATGAAGTGAAATCTTATGAAAAGAATGATCTTCAGCTACAAACTGCACTAAAAGCACTATATCTCAAAAAATAAAGAGGCGAATAAATGCCTCTTTTTTTTGGTTCATAAGTGTTACGAACATGTAATAATTTATTCTTAAAAATATATTATATCGAGAAATATATTCATTTATTTTACAAAAAACATAACATTCCTTCGAATTTACCCGATAACATATTTATATAAGAGACTTTCTGTTGATTTAAACATGTCATGAAAATGAAACTTTTGAAAGTTGTATGTTACATAAATAATTCTTACAATAAAAAGTAGCACTCATTTTAAATATTTTATTTTTTGCGGATATTCAGCTTAAGCATTGAGCTGTACCGAGGTTTGCGCTTTTCTTAAAAGAACTAGTAAATGGGGGTACACAATTGAAAAGGGCAAGTATTGTGAGAGAGAAAAAATATTACGAGTTGGTAGAGGAGCTTAAGAGTCGTACGAAAGATGTGACGTTTTCGGCTACAAAGGCATTAAGTCTACTCATGCTGTTAAGCAGGTACTTGGTCAATTACACAACGGTAGAATCAGTCGACGAGATCGATGAAGACTGTGCTGAGATATACTTCAATTATTTAATGGATAATCATAAGAGACTTGGTATAAACTTAACCGACATCAAGAGGTCCATGCAGCTTCTCGGCGGCATACTAGATGTAGATGTAAATCACTATTTAAAAGATTTTTCACTGTCGAATGTCACACTTTGGATGAATCAGGAGAAATAAACCTGATGTCAAGCATCGATTTATTTGATAGAATAAGAGAAAATGCTTGACTTGGGCGGTGAACGATAATGAGCTCGGAGTGGATGGGAGCCGGATTAAAAGCGGTCGGTCTGTTTTTAATCCATCCTCTTTTTTATTTTATGATATTAATCAGCCTATTATATGGCTACATCCGCGTTAAGCGGGAGAGAAAAGCGTTTCAAACAAGAATAGAAGATGTTTACGATGAACTGAAATTTACATATTCAAAGGGATGGATTCCAGGAATTTGTCTATCGATCATATCTGTAGGCTTAGGGATTTCCCTTCCGCCTGGATTCATCGTGCTGATTGCAGCGATGACCATCGTTTTCTCTTTATTCTTTAAGGCGAGTGCGCTTTCGTCTGCATACACACTCGGTTTCAGTTTTATTGCGGCATTTGGACTGATGTCTGTTCAAGTGAGCCATTCTTGGCTGCCGCAGCTTTCAATGATGAATGCATCAGCCGTTGTGATCCTGTTAGGGCTACTGTTAATGACCGAAGGCATCTTAGCCTATCGAACGGCGCATTTACGTACATCGCCTGCAATGGTGATGAGTGCGAGAGGACTTTTGATCGGCCAGCAGCGAGCAAACCGTCTGTGGCTTCTACCACTTGTTTTGCTGATGCCGGCAGGTGAATGGACTTCTTCTCTGCCATGGTGGCCTGTGCTTCAAGTGCACGATCAAAGCTTTTCATTTATTGTGATCCCGTACATCATCGGCTTTGGCCAGCGTATTCAAGGATCGCTGCCAATTGTGAGTATTCAAATTACGTCACGCCGAATAATGATGCTCGGTCTAGTTGTTGCTGTAGTAGGTGCGGCAAGTATTTGGTTTGAGCCGATTGCGTGGGGAGCTGTTGTTCTAGCGATTGCAGGAAGAGCCTTTTTATCATGGAAGCAGAGGGCGAATGACAACGCTGCACCATTCTTTTTCTCTAAGCGGAATCAAGGGCTTATGGTGCTTGGTATCATTCCGAATACCCCTGCGGCTGATTTAAAGCTTGAGATCGGAGAAATTATTACAAAGGTCAATGGAATCGAGATCAAAACCGTTTCAGAATTTTATGAAGCACTACAAACCAATCGTGCTCTGACAAAGCTTGAGATCATTGGTCTCAATGGTCAGACAAGGTTTGAGAAACGCGCCTCTTACGAAGGGGAGCATCACCAGCTTGGTATCCTGTTTGTGAAGGACGATCCTCAGCAAGAGCCAACGGCGATTTCATCTTAAAAAAGCTGCTAGAGATGGCAGCTTTTTTCTTTTGGGCGCGTTTCTCTTCCATAGGATTCGCCCCATTCACGCATGGCAAAGATAATGGGCTTTAACGTATTTCCAAGAGAAGTCAGTGAATACTCGACACGAGGAGGAACTTCCTCATAGACTTCACGGTGAACAATCCCGTCTTGTTCAAGTTCTCGTAATTGCAACGTCAGGACACGCTGCGAAATTCTTGGCAGAAGCCGGCGTATTTCGTTGTAACGCTTTGGACCGCAAGTCAAATGATAAAGGATGACGCCTTTCCATTTTCCTCCGATGACATTTGTAGTGATAGACACGGGACAGCCATGATTCACAATACTGACTGGATTGGATGGTGCACTCATCTCAACATTCCTTTCTTAAACGAAAATGGTCATAAACGAACTTGTTTGTACCTAACGAACAAAAATGTGCGTACTTGAATCAATGGAAGCTTTTCTTTTACCATAGAGATAGACATCACACATTCGGGTTGTTTGTTTTCCTATCATAACAATTTCTATTAGGGAATGGAAAGAAATTGGATTGTGGGAACACACCTGTTCATTAGAAAGGATGAATAACATGCGAGACAAAGAGCTATTAAAAAAAGAAATCATTGAGGCGTATGAATTCCGTCATGCGACAAAAGAGTTTGACCCAGCGAAAAAGATTCCAGAGGATGATTTTGCATTTATTTTAGAAACAGGAAGACTTTCTCCAAGCTCTGTAGGGTTTGAGCCTTGGAAGTTCCTCGTTATTCAAAATGAAGCATTTAGAGAAAAATTAAAAGAGTATACATGGGGGGCGCAAAAGCAGCTTCCAACTGCCAGCCATTTTGTGATCATCTTGGCAAGAACAGATGCCCGCTATGATTCAGCATATGCAGAATACATCAACAAGCAAATCAAAGGAATGACAGACGAAACGTTTGAAATGGTCAAGGGGCGCTACAGAGAATTCCAAGAGAACGATCTTCATCTACTAGAAAATGACCGTACATTATTTGATTGGGCTTCAAAACAAACGTATATTGCCTTAGGTAACATGATGACAGCTGCGGCACAGATCGGCATTGATTCATGCCCAGTTGAAGGATTTAGCTACGATCACATCCATCGTATCTTAGAAGAAGAAGGGTTACTGGAGGATGGTCAATACGACATCTCTGTCATGGCAGCCTTCGGTTATCGTGTCACTGAGCCAAAACGCGGCAAAACACGTCGCCCGATGGATGAAGTAGCTGTTTGGATTCGTTAATCGCTGTTTGTCTGAAAAAGGTTGTTGACAATTGCGTGGTTAGTCAGTATATTTAAAAAATAAAATCTTTGACGAATATACAAATTTGACTATAAACGCTTTGACTTGAGAATAGTAAATGAACATCCGTTTTTTAAGAGAGCTGCGGGTCGGTGCAACGCAGTAAAACGAATCATTGAACTCGCTCAAAGAGCGGTAAGACTGAATGAATAGTAAGTCTTTACGTGTGACCTCCGTTATCGGGTTTTAAGTTGGATTCAGCCATGGCTGAATCAATAAGAGTGGTAACGCGGTTGCAAGGTCAGTCGTCTCTTCCGGGAGATGGCTGGCCTTTTTATATGCTTTTATCTCATATTTGTCTGAAGATTCAAATTTAAAGGAGCTATAGAAAATGGAAAAGGAACATGTGCAGTTAAAACGAACAATGACATCAAGGCATATTATGATGCTTGCGCTTGGCGGTGCCATCGGTGCTGGTCTGTTTAAAGGAAGTAGTTCTGCCATTGATATTGCGGGTCCTGCTGTCATTTTGGCATACATGATTGGTGGTCTTATTTTATTATTTATTATGCAAGGACTTGCCGAAATGACCGTTGCACGACCTGGAGCAAGAACATTCCGTGACTTGATTGAACCTGTGTTAGGAAAATATCCGGCCTATTTCTTAGACTGGATCTATTGGAAGATGTGGGTGCTGAACATTGCAGCAGAAGCGATTGTGTCGGCCATTTTTATTCAGTACTGGTTCCCACAAGTGCCAATCTGGATGCTTGTGTTAATCATTTCACTTGTAGTCACAATCATTAATGTTTGCTCAGTCAAAATGTTTGCTGAGACAGAGTATTGGTTAGCTTCTATTAAAATTGCTGTCATCATCTTATTTATTATCATTGGATTCACCATGCTATTTGTCTCATTCGGACAGCATGCAGCACCTGGATTGTCTAACTTAACGGATCACGGTGGATTTTTCCCAAATGGTACTGGCGGATTAATTGCAGCAATGCTGGTTGTCGTGTATTCATATGGTGGGACGGAGATGATTGGGGTCACGTTAGCAGAAACAAAAAACCCTGAAAAAGTCATCCCAAAGGCCATTCAAAGTACGTTTGTACGCATCATCGGTTTTTATGTACTGCCGTTCTTTATCATTGTCAGCTTAATCCCTTGGAATCAAGTAAACAATGAGCAAGTAAGTCCATTTGTGACAGTGTTTGCAACAATCGGAGTACCGTATGCTAGTGACATCATGAATGGTATTATCTTACTAGCGATTTTGTCTTCTATGAACTCTGGCTTGTATGCTTCATCACGGGTGCTTTATACACAGGCAATGGATGGCCGTGTATGGAAAGGATTCTCCAAGCTGTCAAAACAGCAGGTGCCTGTTCGAGCCATCCTTGTATGTACATCTACCTTGTATGCAGCTGTATTGATTTCTCTTTTTGTAGGAAGTCAAACGTTTAATTACTTAATGGGCTCTTTAAGTTACACAGTTCTATTCATCTGGTTTATCATTGCCGTCGGTCATTTGAAATCTCGAAGCGTCGCACAGCCAGGCGGATATCGCGTGAAGCTGTATCCTTTCACAACGTGGTTTTCAGTTATTGCGATCATGGCCATTTTTGTCGGCGTTGTATTCAATACACCAATTGTTCAAACGCTGGTCACCATGGGCATTTATTTAATCATTACACTTTCTTTCTTTATTAACAGAAAACGGTTTGAAACAGCCGTCTAATTTATTAAAAGCGTGCAGGACCTTCTGAAGGGTCTCGCACGCTTTTTTTAATGCTGTTTATATTGCTTGAAGTGGACAGGGGATTGAACGGGATGTGGCTTTGCCTGAAGGCCATAGCTCTCCCTGACGATATAAAGCGGCCGGTCCTTGGCTTCATCGTAGATTCGGCCGATATATTCCCCAATCATGCCTAACATAAAGAGGATGATCCCGCTAAAGAATAGCTGAATGACAATTAATGAACTCCAGCCGGTGATGGTGCTGTTAGTAAAAAGCTTTAAATATAAAACTAGAAACATCGAAATGAAGCCAATAGCTGAAAGGGCAATACCTGCTACGCTGGCTAGCTTTAAAGGTTTGTAAGAAAAAGATGTGATCCCATCCATCGAGAGCTTGAGCATCTTTTTGAGAGGGTACTTTGTTTCTCCTGCCAACCGCTCATCCCGAACATATTCTACCGCAATCTGTTTGAAGCCAACCCAGCTCACTAATCCGCGGACAAATGGGTTTTTCTCGCGTATTTTTTTCATTTCATGACACACTTTACGATCCATCAATCTAAAGTCGCCGGTGTCAATAGGAATATCTACTTCGGTGATTTGACGTAGCACTCGGTAGAAAAGGGAAGCCGTGTACTTTTTGAAAGCTGTTTCGCCTTTTCGTTGCGTGCGGACCGCGTATACGACCTCATAGCCTTCCTTCCATTTTTCAATCATGTCTAAAATCAATTCAGGTGGATCTTGTAAATCCGCATCAATCACTACGACAGCTTCTCCCTTTGCATAATCCATTCCCGCTGTAATGGCAATTTGATGCCCAAAGTTACGAGAAAAATCAATAAGTCTCACATGCGGATCTGTCTGGCAGTACCCTTTAATCAGTTCAGCTGTCCGATCCATACTGCCGTCATTGACGAAGAGAAGCTCATATGCTTCTCCCGTCGAATCCATGACGGTCTTGAGGCGCTGATACGATTCATGGATCACAAGTTCTTCATTATACACTGGGACTACAACAGAGTATTGTATGTTCTTTTCCATCAGTCATCGTTCCTCCCTTTTAATAGATGAATTAATCAACGGATAGTTCATAAAGAGTACCGCTCTCCATTCCGCCCATTCGTCCATTTGACTGATCATTTTGTTTTGATTGTTGGCTGTCTGTTTGCTGGTTCGTTTTGGATGTAGAGCTGTTCTGCCATTTAGAAGCAGTTACTTCTTTGCCATTTTTTTGAATCCAAGTGAGAATGTCAGAGCTGCCGCCTCTCATACCAGAAAGATAGAAGTATTTGATTTTGCCGTCTTTAATGAGCTGTTTGAATTCATTAAGCGTGAGAATGTTATCAGATCCACTAAATCCACCTAATGCCATAACAGCTTTTCCTGTTTTAATAATGTAAGGCGAAGCAGTGGTTGCATCTGTTGTCCCGAATAGGAATTCTTCTCCCGTATTGTTTTTCTCAAGATAGCTGATCAGCTTTTCATTGACTTGTGAACTCATGCTGCCACTTGAAGTTGCAAGCTGAGGACCAGCCTCTGGCAGCATACTGTTTCCTCCGTAAAGAAGAGGTGTGCTTGCCCAGTATAGGGGTGCGATCAGCATCCCAAGGATGGCAATGAGAGACATGAATTGTTTTAGTTTTTCTTTTCCTTTTATCAAAAGTAGAGAAAGGATCGTTCCAATACCAATGATACCGACTGCAATGCTTAATCCAAGACCGATTGTGCTTGTAAATGTGGATAGGATAAAGATTTCAAATGCGGTTGTGACGAATATCGCAATTGGCAGTAGCCATTTTTTAAAGCCAGTTCCTGTTTGAAACAATTGAGTCATAGACACCCATCCGGCTCCTGCTAATACAGCAATTGGCGGTGCCAGCATGATTAAATAATAGTGATGGAAAAATCCTGCTACACTGAAAAATGCAGCAACAGGTATAAGCCAAGCTAACCAAAATAGTGTTTCTTTTTGTCTTGTATTGAGACGTCTTCTTTCAAAGGCTGTCGAGAAGAAGATACCAATCGCACCAAAGAGCGCAAATGGAAGCAGCCAGCTGATTTGATCGGACAGTTCAGATTGGAACAGACGTAATGGCCCTTTTGTTCCTGTTCCAAACATGCCAGAACCACTTCCCATTTTTCCGCCCCCACCACTTGGCGGTCCATCACCATTACCGCCTGATGGCATATCAGGTGGTGTTGTGCCGTTTGCATTGCTTGGTGGTCCTTGCATTGAAGGCTGTTCCTGACTGGATGATTGGTTTGAATTGTCTGAGTTGTTTTGAGTTCCATTCGATGGCGGCTGAGGCATGGTGGATGAATTATTGTTATTTTGCTGATCACCCTGCTGTGAAGGTGGCTGTCCCTCACCCTGATTTGTGCCGCCTCCTCCGCCAGACTGTTGACCAGTCAACCGCTGAAGACCATTGTAACCAAAGGCTAATTCTAGTGCTGAGTTCGATTGACTTGATCCCATATAAGGACGATTGTCTTTGGAAGTGAGATCAACCGCTATAGACCATGAAGCAGATACACCTAAAAGAACAATCATTGAAATCATTAGCGATAACAACTTTTTCTTCCATGTCGTTCGATAGGCAATGATGTAAAACAGGACGAGAGCCGGTACAATCATATACGCTTGTAGCATTTTTGTATTAAAGCCGACACCGATCATTGCAAAAGAAGCAATCGCCCAAAGCACTTTCTGCTGTTTCACAGCCTTGAACATCATGGCTGTTGCGAGTAAAAGAATAAAGACGAGTAAACTGTCAATGTTATTTGTACGAGATACAGCAACTGCGATTGGTGTACACGCCATAATAAGCGCTGACAGTCTTGCAGCAGCCTGGCCAAATGTAGGTTTAACTAGGCGGTAGATTAAATAAACAGATCCAATGCCAGCTAAAGCTTGGGGTAAGATCACACTCCAGCCATGCAGGCCGAAAATTTTGGCACTGATCGTTTGCAGCCAGAAGGCGAGCGGTGGTTTATCCACCGTGACATAACCTGAGGGATCGAACGAAGCAAAGAAGAAATTATGCCAGCTTTGCATCATACTTGTGACCGCCGCTGTATAATAAGCGTTCACCGTATCGTCGTTCCAAATGTTATAAATGTTTAAAATGGCAGATAAAATCAATATGAAAAATAAATAAAGATCAAATTTCTGAAAGCGTCTAATCAAAAGCTTGTCACTCCTTTTTCTTAACTTGAAAAAAGTGTAACAAGCAAATATGAATAAATTGTTAATAAAAAAAGGCCAATTCTTTATTTTTCTGTTGAATAAAAACAGCTCTAGAAAAGAGCTGTTTTGTTTAAGATGTCATCTTATTTTATGAGGAGACAGGCGGAGTTTCAGTGGTCTCTGCACTTGGTAATTGTATAATAGCGGTCGTACCTAGGCCTTGTTCAGATTGAAGAACGAACGTGCCACGATGTTTTTTTATAATTTGATAAACAATGGCTAGTCCAAGACCAGAGCCGCCATCTTTTCTTGTGCGGGCTTTATTCACTCGATAAAAACGCTCAGAAACATGAGGGAGATCTCCTTTTGGAATTCCGCTGCCTTCATCTGTAATTCTCAATTCAGCAATTTGTTGGTGAACGAATAATTCAATCGAAATCGATTTTCCTGAAGGCGTGTAATGGATGGCATTGTCCAATAAATTACGAACGACTTGCTCAATTCGATCGCTATCACCATAAATAATACAATCCTCTTCGAGTTCTCGGTTGAACGAGATTCTCTTTTGACTAGCAATGAATGTCATTTGATCAAGAACATCATGAATAAGCTGCGCAAAGACGATCGGCTCCATCGTTAGTGGGTAAGATTCCCCCTCTAACTGTGCGAGATCAAGAAGGTCATGTACGAGCCGGCTTAATCGTGTGGATTCGTCTTGAATAATCTGCATGCCTTTCTTTTGATCAATAATGCCTTCTTCAATTCCTTCAGCATAGCCTTTCATATAACTTAAAGGCGTTCTCAGTTCGTGGGAGACATTGGCAAGGAACTCTCTGCGATGCTGTTCAACTTTTTCTAAGGTAGAGGACAGTTTATTAAAGGAACGGCTCAGCTGATTTAACTCATCCCCTTTTTTGGTCACAGCCATGCGTTTTGAAAAATCACCAGATTCCATTTCCATTGCAATTTCTTTCATTTGATTGATCGTCCTTACGACTTTATTAGAACTTTTATATCCAATAAAGAAAATCAAAAGCAGGATAATTAAAATAGAGATGCCAAGCGTTAATCGAATTTGAACAAACGGTTCATACACATCAGATAAAGGCATAGAGAGGAAAATGGTTCCTGATAAATCATTTTTGTTTGAGAACACAGGGATGGCAATTCCGAGAATATCTTGATGAAACTGGGGGTGTTCTCTAATTAACACAACTGTTTTCCCCTGAAGAAGCTTTTGGCGTTCTTTAAACGTAATGAGGTTATCGTTTGTATTCGTATCGAAAGGAATACCGCTTGAAAGCTCCATAGGATCATCAGTAAAAATAACACTTGCCTGACTTGAGTCATTTGCCCACTTCATTCTGTCAGTAAAATATGTGTCTTTCCCGTGTTTGTGATAGATTTCTGCCAGTTTCTTTCCTTGTAAACTTAAAGAATCAATCTGTTTATCTATATATAAGTGCTGGTATAAGTAATAAGTCAGGGCAAGAGCTGAGGCAGCAACGATGCCTATAACGGAAAGGATTAAGAAAAGCACTTTCCTTTTAATAGATAATGGCTTCATTTGTCCTCCTCAAACTTATAGCCGACACCCCAAACGGTCTTAATATACCGTTCCGCTTCCTTTAATTTCAGTCTTAGTGTTTTAATATGTGTATCGACTGTTCTTAAAGAGCCACTAGGTGAGTGTGATTCCCACAATTTTTGATAGAGCTGTTCACGGGAAAAGACTTGGCCTTGATTGAGCAGAAGAAACATAAGTAAATCAAATTCTCTTCTTGTTAAATTGATGGGCTTTTGCTTGAGATAGACTTGTCTGCCATCTTGATCGATCTCCAAGTCACCAATCATGATTCGACTGCGCTTTAAAGAAAGACCTCTAATTCGTCTTAATGTCGTTTCAATTCTAGCTGCAAGCTCACGTAGACTAAAAGGCTTCATGATGTAGTCGTCTGCTCCAATTTCCAGCCCCTTAATGCGATCCTCTTCATAACTTCTAGCTGTTAAAAATAAAATGGGGATTTGAGAGGTTTGCCTGATGCGCTGGCAGACTTCAAATCCATCCATATCTGGCATCATTATATCCAATACAACAAGGTCAATGGCCTCTTTTTCAAGCTGATGCAAGGCGCCCGTGCCATTATTTGCAGTTATCACGTGAAAGCCTTGTCTCTGCAAAAAGGAACCGATTAACTCAAGCATATCTAATTCATCATCTACTATTAAAATATTCATCTGTTCTTTCATTTCTTTTCCTCCAACATGATAGCATAAGGTCCTGCTGGGATGTTCAGTCGGTTCTTCAACATAAATGTATGTTTGTCGATGACGGATACTGAATTGTCATCTAAGTTACTGACATATATAGATGAGGAATCAGCAGTGATATAATTCGGATTTTGACCGGTCTCAACAGAGGAAAGTAGTTTGTTTTTCTCGGTATTTACTTTATATAGTGTATGGTCTCCATGACATAATACATATAAAGTAGAAGAGTTTTTTTCTGAAAAAAATGCGACTGGCATAACACCTAGTTTGATTTCTCGCTGTTTCTTACCTGTTTTAGGGTCGTAAGCAAAAATGCTCTTATTTAATGTGCCCGGTTTACCGTGTCCTCCAACCCAAATGGAATGCCCATCAAAATGAATGCCAGATGGCCGTTCTAGAACGGAAATCGTTCGTATCTTTTTTTTCTTTTCAATATCAATGACTGAAACAGAATGACTTTTTGCATTTAAAACAAACAACGTTCCAGAAGAAGACAACGCCATAGAAGAGGGTAATGTCCCGGTCTTCACAGTTGCTTTTATTTTCTTGTGCACTGTATCGATAAAATAAACGACATTTTTCTCTGAATCGGTCACAAGTAAAGTGTTGGTATCCGCATCATACGCAAGTGAAGTCAGACCTTTATTCACATCCATATAGTCCGCTGCTGTTCCTTTTTTTAAATTGATTTCTATAAGAGATTGTCCTTCCTTACTTGATGCAATGATCACGTCTTTGTTGATGTGAACAAGATCAGTGAGAGGATGTTTTAAATCAACGGAAGAGACAATTTTATTTTTTTGTAAATCAACGATTGAAAAGGAGGCTTTTTTTAGTTGAGAAATGACAGCAATTGATTGAGAGCTGCCAGGGGGCGTAAATTGCTGGTCTTTTCCGCAGCCTGCTAGGAAAAATAGTAGAGCTGACAAGCATATTAAAAAATATTTCACTCGTTTCATCCTTCTGCTCCTTTGGTGCTCTATTTTCAAAAAGCATAACACAAAAATTGTGAAAAAAAATCGAAGTTATGAATGCTGGAAGAAATGAAAAGAAGTTTTTAGGTGGGGAAGTAGAGGTAAATGAAAGCTGAAATTTCTTTTTCGTTTATTCATATGACATTTTTTCATGAGTAAAAGATCATTTTCACAGTTTGATCATTGTATCCATAATCGGTTACAGTAACAAATAATCGTAGCTCCCCCGCCCTAAATAGAGCGAAGGGAGTCATTAAGCAGAGTGTTCAGATGAATGAGAAGTGGGTTTCGTTTTTAGACGATGAGAGAGGAGGAAACCAAGAATACCTGCGCCCATTAATATGATAAATAAAGATTGAAAACCACTTAATATACCAATTAAAGTAGATGAAATGATACTTCCGAAATATCTAAAGGTAGAAAAAATCCCAGATGCAGAGCCGGATAAACTCTGATCAACAGATGTTAAAGAAGCCATCTGCATGCTAGTCATGCCAATACCTGATGAGATCCCCCCAGCGACTAATGTGATGATAAGGAGTGGTAAATTTGGGTAGCTACTTAGTGTGATCAGCATAACACCGGATAAAGTAAGACAGAGAAATGAAAATCGAATCATTTTTTTGGCGCCTTTTATTGGATGGAGCTTTGCCCCGAGTAATCCACTAATAGACATACAGAGTGAAAAGATCGAAAGGAAAATCCCGCTTTGTGTATGAGAAAGCGCGAGTTTTTGCTCCATAAACAGCGGCATAATGAGAAGAATCGCGTACATCACAAAATTACTAAGCATGATAGAAAGGTTAGCGTTCGTAAAGGTACTGTTTTTAAATAATGTCAAATCAATGATGGGATTTGTAACTTTCCGTACGTGTTTGAAAAATAAAGGAATGGAAATGACCGCTAGAACGCCATAGATCATGTATTCGTTTAATAATTGGCTTTTAGTAAACAAAATGAGTGTGGCGATCCCGATTGTTAAGTATAACGAACCGATGATATCTACATTGGCTTGTAAACGCGTATGTTTCATCTTCGGAATCATAAAAACGCCTGTCACAAGTGTGAGAATCAAAAATGGTATATTCACTAGGAAAATGGAATGCCAGTCAAAGCTCTGAATGAGAATAGAGCCGATAAAAGGTCCAAGTGCGGCACCAATTCCCGCTCCAAAACCGAAAAAACCCATAGTTTTAGAAAGCTTTTCATGTGATACTGTTGCTCGAATTAAAGCAATGCTGTTCGGCGTTAATATAGCTCCGCCTGCCGCTTGAATTGATCGGAAGCTAATAAGAAAAGCAAGGTTAGGTGCGAAAGCACATCCAATGGAGCCAACCAAAAAGAGTATCACACCAGCTAAATACATGCTGCGGTGGCCGTATATATCTCCCAGCTTACCCGCAATAGGTTGAGTGACTGCCATGACAATTAGATAAATTGTGACCACCCAAGTAATGTTTGATATGGATTGCTCGTAATAAGTTGATATGGATGATAGAGCGACTGCGATCATGGTTGAATTGACTGGAACTAAAATAGCTCCAAGCAGCAAAGAATAAATGATCAAGTTCTCTTTTTTAAGATTCAATGTGTTTACCACCTTTGTAAAAAAGAAGAATTTCACCCAATTAAGTGGGGGAAATTCCTCTCATGAAAATGTGTGTGCATGTCTCAATAAAGTCTTCTTTTTGTGTTAAAACAAGCTGAATGTCTTGCTCTAGCTGTTGAATGAAAAAGCCAAAATACGTGCTAATAAATATATCTGCATAGATGTCTTCTTTTCCTTCTAATACACGATGCTGAGCACTCATTTTTTTGAAATAATGAATCAGCATGTCTCTCAATTCTTGAGGATAAATTTTTTCATGGTCTGTTAAATCTTTAAACATAGCGGGTTCTCTCATGCTGATATAGATAAATTCTTTTTTTGAAGTCAAATCTTCAAGGAAATAGCTACCGAGAAATTTTAAATCGGTGTATAAATCGTCTTTAAATTCAGCTTCAAGGGTTTTGGTCGGTGTTGATTTCATTTTCATAATGGCAGCAATCACGCCGCGTTTGTTTTTAAAGTTACGAAAAATTGTCGCTTCACTTACATTCGCTTTTGTCGCAATTTCTTTTGTCGTTGTTTTTTGATAGCCCTTTTCAGACAATAATTCCATTGTTGCGCGAATGATCCGCTGATTTGTTGATTTTAACAAGCATACTCACCTCAGGTTATGAATGTGTTTGCAACAAAGTAAGTATACCGATAAAATCTGTGACCGCCAATATGATCCAAACGGTGACGACTATGCCCGTGAATGCTGATTTAATAACTGGATACGCCCATTGGCTCCATCTACTGTCACGAGGTCACCAGATTTTAGTTTTTCAGTTGCGATCCGTGTACCTAAGACAGCAGGTATCATATATTCTCTAGCGATAATAGCGGAATGGGACAAAATGCCGCCAGAATCGGTGATGACTGCTTTTGCGTCTCTAAATAAGCTGGTCCATAAAGGTGTCGTTGTTTTACAAACTAAAATGTCATCTTTTTCAAATTGTGAAAATTCATCAGCAGATGTAATGACTCTGACTCTTCCAGAAGTAATGCCGCTAGATGCACCAATTCCATAGATTGCATCGTCTGTGTTGTTTTCATTTTCCCTTAGCGAACCGAGCATTCTTTCTACTTGCTGCAATTCAGCTTCAGAAGGCGTTCCTGTATAAGCTGGTGGTTGGATGGATTCATTTTCCTTCATTTCAATTTTTCTTTGCTGAATGATCGAATCGTATGTGGTCGAAGTTGTGAGCGCATTGAGTACTTCATCATCGTAAAGATACCAAAGGTCTTCTTGATGAGGGATCGCTCCTTTTTGAACAAGAAGTTCACCAATTTTTAAGAGATAGAGTCTCGCTTTTGCATCTAACATGGCATCAATGTAAAAGTGATGATCATCTCGAATATTGGCTGCATGGAGTGCAAAATGATAAATTTCCTCAAATTTTGTTTTAAACGCTTCATCTGTCACTTGACTGATAAACTCTTCATACGTTTCTTGCCTTTTGATCACGGCTTGTGCAAATTCTTCATCAAAATCAGATTGATACCGAATGTTGTTTCTAATGATGTCCAAGACAAATTCAGGATTTTCCACCCATGTTTCCTCTGTAAAATCATGGCTTTTAACAGACCGCCAACCATAGACTTGGAGAAAAGCTTCTACGTCGGAAATGAAGTTTTTTCCTTTATCTGTGTGATTGAGGGCATATAATAGTTCAGCATTCGTTGAATGATCTTTAAATGCCTGAAGAAGCTCGGAATCTTGAAGAACGTCTTTTGCCAAGTGAGATAGCTTTTGATCTGTTTCAAGAGACTTGTTCATCACACCTATCATCATTTCATGCAGCAGGACGACTTGTGTTTGATCGCCAGTATATGAGACAAGCATGTCTTCAATGATCGCTGATAGAATGACTTGAGGTATGACAATGTCAAAATGGTCGTCATACGCTCTTAGATAAATCTCTTTTAATTCTTGAAAACCATTAATGGCTTCATCAATTGTTAGCGGTTGAGTGATTTGCCGATCAAGTTTTTCGTATAATGGGAACAAGTTTTGTTTTAAAATGCGATACATTCTTTCGCTTAAACGAGGAAACATTTCGAATAGGCTCTCGTCAAAAACTGGTTCCTCTGACGCTTCTGGCATAGACGGTGAAGAATACAAATGGCCTCTATAAAGCTTGATATCTTTAATATTAAGGTCTGGTACTTGATACTTCTCTCCGTTTTTCTTCATCCCGTTTTTTAAAGCAGGTATGATCAAACTTGAAAAAAGAGGACTTGTGGGTCCAGGCATATGATCGTCCATTGAGATCCAGAAGTCTTGCAGCTCTTCAGGTTTCATTTGAAAGGCTGCACCTGAGGAGCCATTTGCTGTATTGGAAAAAGAAGCAGTAATCGGTCTTGCTTGAAGTAAATAAAAAGTACCATCTGACATGCCGAATTCGATATCTACTCCATGTCCATAAAGTTCTTCTACTTGTTTTGTCATTTTCGTGATTTGGATCAATTGATCATCTTGAAGACAAAATTGGCCAGCCATCTCCTCACCTACGGGTTGTTCAATGACGCCCTCTTGACAGGGGACAATTTGGACTTCTTTTGTTCCTAGTGATTTTTCAATAGAGTACGTTTCTTTGTTTACAATAAATGTATCTGGCGTCACAAGGCCGGAGACGATGGCTTCTCCTAGTCCATAGCTTGCAGTCATCATGACTTCGTTTGTTTTTCCTGATACAGGATTCTCACTAAAGATGACACCAGAGATGTCAGAATGGATCAATCCTTGTACAACAACAGCCATGAGCGGCATCTCTTCCTCGTTCTCAATCATTTCTTCCTTATATTCTGTGACTCTTGCTGCGAAGTAAGACGACCAACATTCTTTGACGGCTTGCAAGAATTCTTCATTTGTTTTGATATTTAAATAGGTCTCGTATTGACCTGCAAAGGAGGCGCCTTCGAGATCTTCCGCAACAGAAGAGGATCGCACTGCAACGGATGGATATGTTTTCAACAATGATTGAAAGGATGAAAGTAATTCTGTCTCCATTTGTGAAGGAAACGAAGCTTCTGTGATTTTTCGGGCAAGGTTTTGATCAGTTGGATGGAAATTGTGATATGAAAGAAAGCTTGCAAAGCTGTTCGTTTTAATAATAAATCCATCTGGAACTGGCAGTCCGTGATTGTTTAATTTAATTAAATTCACGCCTTTTGCCCCTGCGAGTGATGCGGATTCTTCAGCCGCATGAAATAATACTGAATACATGGGAATGCCCCCTTATCCAAATAGCCAATGGTTTCATTTGTCTCTTTTTATTTTTTAAAATGATAGTGCGCACTATCATTTTCATCATAGAATTTATTGGATGTAACTGTCAAAGACGTAAAGACCTATCTTTAGAAAGGGGACGTTTTCACTAATTTTCCTCCTCAGCTATATCAAATGTCTTCAACCGAGAAGAAAAAAGCTGAAATTGAAAACTGTGAATTGTTCATTATGCCAATCTTTACTATAATCAAGGGAGTAGACCATGTAGAGGGAGGGTTTTTGTGATTACAAAAGCCATATTTGCACTTGTTTTTCCTTTCTTGCTCGTTATTTTATTTTCAAAGGTTACTTATAATCATTACGTTGGCATTGCATTAACAGCAGCGCTTTTATTTGCTTCGTATATGAAAGGCTATACAGAAACCTACTTTATCGTAGGATTAGATATTATTTCTTTAGTGGCCGGGGCATTGTTTATGGCCAAGAAAGAAGTCGAAAAAAGAGAGAAGGCTGAAAAACATCATTGATGTGATCCCTCTTGATGAAAAGAAAATGTTTTTGATTGCAGGAGCTGTGCTTACGATTCTAGTGAGTGCAGCTTCTTTTTTGTGGTTTTTCTGCTGATCGAATATCTCGCTCCAAAATGTTCCATACTGAAAGGAGGGTTTCTTTAGAGGGTTATGAGCCACGGCAGAGAGGGTATGGTTGTATTGGAAATAAAAATCAAGTCAGACACGAACTTTAGTTCGTATTTTTGTGTTCTTTTATGATAATATATTCATTAGATAGATTTCGTAACGAAACGGAGGCTTTGATGTGAGTGACCGCTTTGAATTAGTTTCTAACTATCAGCCCCAAGGGGATCAGCCAAAAGCCATTGAAAAGCTTGTGGAGGGTATCCATCAGGGGAAACAGCATCAAACGCTGTTAGGTGCTACAGGTACGGGAAAGACCTTTACTGTATCCAACCTGATCAAAGAAGTGAACAAACCAACACTTGTCATTGCGCATAACAAGACACTTGCCGGACAATTATACAGCGAGTTTAAGGAATTCTTTCCGAATAATGCTGTTGAATATTTTGTGAGTTATTATGATTATTACCAGCCTGAGGCGTATGTGCCTCAAACTGATACATTTATTGAAAAGGATGCCAGTATTAATGATGAGATCGATAAGCTAAGACACTCCGCCACATCCTCATTATTTGAGCGAAGAGATGTCATCATCATTGCCAGTGTGTCTTGTATTTATGGCTTAGGTTCTCCTGAAGAATACAGAGAGCTTGTGCTGTCTTTACGAACTGAAATGGAAATTGAACGCAATCAGCTGCTGCGAAAGCTTGTGGATATTCAGTATTCTCGTAATGATATAGATTTTCAGCGCGGAACCTTCAGAGTTCGAGGAGACGTCGTTGAAATTTTTCCTGCTTCACGAGATGAGCATTGTATCAGAGTGGAGTTTTTCGGTGATGAAATTGAACGTATTCGTGAAGTAGATGCTCTCACTGGAGAAATTCTCGGTGATCGTGACCACGTTGCTATTTTCCCAGCATCTCACTTCGTCACAAGAGAAGAAAAGATGGAAAAAGCGATTATTAATATTGAAAAAGAGCTTGAGGAACAGTTGGAAAAGCTTCGTGAAAACGGAAAACTGCTTGAAGCACAGCGTCTTGAGCAGCGGACAAGGTATGACCTTGAGATGATGAGAGAGATGGGCTTTTGTTCAGGGATTGAGAACTACTCAAGACATCTCACCTTACGTCCGCCTGGTTCAACACCTTACACATTGCTTGATTATTTTCCGGATGATTTTATGATTGTTGTCGATGAGTCACACGTGACCATCCCGCAAATTCGCGCCATGTACAATGGGGACCAGGCAAGAAAACAAGTGCTTGTTGATCATGGATTCCGTCTGCCGTCAGCACTTGATAATAGACCACTCACATTTGCTGAGTTTGAAAAGCACATTAACCATATTGTGCATGTATCCGCAACACCTGGCCCATACGAGCTTGAGAAAACGCCAGAGGTCGTGGAACAAATTATTCGTCCAACCGGTTTGCTTGATCCAATCATTGAAGTCCGTCCGATTGAAGGACAAATCGATGACTTAATTGGGGAAATTCATGCAAGGGTTGAGAAAAATGAGCGTGTGCTTGTGACGACTTTAACGAAGAAAATGTCTGAGGATCTGACAGATTATCTGAAAGAAATCGGAATCAAGGTCAATTATCTGCACTCAGAAATTAAGACACTAGAGCGGATTGAGATTATTCGTGATTTACGTCTCGGAAAATATGATGTGCTTGTTGGGATCAACCTTCTTCGAGAAGGTTTGGATATTCCAGAGGTGTCGCTCGTGGCGATTTTAGATGCGGATAAAGAAGGCTTTTTACGTTCAGAAAGATCCCTCATCCAGACGATTGGCCGTGCTGCAAGAAATGCAGAAGGCCGGGTTATTATGTATGCAGACAATATGACGAAATCAATGGACATTGCCATACAAGAAACAAAGCGGAGACGTGAGCAGCAAGAAGCGTATAATGAGAAATTTGGTATCACTCCGCAAACGATCCATAAGAAGATTCGAGATGTGATCAAGGCAACAAAAGTACATGAGGATTCGGAAGAATACGAAACAAAAGCAGCACCAAAGTTGTCAAAAATGAGCAAAAAAGAACGAGAAAAAGTGATCGAAAACATCGAGATGGAAATGAAAGATGCAGCAAAAGCGCTTGATTTTGAAAAAGCAGCAGAATTAAGAGATCTATTGCTAGAGCTAAAAGCGGAAGGATGAATGCCAGATGGCTATGGAACGAATAGAGGTGAAAGGGGCAAGAGCCCACAACCTTAAAAATATTGATGTCAATATCCCGCGCGATCAGCTAGTGGTCATTACGGGTTTATCTGGTTCGGGAAAATCGTCGCTTGCCTTCGATACCATTTATGCAGAAGGTCAGCGCAGGTATGTTGAATCACTGTCAGCCTATGCACGTCAATTTCTCGGTCAAATGGACAAACCAGATGTAGATGCGATTGAAGGGCTTTCTCCAGCGATTAGTATTGACCAGAAAACGACAAGCAGGAACCCTCGATCAACCGTTGGGACTGTTACAGAAATTTATGATTACTTGCGTCTATTATATGCTCGAGTCGGAAAACCGATTTGTCCTATTCATGGGATCGAAATTACATCACAGACGATTGAGCAAATGACAGACCGTATTTTAGAGTATCCAGAACGAACGAAACTACAAGTGCTTGCTCCGATCGTATCTGGACGTAAGGGAACACACGTGAAAGTACTTGATCAAATTCGAAAGCAGGGCTACGTTCGAGTTAGAGTTGATGGCGAAATGGAGGACCTGTCAGAAGAGATCGAGCTTGAAAAGAATAAAAAGCATTCCATTGAAGTGGTGATTGATCGAATTGTCGTGAAAGAAGGCGTGGCTGCACGGTTGTCTGATTCTCTTGAAACGGCACTTCGACTTGGGGAAGGCCGCGTGATGATTGATGTGATTGGACAAGAGGAGCTGTTGTTTAGTGAGCATCATGCTTGTCCGCACTGCGGATTCTCTATTGGGGAACTTGAGCCAAGAATGTTCTCGTTTAATAGCCCTTTCGGTGCCTGCCCAAGCTGTGATGGGCTTGGTTCTAAACTAGAAGTAGATCCAGAGCTTGTGATTCCGAATAAGGATTTGACTTTACGTCAGCATGCCATTGCCCCATGGGAGCCTCAAAGCTCACAATATTACCCGCAGCTTCTTGAGGCGGTATGTACACACTATGGAATTGACATGGATATTCCAGTAAAAGATATTCCGGCGCATTTATTTGATAAAATTTTATATGGTAGCGGCTCTGAGCTGATTTATTTTAAATATGAAAATGATTTTGGCCAGGTCCGTGAAAATGAAATCGAGTTTGAAGGTGTGCTTCGTAACATTGAACGGCGCTACAAGGAAACGAGCTCCGATTATATTCGGGAGCAAATGGAAAAATATATGGCCAATCAGCCATGTCCGACCTGTAAAGGATATCGCCTGAAAAAAGAAACGCTTGCGGTTCTCATCAATGGCAAACATATCGGAGAAATGACCGATTTGTCTGTATCTGATGCCCTTGATTTCTATGAGAAAATTGAGTTGTCTGAGAAAGATTTGCAGATTGCCCAGCTCATTTTACGTGAAATCAAAGAGCGCTTATCCTTCTTAAATAATGTCGGATTAGATTATCTGACATTAAGCCGGTCTGCTGGCACATTATCAGGCGGGGAGGCGCAGCGGATTCGTTTGGCGACACAAATCGGATCAAGACTGACAGGCGTTCTTTATATTTTAGATGAACCATCGATTGGTCTGCATCAACGGGATAATGACCGATTGATTGGAACATTGAAAAACATGCGTGATATCGGAAATACACTGATTGTCGTAGAACATGATGAAGATACGATGCTTGCCGCTGATTATCTCATTGATATTGGACCAGGTGCAGGGGTTCATGGAGGAGAAGTGATTTCAGCTGGAACACCAGAAGAAGTCATGAAAGACCCAAAATCGTTGACTGGACAATATTTATCTGGTGAGAAATTCATCCCGCTTCCGATTGAGAGACGAAAGCCTGACGGCCGATTCATTGAAATTAAAGGGGCAAAAGAAAACAATCTTAAAAACGTGAATGCGAAGTTTCCTTTAGGTGTCTTTACCGCTGTGACAGGTGTGTCAGGATCAGGGAAAAGTACACTTGTGAATGAAATTTTATTGAAATCCCTTGCCCAAAAACTGCACAGAGCAAAAGCGAAGCCAGGACAGCACAAAGAAATCAAAGGAATGGATCACTTAGACAAAGTCATTGATATTGATCAATCTCCAATTGGCCGTACACCAAGATCCAATCCTGCTACGTATACAGGTGTATTTGATGACGTGCGGGATGTCTTTGCGCAAACCAATGAAGCGAAGGTACGAGGCTATAAAAAAGGGCGATTCAGCTTTAACGTGAAAGGTGGACGCTGCGAAGCGTGTCGTGGAGATGGCATTATTAAAATTGAAATGCACTTTTTACCTGATGTATATGTGCCTTGTGAAGTGTGTCACGGGAAACGTTATAACCGCGAGACGTTAGAGGTCACGTATAAAGGGAAAAATATTTCCGATGTGCTTGAAATGACGGTAGAGGACGCACTTCAATTTTTCGAGAATATCCCGAAAATTAAGCGGAAGCTGCAAACGATCTTTGATGTTGGATTAGGATACATTACACTTGGGCAGCCTGCCACGACATTGTCTGGTGGAGAGGCGCAGCGTGTGAAATTGGCATCTGAGCTTCACCGCCGTTCAAACGGAAGATCCTTGTATATTTTAGACGAACCGACAACCGGTCTTCATGTGGATGATATTGCTAGGTTGTTAAAAGTGCTCCAACGCTTGGTCGAAAACGGAGATACGGTATTGGTCATTGAGCACAACCTTGATATTATTAAGGCTGCCGATTACCTTGTTGATCTAGGACCAGAAGGCGGTGCTGGTGGAGGAACGATTATTGCTTCAGGAACACCTGAACAAATTGCTAAAGAAGAAGCTTCTTACACCGGTCGATACTTAAAACCGATTTTAGAGCGTGATCGTGAGCGAATGAAACAGTTAGTCAAAGAAACAGAAAGTGTGACATCCTCATAAAGAAAAACCCCTCCGAAAGAGGGGTTTCAGCGTGTAGACAAACCCTCGCATTCTTTGTCAGTCCTGCGTGCCGGTGCTCACGAATGTGAAATTCGCTCCGCGCCAGTACTCGTCCTTCCTAGACTGCAAAGGTTTTCTATCACGTTGAAAAGAAGACAAAGGGCTAAAATCAAGTTCATTTTAGCCCTTTGTCAACAATTTGAAACCCCTCCGAAAGAGGGGTTTTCCTTTTATTGCACATCTTCCTTTGGCATTAAGTTACTGAGGTGCGTTAAATCCTTTAAAATATGAGTGCTGCTACTATCGAGCAGTACTTTTAAATAACGGATATCACCATACTTCGGATGAGACGGATGAATGGCCTCTAGCTCCTTGATCATATCGCTGTTCATGCTTTTCTGTTTCTGTATAAGGTCTAAAAGCGTTTGCGCCGTGTGGTTAGCATTATGATGATCTGTCAAAATAATTACCCCCTATAATGATAATCACCATCTTTTCAACATATTTTAAAGGGTAATCCATGAAGAATCTACACTTAGGTGCAAAAAGAAATAATTTGTGTCTAAGGTCATATGTAAATCGAATGAGTTTGAAACTTTTTATACGCCATAAACGTATGAGTTAGAAAGGAATTTTCATCATGAAGGAGCGAATATATATGAACAGAGATCAGTCGATCATTGCATCTATTTGTTATTTTAGTGTATTTTTCATGCCGTTTATTGTGCCGATCGTGGCATATTTTGTAGTGGATCAAAAGGAAACGAAACGGCATTCGCTGCGTGCATTGTGGTCACATGTTTTGCCAGTCGCAGCGTGTGTGCTGCTGGTTTTTGGAGCTATCCCCTTTTTATTGACGACACAGGCAAGCGACTCACTCGTTCCAGTGTTCACCGTACTTATCTTGTCCTTTTTAGTTGCCATTGGCTTTTTGATCTCTGTCATTTGGAATATCATTCAAGGTATTAAAGTGCTTCAATCCATCAAATCGTAGGAGGGCTTTGTATGAATGAAAAAGAACGCATTTTAAAATTAGTAGAAGACGGGACATTATCTGCAAAAGAAGCAATTACGCTACTTGAAAAATTAGAAGAAAATCAGTCCATTTCACTAGAAAAATCAACGGCTGATCACACCTTTCATGAAGAAAAAGCTGGCACAGAGAATAAAGGAACTGGTACTGAAAACCTCGGTGCAAAGCTGTTTGGATGGTTAGATTCGGCGGTGAAAAAGGTCAAAGATGTAGATCTTGATTTGAACTTTGGACAGTCCGTCGACGTTGAACACATTTTTCAATTCAAAGACGCGGCACTGTCTCATTTAGATATTCAATTGGCAAACGGCAGTCTCAATTTGATGCCTTGGGATGATGGGGATGTTCGGGCAGAGTGTCATGCGAAAATTTACCGTGCAGAGGATGGAGAGCAGGCAAGACAGCAATTTCTTCAACATCTGGATTGCGGACTTGAAGGGGACAAATTTTTTATCCGAACTGAAAAGAAGACCATGAAGGTCAATGTCACCCTGTATGTACCACGTATCCAATACGATAAGATCAAAGTCAAACTGTTTAATGGACCGATTCGCGGGGAAAAGCTAAAGACAAAAGAACTGGCTGCAAAAACAACAAATGGCGTCGTCTCTTTTGCCTCTTTACAAGCAGAAAAAGTCGGAATTGAAACAGCAAATGGACAAATCAAACTGGCTGATCACGAGTGTGGTATGATTGAAGTAGAAACCATTAATGGGCTCATTGACCTGCGCGGGAAAAGTGAATCAATTGATGCACAGAGCTTCAATGGGAACATTGCTGTTCAGCTGTCAGATGAGAAATGCCGTTCGATCTATGCAAAAACGACAACAGGCAGTGTGGACGTTCAGATTCCGCGTGCTTGTGCAGTGACTGCGGAGCTGAAAAGCAATCTCGGATCGATCTCTCATGAGCTGCTTGATGCAAATATGATTAAAGAGAAAAATGAAACGCTGCAAAAAGAGAAAATGATCAAAGCCAATCAACAGGCGGAGCACAATATATCCATTTTTGCAGAAACAAAAACAGGCTCAATCCAAGTAAAGCACCAATCAGACAAGGAGTGATTCTACATGAAGAAGCTTTATCGTTCAGCGACAGATAAAAAAATAGCGGGTGTTGTCGGTGGACTTGCTGAATACTTAAGTGTCGATGCATCCCTGCTTCGTATTTTAACGGTGATCATCGGATTTATGACAGCATTTATGCCGATCTTCTTGATCTACTTCATCTGGTATTTTGTTGTTCCGGAAGAAGGCACTAACTAAATGCTTAGATGGATCGTTAGTATTTTCGTCAATGCATTACTTTTAATCGTCATTGCTGGATATTTTGATTCAGGCATTCTGCCAGGCCTTGGTAGTGTGTATATTGAAGGCTTTGGCGCAGCGATTGTAGCAAGTATTATTTTGTCCTTGCTCAATATTTTAGTAAAGCCGTTTTTGATCATTTTAACGCTGCCAGTGACAGTACTTTCACTAGGATTGTTCCTCTTTGTCATTAATGCCATCACACTGATGATGACCTCAAGCTTTATGGGAGATAGTTTTAACATTGATGGGTTTGGAACGGCCATTTGGATGGCTGTCATTTTATCCATTTTCCATCTGCTCATACAGAAAGGAATCGTGGAACCGTTAGCGAAAAAAAGCTAACGGTTTTTTTGTGTGAATTTATATCGTTTCCCCGTTCCATCTGTCATAAAAACCGTCTTCAGGAGACACAATATCCGAAGGGAGGCGGTGCACGATGGTGAATGTGAGCAGACAAATCATTCTTTTGCTTTTTTTGAGCATTCTTTTTTGTTTCAGTCAGCCTGCTTCAGCAGGATCTTTGACACAAACACAAGTGAACATACGAAATAAGCCCTTTTCACCTTTTATCTTTGATCAATTTCAAGTAGATGTACGTCCGGTTCAAGGAAAAAAACGTGATCTTCAATTTCGGGCATCTATTAGTCAGTCAGAGCAAATTTTGTCTGCAAACTTGTACTATAAACAGAGTGATGAACTAGGATATCGATTGATCCCAATGGAACGATTGCCGGGGGTGAAACCAGAATTCACAGCGAAAATCCCGACAGATCAATTGTGGAATCCAACAGTTCATTACTATACAGAATTCTTGACGCAGAAGTCTGTCATCAAAACAACCGAACAAGCAGTTCACTTAAACGGATTTGAAGAGGACCTCTCACAAATTCCTGAGCTATTGATGACAGAAATCGTCGTGAATTCAAAAAACCGCAAAGGCAAGGATGCTTTTGAATTCATCGAGGTGTATAACACAACACATGCACCTATTTCACTTCGACATTACCAGCTTCGCTATCGCAATCCAGCGCAAGGCGTGGAGATGGATGATATATATTCATTCCACACAAGTCCGATCACCATTTCTCCTGGAAAACCGTATGTATTTTGGCTTAGAAAAAAAGGGCAGGAGCATTTAACGGTAGCGGACTTTAATGCGATGTACAAAAGTCATTTAAAAGAGGGCGAGCATCTATCGGTCATTGAGAGTAAAGGATTGTCCAATTCTAAATCCCGCCTTGTTTCTATCACAACAAATATAGGAGAAGAGGTATCGTCGGCATCCTATCGTTTAAAGCCTTCATTGTTTAGCGAGCACAGATCGTTACTGTTCAAGTACCCAATGGATGGTACGACACAAATGAAGCTGATCTCGAAAGTGGAGGAAGAGCCGACACCCGGAAAAGTGTTAAAAGCACAAATTCCAACTGAAAAAAAAGAAATATCACAAGATGTTCATAAACCTGTGATCGAAGATATGACAGACAATCAACCGATAAAACCAACTGAAGGCATTGAAATGAGAGCAGATGTGCAGGATGATCAGTCCGTCAAAACGGTCAAATTGCGATATCGAACCAATCGTCATGAAGATTTTAAAGAGGTGCTGCTTCAAAAGGATCATAATGATCGGCTGTTTCACTATATTATTTATTCACCTGAGCTCATCGGTAAAGATCGATTGGAATATCAGATTGAAGCGTCTGACGGCGAAAATCAAGCAATGACAATGAAAAAAACAATTGATGTGGAACAAGTAAGCAAGGCTCACGGCCTTCGATTGAATGTAGAAGAAGGAGATACGGTTTCAGGCGTATTTCACTTAAAAGCAACAGCAGATCAGAAAAAAAGCATACAATTAATGATAGATGGAAAACCGATTCGACAAGTATTCCCTGCACTTGAAGCAGATCCATATCTTGCATTTGATGTCAAAGGGACAAATTTATATTTTAAGAATGGTGTGTCTATAGGTAAGCACTTACTTTCCATTTTTGATGATTCGACAAAAGTGTATCGCACCTATACGATACCAATACCAGAAAAACACTTAGAAAAGGCAGGTCCACAAACGATATCATTCCATGCTGGGACGAAGTCATCGCCGTTTGACCGATTTCCTGGAGAAAATCACGATGATTTTGAATTGAAAAATGTCCAGATGATTTTATCGAATGGAACTCAAATTCTGCCTCTAAATGCGAGCCGGCATGAGGAATGGAAAATGGGCGACGGTGGAAGCGCTAAGAAAGTAAGAGCATTTCAGTTTCAAATCCCGAAGCAAGCATATGCTTCAAGCTATATTCAGTGGGATACAAGAAGGCTGAAAGAAGGAGTACATGTTGTTCAGGCTAAAACCGCAGACGAATCTCAATCTGTACGTGTGAAAGTCGATAACACGGGTCCGAAAATCAAGAGTAATATACAGGAAAATGACCAATATAAAGGCGTCTTTACGTTAAAGGCAAAGGTGACGGATCGTTGGAGTGACATAGCGGAGATGAAGGCATATTTAGATGGAAAACCGATCTCTTTACCTTATCAGACGTCCTCTAGCGAATTAGAACCTGGGGAGCACACATTGAAGATAAAAGCAAAAGATGCCGCTGGAAACAAATCAACTTTGAAAAAGGTTTTTAAGACGGTACATGAACACCCTGAAACGCCAGAGAGAGTGTCAGATAGGACAAAAAAGGAATCATCTAAGCAAACAGTGCTAACCAATGATCCTACTAATGATCAGTTAGATTACTCCTTTTACCGTGCCTATCAATATACATCGCTGCATCCGTCCATGAAGATTTTCAAATATGCAGCGGAAACAGAGCCGCCAAAACATTTAAATGAAACAAGGGAAATGATTTTTTCTGATCGAGAAAGAAATCGCATTGCATTTGCTGATGGTAAATCAGTGGAAACGAAAGATCTACAGCATTTTCCTTATCATCGCTTTCAAATCAAGGTTCATCACGATGTACGTGAAAAGGATGTTGTCGAGGCTGTATGGAAAGGAAGCTCATTATCAGGGAGAAAGGTAACGATGTATGCTTGGAATCATCAGCAAGAAAAGTGGGATAAAATCACTCATCACTTTGCCAAGGATGAAAAGGAATTTTACCTGAAAGGGCTGCTGTCAGTCAGACAGTATATGAAAAATCAAACGTTTGATTTGCTTGTACAAGATGAGATCAGTCAGACGTTAAAGCCTTATAAGATGGTGTGGATGTCTGATACTCAATATTATGCCAGAAGTTATCCTCACATCTTCAAAAAAATGGTCGAGTGGATCAGAGATCAAAGGGACCCATTAAATATTCAATATGTGTTCCATACAGGTGATATTGTGGATGATTCAAAGGACAAGCAGTGGAATCGTGCCGATACATTTATGCGTGTGTTAGATCAGCATCAGATTCCTTACGGTGTATTAGCTGGTAATCATGATGTCAGGCACAAAGACGGCCATTATAGGGAATATGGGAGATATTTTGGAGCGAAACGCTTTGAAGACAAGCCGTATTACGGTGAATCCTATCAAAACAATCGAGGTCATTATGATCTTATCTCTGCTGGTGGCAATGATTATATGATGGTGTATATGGGCTGGGGGATCAAGCAAAATGAGATTGACTGGTTAAATCGAGTTATTTCTGAACATCCAGATCGCATTGTCATTTTAAATTTCCATGAGTATTTGTTAGTGAGCGGCAATCGAAGCCCAATTGGAGATTTGATCTTCCATCAAGTGGTAAAGCGTCACCCGAATATTGTCGCAGTATTTAGTGGCCACTACCACGGAGCCAGTCGAAAAGTAGATGAGATTGACGATGATCATGATGGAAAAGTGGACAGAAAAGTATATCAAATCCTTGCAGATTACCAGTCAGGTCCTGAAGGCGGTCAAGGTTTTATGCGGCTGATCACTGCGGATCAAGAAAAAAATAAGCTTCATTTCACCACATACTCACCCTACTTGAATCAAGAACATTTTTATGATCCAAAAACGTATGGAGATCAAGATGAATTTTCAATTGATGTCGATTTAACACCAAAAATGAAATCCGTTAAAACCAATTATTTTGAATTGAATGTCTACACAAACGTTCTTCTTGGAGAAGTCAAAGGTGTGAAAAGTGGTAAAAAAGCAACCTTTGAATGGAAAGGGTTAAAGCCAAATCAAGAATATTATTGGTACACTGTCGCAAAAGACCGTTTCGAAGGGAAAGCGATTTCTCCTATATGGAAAATTCATACAAAAAATGATGATCAATCAACATTTCTTAGGAAATAAAAAACTGTGCTTTCAGGAGCACAGTTTTATCTTTCCATTGTGTGAGTGAGCTTGTATCGATCCCCTCTATAAACGGACATGACATACTCGAATGGAAGGTCATTTTGAAAATAAGTTGTTCTTGCAATGGAGAGAACAGGGTCCCCTAATGAAATAGACAGCACGTTAGCTTCTTCCTTTGAAGCAACATTGGCTTCAAGCTCCTGCTTGGCATGGGCAATGGTTAGACCTGTGTTCGCTTCTATATATTCATATAAAGATCCAGCTAAATGGTCCTTTGTGAGCTCGCCAGCAAATTTTTCAGGTATATAACTCGTTTCAATAGCCATTGGTTCATTGTTTGCAAGGCGGATTCGTTTTAATTCATAGACATCTTCACTGTTCGACAGCTGTAATGGTTGCAGCAAGTGCTCTGGGCATGCGACTTTTTTGAAATCAATCAACTGACTTGAAGCTTTGAGCCCACGTTGACGCATATCTTCTGTAAAGCTTGTTAAGCCCTGAAGCGGTTGTTCAAATTTCTTTCGGCTAACAAATGTTCCTTTTCCTTTTTGCCGGTATAAATATCCTTCGTTCACAAGGTTCGATAAGGCTTGTCTGACAGTCATTCGGCTAATACCAAAGCGTTCGGCATATTCTCTTTCAGAAGGAATGAGTGTATCAGGTGCTAACGTTCCATCCTCAATCTGCTTTTTCAAGTTCTCCATAATCTGATGGTACATGGGGATAGGTGACTGCTTATCAATAAACATGTGAAAATCCTCTCGTATTTAGCGTAGTGAACCAGCTTCTCGATCAATAAAAATCGTCACATCTTCATGAAGTTTCAGAGCAGATGCAGGGAAGTCTGGGTGAATCTCTGTTCGTTCTAAATATTGTATCACGTCCGCTTTTGATTTTCCTGATGCGAGAAGGAGAATTTTTTTACTTGAAAGAATGCTTGCAATTCCCATTGTAATGGCATGTGTAGGCACCTCATCAATAGAAGAAAAGTATCTTGCATTGGCTTGACGAGTGTGTTCATCTAATTGGACGACATGCGTCTTTGAATCAAAGGGAGTACCAGGTTCATTAAACCCGATATGTCCATTTTGTCCGATACCAAGTAGCTGAAGATCAATACCCCCTAAATCTTCAATGAGCTGATCATACCTTAAGCACTCTTCCTCCAAGTGAGAAGCAGCACCATTGGGGAGGAAATATTGATCTGATGGGAGATCAATATGGTCGAATAAATGACGCTTCATGTAAGTCATATAACTATTTTCATGATTTGGATCAATTCCCACGTACTCATCCAGATTCACTGTTCTTGCTTGTTTGAAAGATAATTGTTCTGTTTGATGCAAATGAATTAACTCTTTATAAGTCTCAATTGGTGTACCGCCAGTTGCCAGACCGAGAACCGCATCTGTTTTTGATTTAATGGTACGTGCAATGAAAGCAGCTGCTGCTTTTCCTAATTGATCTTTATCTGCAAATTCGATGATGTTCATCAGTGTGTGGCCTCCTTTTTTTCATAAACGATTTGTCCATGGCAGATCGTCATCATGAGTTCGCCAGATTCATCCCAAATGACCAAGTCTGCTAGTTTTCCAACTTCGATCGAACCGAGCTGATGATCGATCCCGAGCTGAGTGGCTGCATTTGTTGAGGTCATTTGAGCAATTTCTGTCCATCCACATTGTGTGATCTGTCTCATACGTTTGACCCCATCTTTCATTTGTAAAATCGATCCTGCAAGTGTTCCATCTGCCAGCAATGCTTTTTCACCGCTGACTGTCACAGTCTGTCCGCCAAATTCGTAGGTTCCCTCTCCAAGTCCTTTTGCACGCATTGAGTCTGTAATCATGATCAAACGTTCACTCCCCTTTGCCAAATACGCAAGCTTTACGGAAAGAGGATGTGAATGAATGCCATCTGTAATCAGCTCAGTCAAAAGCTTTTCGTTTGTAAGCGCAGCACCTGCAACATTTGGCTCACGATGCTGAAATGAACTCATCGCATTATAAAGATGCGTGACATGACGCGCGCCGTGCTTTGCTACTAGTTCAATCATGTCATGATTGGCATTTGTATGTCCAATAGAAGGAATGATATTTTTTTCTTTTAGCAGGGAAAGGAATGCAAAATCAGTATCTTCCTCAGGTGCAAAAGTGACAATTCGAATCAGCTGATCTGCTGCACTCAGCCATTTCTCAAAAAGAGGAAGGTTAGCCTGTGTAATCCATTGAGCAGGCTGCGCTCCAGCTTTATCTTTAGAAATAAAAGGACCTTCTAGATGAATGCCTAAACATTGTGCCTGACTTCCAGCCTGCTTTTTATTATAGGGTCTCCACTGTGCGACATTTTTAAGTGCTTGCTCAATCTCTTGGTGATTTTGTGTAATGGTTGTTGCTAAAAAGCTTGTCGTTCCTTCTGCGGGTAAGTGATCAGCAAGTGTATTCATGGCTTCTGGTGTCGCATCCATCATATCTGCACCATATCCCCCATGGATGTGAATATCAATCATTCCGGGGAGTAAATAAAAGTTTTCCCGGGAAATATATACTTTTTCATAATTTCCTGTCGGCGGTGATGTTGAAATATAGTCGATCTTGCCATCGCGTAAACCGACAAAACCGTTTTCAATGATTTCTGTCTTTGTCACAATATGAATATTGGAGAGCAATAAAGAACTGCTCATGATTGTGCCCCCTTATTCTCGTCGTTAGATTCAGTTTACCTTTTTTAAGTATAGTTGTCTATACCAGTAAATGTGATGAAACAGGATCAGGATAAAATACTATTTTGGGTTCATCATTGAAAGTGATAAAATAGAGCTGTATTTCTGAAACGCCTGCGATAAAAGGAGGAAGAAGCGTGCCGAAAGTTCGTACGAAGGACATAATGGAACAATTTCATCTTGAACTGGTAAGTGGGGAAGAAGGGATTAATCGTCCCATTACAATCAGTGATCTTTCCAGACCAGGTATTGAAATGGCTGGATATTTTACATATTACCCAAAAGAAAGAGTTCAACTTTTAGGGAAGACAGAGCTTTCTTTTTTTGAACAGCTCCCAGAACGCGAACGAAAGCAGAGAATGATGTCTCTTTGTACAGATATTACCCCTGCCATCATTTTGTCACGAGATCGTGAAGTACCAAAGGAATTGATCGAAGCTTCAAACGAAAATGGAGTGCCGGTTTTACGCTCAAGCTTAAAAACGACAAGACTTTCGAGTCGATTAACGAACTTCTTAGAAAGCAAGCTTGCACCAACGACTGCGATTCATGGCGTACTCGTAGATGTATATGGTGTAGGTGTGCTGTTAATTGGAAAAAGTGGCGTAGGTAAAAGTGAAACGGCTTTAGAATTAGTGAAGAGAGGACACAGGCTGGTTGCAGACGATTGCGTGGAAATTAGGCAAGAGGATCAGGATACGTTAGTTGGAAGCGCACCAGAGCTGATTGAGCACCTTCTAGAAATCCGTGGATTAGGCATTATTAATGTAATGACCTTATTTGGAGCGGGCGCTGTCAGAAGCTATAAGAGAATTACGATTGTTATGAACCTTGAGCTTTGGGAACAAGGCAAACAGTATGACCGTTTAGGACTTGAGGAAGAAAAAATGCGAATCATCGATACAGATGTACCAAAGCTGACCATCCCTGTACGTCCGGGACGAAATTTAGCGGTCATCATCGAGGTAGCTGCAATGAACTTCAGATTGAAACGAATGGGACATAATGCAGCGGAACAATTTACAAGTAAACTTGCCGATGTCATTGAAGACAATGGCCAGGATGAATAGGAGCTGTCTATATGAATGAAGCAATTCAACCAATTGATCCGATTGCTTTTCAGCTCGGACCTATTGCGGTTCATTGGTATGGTGTGATTATTGGGGTCGGAGCCCTGCTTGGACTCTGGCTCGCATTAAGGGAGTGTGAAAAAAGAGGCATCAATAAAGATATGTTTATTGATCTCATCTTATTTGCCATTCCTATCGCCATTATTTGTGCACGAATTTATTATGTATCCTTTGAATGGGATTATTATCAGCAGCACCCAAATGAAATCATCAAGATTTGGAATGGCGGAATTGCCATACATGGCGGACTGATAGGAGCGGTGCTGACAGCGATTGTCTTTACTAAAGTGAGAAAGGTGTCCTTTTGGAAAATCGCCGATGTCGCAGCGCCTAGTATTTTACTAGGGCAAGCCATCGGGCGCTGGGGGAATTTTATTAATCAGGAAGCGCATGGTGAGGCTGTTTCAAGAGCCTTTTTAGAAAATTTGCACCTGCCTGAGTTTATTATTAATCAGATGTACATTGACGGGACCTACTATCACCCTACGTTCTTATATGAATCATTATGGAATATCGCAGGCGTTTTGATATTAATCTTATTACGTAGAACATCATTGCGTCGAGGCGAAATGTTCTTGTCTTATTTAATCTGGTATTCAATCGGTCGTTTCTTCATTGAAGGAATGAGAACAGACAGCTTAATGCTGACTGAGCATCTTCGAATTGCACAGATGATTTCAATTGCCATATTTGCAGTGGCTGTTTTGCTGATTGTGTTTAGAAGAATCAAGGGATATGCATCTATACCGTATAAAGAGAACAACTCATCAAATTAAGAGCAAGGGGGATAAGAGATGGGGGAGACATGGAAAAACGGCTTGAAAGCAGGGTTATCGACAACTTGGACACTTGGAAAAGTCATTTTTCCGGTTACCATTATCGTTAGTATCTTGCAGCATACACCTGTGATGGATTGGATTATACAATTCATCCGTCCATTTATGGGCCTGTTTGGTCTTTCAGGGGAAGCGGCCATTCCGCTTGTTTTAGGAAATATGCTGAACTTGTATGCGGGTATTGCAGCCATCTTGACATTAGAGCTGCCTGTGAAGGAAGTGTTCATTTTAGCGGTCATGCTCTCTTTTTGTCACAACTTGATCATCGAATCAACAGTGGCGGCGAAGGTTGGGCTGCGGGTGTCTGTCATTTTGCTAGTCAGAATCAGTCTTGCCGTCGTGTCAGCAATTGTCATTCACCTCGTTTGGCAGGGGGGCGAGGAGCCGGCGCAATATGGTTTGCTGACAGCTGCTCAGTCGGCTGATGTGCCTTCTAGCTGGTATATGATCGTACTTCTTGCTTTACAGAAAGCTGTTCTTGGTGTGCTGCAGCTGGCTTGTATTGTCATTCCTCTCATGGTCATCATTCAATTCATGAGAGACTTAGGGTGGCTCCATACGCTGTCTAAGTGGCTGTCTCCTTTTACGAGAATGCTTGGAATGAAAGAAAATACGTCTATGACGATGGTGGCTGGTTTAACCATTGGTCTTGCCTACGGGGCAGGCGTCATGATGAAGGCAGTGGAAGAGGACGGTGTCAGCAAAAAGGATTTAACGCTTGCTTTCATTTTCCTTGTGGCCTGTCATGCGGTGGTCGAAGATACACTCATTTTCATTCCTTTAGGTATTCCAGTCTGGCCGCTTCTTCTTATTCGCCTTATTTCTGCTATTTTATTGACAGCTGCCATCAGCTATATTTGGCGGAGGCGGGAACATGCAGCTGTTAGAAAGGAAGCTATATGAACCCATCAACTATTAACACAGTGTTATTTGATTTAGATGGCACATTAATCAATACAAATGAATTAATTATTGCTTCATTTCAGCATACGCTTGATCATTATTACCCTGGTCAATACAGCCGTGAGGATATCCTTCATTTCATTGGTCCATCATTATTTGATACATTCTCTGCAATGGATCCGAATCTGACAGATGACATGATCCAGATGTATCGAACGTTTAATCATGAACAGCATGACCTGCTTGTGACGGAGTACGAGACGGTGTTAGACACGTTGGAAATCCTCCAGGATCGAGGGTTTAAGCTTGGTATTGTGACAACAAAAATACGTGATACGGTCTTAATGGGATTAAAGCTGACTGGATTGGAGCCATTTTTTGAGGTCATTGTCACACTTGATGATGTACAAAATGAAAAGCCGCATCCAGAACCAGTCCAGCTGGCATTATCCAAACTCGGCAGTGATCCGCATGAGGCGATCATGGTTGGCGATAACTATCACGACATTTTATCTGGTCAAGCGGCAGGGACGAAAACAGCAGGTGTTGCTTGGTCTATTAAGGGAGAAGAAGCCCTGTTAAAGCATCGCCCAGATTATATGCTGCAGAAAATGAGTGATCTCTTGGCGATTGTTGGAGCTGATTAAGTTGAGAAAAACAGATCGTTATCCTGTCAAAGGGGTCAATTCGCTTAGACAAGTCTATCGAACGGTCCCCTTTCTCAAGGTTGTGAAAAACTTTATCTTTATTCAAATGGCAAGGTATACGCCTTTTATGGGAATGAAAAATTGGATTTATCGCACCTTCCTTCGAATGAAAGTCGGGGAGGATACGGCGTTTGCTTTAATGGTGATGGTCGATCTCATGTTTCCTGAGAAAATCACTGTCGGTCGAAATAGTGTGATTGGCTATAACACGACCATTTTGTCCCATGAGTATTTGATTAAAGAGTATAGGCTTGGGGAAGTCTATATTGGTGATGAAGTGTTAATTGGAGCAAATTCAACGATTCTACCTGGAGTGACAATTGGTGATGGTGCGATTGTATCGGCAGGAACTCTTGTGAACAAAGATGTTCCGGCAGGCTCCTTTGTCGGAGGAAATCCAATGCGGATGATTTATACGAAAGAGGAAATGGAAGCACGTCAATCTTCGTCTGCTGAGTAGCTCGGCAGACTTTTTTGTTGACATTCCAACTTGGTGTAACTATAATGATTACAACAGAGGTGAGAAAACATGAAAATCAGCAGCAGATTTACTGTCGCTGTCCATATTCTGGCCTTGCTATCACTTGAAAAAGGTTCTTTACAGACATCGGAGGATATCGCAGGAAGTGTCAATACAAATCCAGTGGTGATTCGCCGTATCATGAGTAAGCTCAAAAAAGCAGGCCTAATCTCAACGAGTCTTGGCAAAGGCGGTTCTCAATTGAATCGCAGTGAAGATGACATGACACTGCTCGATGTGTATAAAGCGGTTGAAGTTGTGGATGAGGGAGAGTTGTTTCAAATTCATGAAAGCCCTAACCCTGACTGTCCGATCGGTGCAAATATTCAAGCTGTATTAGAATTAATTTTGTGCCGTGCTCAAAGTGCGATGGAGCAAGTGCTTGCTGAGATCAAATTAAGTGAACTAACGCAGGTTTTAATCAAAAAAATTGGATGATCTATTCAATTTTTTTTACCTCTGTTGTAACTATCGTGGTTACATCCTAAGTGATCAAAATAACAATATATTGTAGGAGGAATTTACATGAACATTGGAATCATTGGCGCAACAGGTAAAGCAGGACAACACATTTTAAAAGAAGCTCAATCGAGAGGGCACGAAGTAACGGCAATCGTTCGAGATGCACAAAAAGTGACCAATTCATCAGCAGCTGTTTTAGAAAAGGATGTTTTTCACTTAGAGGCAGGAGACGTCAAAGGTTTTGATGTGATCGTAAACGCATTTGGTGCACCAGCAGGACAAGAGCACCTTCATGTAGAAGCAGGGAAAAAACTCATTCATCTCTTGAAAGAGGCACCAGAAACGCGTTTAATCGTTGTGGGAGGTGCTGGAAGTTTATTTGTAGATGAGGCCAAAACAACTAGACTGATGGACACACCGGAGTTTCCAAAGGAATACCTTGCTACTGCTTCACACCAAGGAGAAAATTTAATAGATCTTCAAAAGACCGAAGGATTAAAATGGACATTTTTAAGTCCAGCAGCCTTCTTTAATCCAGCAGGCAAACGGACAGGTGCTTATGTGAAAGGCAAAGACCATCTTATCGTCAATTCAAAGGGTGACAGCTATGTGAGTTATGCTGACTACGCCGTTGCACTTGTCGATGAGATAGAACAAGCTGCTCATGTTGGAGAACGTTTTACTGTGGTTTCTGAAGCAGAATAAGAAATTAAAAACCCCGCTATTTAGCGGGGTTTTATGCTTTAATGATAATCGCCTGGCTGCCCATCTGTTTCCAAGAATCCTCAAACTGTTCACGATCGACTTTTTGATTCTTCTCTCCGTAAGGGTTATTTAAGTAGACATGATCTTTGTCATAGCCAGTGATGACGACGCTATGCATATTAAAGCTGATATCTATTTTCCCATTTGGTGTATTCCATGTTTCAATGTTATCTGTTTTGGCAAAGGTCGAAGTGGTAATGACCCAGACAGGATAACCTTTTTCAAGTGATTGGTAAATGGCCTTTTTAACTGGCTTGCCGGTTAAGTCAACGGCTTGATTACCTACATATTTTTTCGCAAGCTGATAAATGGGTTCGTGGTACACACCAAGACCTGGCCCATTCTCCATATCGCCTACAAACCCGTCATGAGGGTCTCCTTTTAAGCCATTCTCATAATTGAGCGGGACACGCTTAATCTCGTTTGCCAATGCGTTTTTCGTTATATGCTCATAGCCGCTGTAATGAAGAAGCATGGCTAAGCTCGTGACTTCGCATCCGTTATAAAGCTTTGGTGCATCCATTTGATTAAAGAGGATGACGTCTATGGCTTTTTTATTTCCTTTTAAACTAGAGTGTGTCGTTTCTGTTTTTTTCGTAGAACGTGTTTCTTCTGCTGCTAGTGCGGTATCATTTTCTTTTTCTTTGGCTTCTTGCGGTGACGTTGTTTTCTTGACTTGGTCGAATTGTGAAATGTAAATAAAGCCGAAATAAACAAGACATGCGCACAACAAAGTTAAGATTAATGTCTGGATGAATTTCACTGTAATCTCCTGTGTTATTCAATATTTTTAAGTATTATAGCATGTTCCTAAAGCAAAGAGATCAAAAAGGATTAGGTGTCATTTTAATGTAATATATGAACAAATGATTAAGGAAAAAAGGGGAAAATAAAAATGATTGATTTAATCACTTTATTTTGTTAGCATATTATCATATTAGCGAACTAAAGGATTCGGAATTTTTTGTTTTAATGTGTTGGAGGTGCGGAACATGTTCATGTTTGAAAAACCATATGGTATGCGAGATTCATTACCAGGATTGTATGAGACGAAGAAAAGAGTTAGGCATTCTTTAACAGAGGTCATGAATGGTTGGGGTTATCGTTTAATGGAAACGCCAACGCTTGAATTTTACGATACAGTCGGTGTTCAATCGGCGATTACAGATACGCAGCTGTTTAAGCTTCTTGATCAAAATGGTCAAACCCTTGTGCTTAGACCTGATATGACGGGACCAATTGCGAGAGTGGCGGCTTCAAAGCTTCACGAACAGGCGTATCCGCTTCGAGTCGGTTATGCAGCCAACGTGTTTCGGGCACAGGAAAGAGAAGGGGGAAGACCTTCTGAATTTGAGCAGGTCGGTATTGAGTTGATCGGTGATGGTTCGATTAGTGCAGATGCTGAAGTCATAGCGCTTGTCGTGTTTGCATTAAAAAATGCTGGACTTCAATCCTTCAAAATTGCGATCGGGCATGTGGCTTTGGCTGAGACCTTGTTTTTAGATGTACTAGGGAATACAGAGCGGGCGAACGTATTGCGCCGATTTTTATATGAAAAGAATTATGTGGGATACAGGCAGCATGTCAAACAATTGCCGCTCTCATCCATCGATAAAACAAGGCTGCTCCAGCTTTTAGAGCTGCGCGGCGGTCAAGAAGTGACCCAGCAGGCTGAAGAAATTGTGGTGTCACAAGAGGGCAAAGAAGTGCTGGCGGAGTTAAAGGCGCTGTGGGAGACACTTGAAGATTACGGCTGTACAGAATATATCCGTTTGGATTTAAGCATGGTTAGTCATATGAGCTACTATACTGGGATTTTGTTTGAAGTATTTGCAGATCATGTTGGGTCTGTGATCGGAAGTGGAGGAAGGTATGATCAATTGCTTGCTCACTTTGATGCACCCGCACCAGCTACAGGCTTTGGACTTCGATTAGACCGTCTTCTTGAGGCACTCGACGCAAAAGAAATAAATGAGCCCCAAGAGGCTGTGATTTTTAGTAAAGAACAGCGGCTTGAAGCATTTGATTTTGCAGAAAAAGAGCGGACAAAGGGCAAAAGGATTGTTCTCCAAGACTTAGCGGGTATTGAAAATATTGATGCCATGACCAAGGCATTTGAGCAAGTGACTTATTTTATCGGCGCTAGAAAGGAAGAGCAAAATGGGTAAAGTGTTGACAATGGCAATGCCAAAGGGGCGGATATTTGAAGAAGCAGCAGGGCTATTAAGACAGGCTGGATATCAGCTGCCGGAGGAATTCGAAGATTCAAGAAAATTAATCATTGATGTACCGGAAGAAAATCTCCGCTTTATTTTAGCGAAGCCAATGGATGTGACGACATATGTAGAGCACGGTGTAGCGGATGTGGGCATTGCAGGGAAAGACGTCATGCTTGAAGAAGCACGGGATGTGTACGAAGTGCTCGATTTAAACATTAGCAAATGTCATTTAGCTGTAGCGGGCTTGCCGGGAGCCAGCTGGGGCGGTGTCGCGCCGCGTGTGGCTACAAAGTACCCAAATGTCGCTTCTTCTTATTTTAGAGAACAAGGTGAGCAGGTGGAGATCATTAAGCTAAATGGTTCCATTGAATTAGCACCGCTCATCGGACTTGCCGATCGAATTGTTGACATTGTCTCCACCGGTCAAACACTTAAGGAAAATGGACTTGTCGAAACGGAACATATTTGTGACATTACGTCACGTTTTATTGTCAATCCTGTGAGCTATCGAATGAAGGATGCGGTAATCGATGAAATGGCGCAGCGTCTGGCAAGAATCATCGAAGGAGAAGGGGAGGAAACATCATGAACATCACCTACATACAAGATGGTGAGACAGACACTCTCTCACTCAAGCGTTCTCTAGATACAGGAACGGAAGAGCAGCGATTGGCTGTTCAGCGAATAATCGAAGAAGTGAGAAAAAATGGTGACGAAGCGGTACGGTCTTTCACGAAGCAATTTGACGGTGTCTCTATTGAACAGCCACTTGTGACGGAGGATGAAAAGACAAAAGCTTACGAACGTTTGGACCCGGAGATGATCCAAATCATCCAAAAAGCGATCCGGAATATTCGAACATACCACGAGCGTCAGCTGACCTCCTCTTGGTTTTATCACCAAAAGGACGGCTCAATGCTAGGTCAGAAAGTAACACCGCTCGATGCGGTCGGTGTATATGTCCCAGGCGGAACGGCCGCCTATCCATCATCTGTTTTAATGAATGTGATCCCGGCACTTGTTGCCGGCGTTGAGCGAATTGTCCTTGTGACACCGCCAGGAAAAGACGGTCTTCTGTCTGACGCTGTACTAGTAGCAGCGAAGGAGCTGGGCATTTCAGAAATGTACAAAATGGGTGGTGCTCAGGCGATAGCCGCTCTTGCATATGGAACGGACAGTATCCAGCCTGTTGATAAAATCACCGGTCCAGGAAACATTTATGTAGCACTTGCCAAACGGGAAGTATTTGGTCAAGTAGACATTGATATGATTGCGGGCCCAAGTGAAATTGCTGTTTTAGCAGATGAAACGGCAACTGCACATGAGGTGGCAGCTGATTTACTTTCACAGGCAGAGCATGATGCGTTGGCATCTAGTATTTTGGTGACACCATCTAAAGGATTGGCTGAAGCAGTGCAAGCAGAGGTGCAAGCGCAGCTTGATACTTTGCCAAGGAAATCAATCGCAGCACAATCCATTCAAGGCCATGGCCATATTTACGTGACAGAATCCTTGGATCGTGCAGTTGATATCGTGAACCAGTTAGCCCCAGAGCATTTAGAAGTGCTGACGGCGTATCCAGAATCACTACTTGGTCAAATCAAGCATGCTGGAGCGATTTTCTTAGGGCGTTACAGCCCAGAGCCGGTAGGGGATTACTTCGCAGGACCGAACCATGTGCTGCCAACAAACGGGACAGCAAGATTCTCCAGTCCGCTTGGCGTCACGGATTTCCAAAAGAAAACGAGCATCATTTCATATAGCAAAGAAGCTTTTGAAACACATAGAGAAAGCATTGCAGCTTTTGCAAGATTAGAAGGGCTTGAAGCACATGCAAGATCGATTGAAGCGAGAAAGCGGGAGGAATCAGAATGAGACAGGCGGAAACAGCGAGACAGACAAATGAAACGAACATTTCGTTAGCGCTAGAGATTGATGGTGAAGGAAAAGCAGATATTCAGACAGATGTCCCTTTTATGACGCACATGCTCGACTTATTCACAAAGCACGGGCACTTTAACTTAACTGTAGATGCAAAAGGAGACACAGATGTCGATGATCACCACACAACAGAAGATATTGGCATCGTGCTTGGGCAGATGTTTAAAGAAGCGCTCGGTGATAAAAAAGGAATTAAGCGCTACGGCTCTAGTTTTGTTCCAATGGATGAAACACTCGCCCAAGTAGTCGTGGATTTAAGCAATCGTCCTCATTTGGAAATGAGAGCCGATTTCCCTAGTCAGAAGGTCGGCACCTTTGATACGGAGCTGGTTCATGAGTTTCTTTGGAAATTTGCCCTTGAAGCACGAATCAATCTTCATGTGATCGTTCACTATGGAACCAATACCCACCATATGATTGAAGCCATTTTTAAAGCGATGGCACGTGCCTTAGATGAAGCAACAACCATTGATCCGCGTGTGAAAGGGATTCCGTCGACAAAGGGGATGCTCTAATGATTGGCGTCATTGACTATGGAATGGGAAATTTGTTTAGCGTATCAAAAGCACTGGAACGAGCAGGAGCGTCTTATATCGTGTCTTCTGAAGCAGAGGAGCTGAAAAAGGCAGATGCGTACATTTTGCCAGGAGTCGGTTCGTTTCGTGATGCGATGCAGCTATTAAGACAGACAGGACTTGAGGCGTTTATCCACCAAGTCGTGCAGGAAGGAAAGCTGTTATTTGGCATTTGCCTTGGCATGCAGTTGTTGTTTGAAGAAAGTGAAGAAGCAGGAAAAACAAAAGGGTTAGGCCTTTTAAAAGGACGTGTCGTTCTTTTGAAGGATCGTGATCAGGATGGACAAAGGCTGAAGGTGCCTCATATGGGCTGGAATGAGCTCACATTTCATCAGCCGTCACCATTATTTGACGGTGTGCCGGAAGGATTTGCATACTTTGTTCACTCTTATTATGTGAGCGGCATGAATCCAGAAGATCTATTGGCAAGTGCGCCCTATGGCGTTCAAGTACCTGCCATTGTTGGAAAGGGGAATGTGTTTGGAACGCAGTTTCACCCTGAAAAAAGCAGTACAACAGGAATGGCACTGCTGAAACAGTTTATTCAATTAGCAAACGAACAGAGGGTGAGCAAATGAGTGATTTTACATTATATCCAGCAATTGATATGAGAAATGGCAAATGTGTACGACTTGTGCAAGGAGACTATGACCAAGAAACCATTTATGGAGATTCACCGTTAGACATGGCGAGACGGTTTGCAAATGAAGGAGCGAAATGGATACATCTTGTTGATTTAGATGGCGCAAAAGCAGGAAAACGCGTGAATCACGAGCATGTGCTGGCGATTGCTTCATCATTAGATGTGAATGTCCAAATTGGCGGCGGCATTCGGACAGAAGAAGATGTTGCATTCTATTTAAACAATGGCGTATCGAGAGTCATTCTTGGCAGTTCAGCGGTGTCAAACCCGGTTTTTGTGAAAAAAATGCTGGCGCAATATGGAGAGAAAATTGCCATTGGCATTGATGCACGAAACGGTTTTGTATCGACTGAAGGGTGGCTTGAAACGTCGGAAGTGAAGGCGGAGGAACTCGGTAAGGAACTGGCAAAGGAAGGCGCAGAGGTCTTCATTTTCACGGATATTCAAATGGACGGCATGCTGTCTGGTCCAAATGTGGAAAGTACGGTTCGATTAGCAGAAGCAACTGGCAAACAAGTCATTGCCTCAGGTGGTGTCAGTGCAGTAGGTGATCTGCAAAAGCTGTCAGCACAAAAGCAGACAGGTGTGTCTGGTGCAATCATTGGCAAGGCGCTGTACACAAAGCAATTTACTTTAGCAGAAGCGTTTGAAGGGCTTGACAGCATATGATGACAAAACGAATCATTCCATGTCTTGATGTAAAGGAAGGGCGTGTGGTCAAAGGGATCCAATTTCTAGGGTTGAAGGATGCTGGTGATCCGGTCGAATTAGCGCAGATCTATGACGAGGAAGGTGCGGATGAACTCGTCTTTCTTGATATATCTGCCTCTCATGAAGGCCGAAAAACAATGGTGGATGTGGTCAAACAAGTGGCATCCACTCTCGCTATCCCATTCACGGTGGGCGGTGGGATTAACCACCTTGATGATATGAAGCGTATATTAAGAGCGGGGGCAGACAAGGTGTCTGTGAACACAGCGGCTGTTTTAAGACCGGAGCTAATAACAGAAGGAGCCGACTTTTTTGGTTCACAGTGCATAGTTGTTGCGATTGATGCGAAATACGATGAAGAGAAACAAGCATACATGGTCTATACGCACGGAGGACGCCGTCAAACGGATATAGAAGTGAGTGACTGGGCGAAAGAAGCCGTGCGAAGAGGAGCAGGCGAGATCTTGCTGACTAGCATGGATGCCGATGGTGAGAAAACGGGCTTTGAGCATCGTTTGACGAGGCTTGTATCAGAAGCAGTCACAGTGCCAGTTATTGCTTCAGGAGGTGCTGGCAATGCGCAGCATATGCTGGAGGCTTTTACAAAAGGTGAAGCTGATGCCGCACTCGCAGCCTCTATTTTCCATTATAAAGAAACCTCCATTCAAGAAGTGAAGACATATTTGAGAGAACACGGGGTGAAGGTAAGATGAAACAGGCAAACGAATTAACCTTTAATGATGCAGGTCTCATTCCTGCCATTGTACAGGATGCTCAAAGCAAGGAAGTTCTTACTTTGGCGTATATGAATCAAGAATCCTATGAAAAAACATTAGAGACAGGGGAAACATGGTTTTTTAGCAGATCGAGAAATGAGCTTTGGCACAAAGGAGCTACATCTGGACACACCCAGCGTGTTACATCTATTCGCTATGACTGTGATCAAGATGCCCTGCTTGTTCTAGTGACACCAAGCGGCCCAGCCTGCCATACAGGCAGCTATAGCTGTTTTTCAGAAGATGGCGTGAAACAGCAAAGGGGAGAACAAGACCGCTTTGCCATTTTAAATGAACTGGAACAGGTCATTGCGAAGCGGCAGATGGAAATGCCAGAAGGAGCTTATACAACCTATCTTTTTGAAAAAGGAGTCGACAAAATCCTGAAAAAGGTAGGGGAAGAAGCTTCTGAAGTGATCATTGCGGCGAAGAACCGAGATCAAGAAGAATTGAAATGGGAAACAGCAGATCTCCTGTATCACCTTCTTGTGTTATTACGTGAACAGCAGCTGCCTCTTGATGATGTATTAAAGGTATTGAAAAAGCGCCATCAAGGGGAATGAAAAGCTGGGGGTACCCCCGGCTTTTTGCTTTTAAATGAAAAACAAATCCTTCCTTTCCTTTTGTTCTATGTGACGACTCATGAAGTATGTTATACTACACACGGTACACTGTTCGAAATGGAGGGTATCGGTGAGTAAATACACTTCTCAAAATAATCACACACAAGTCGTCCAGCTATTCCAAGATGGGCATTACTTTTTTCATAAAGGTCTAAAAGCATATAGAGAAAGAAATCTGTCTAGGGCAAGTAAGCTGATCCAGCGGGCCATCGTACTTGAGCCTGAAAATGTAGAAATGCTGTCGCAGCTTGCCATTATTTATACTGAAATGGGTCATTACCAACAATCTAATGAACTGCTTGATTTTATCCTTGAACACTTGGATGAGAACATGTCAGAGTGTCACTACTTTAAAGCCAATAATTATGCGAATCTTGGACTGTTTCAAGAGGCATATAAGTCCGCTACTGCTTATGCTGCGCTGGAAGAAGACGGGGAATTTGCAGATGAAAATGACGATCTCCTCGATCTGCTTGATATGAGTGACGATGTTGATGAAGATTTTCCTTATGATCAGGATGATCTGATTGTAAAGCAGGATCAAGCCAACCATTTGCTAGAAAGCGGCAGGCTGGATGAAGCAATCGAGATGCTGGAACAGATGATTGTTGAGTATCCAGAGTTTTGGTCAGCGTATAATAATCTCGCTTTGGCCTATTTTTATTCTGGCCAAATCGATCAGGCAAAAGAAATGTTGAACCGGGTCCTTCATGAAAATCCCGGTAATCTGCATGCCCTTTGTAATCAGCTTGTTTTCTATCATTATGAAAAAGAAGAAGAAAAGGTCAATCTGTTAGCGAAGCAATTAACGCACGTGTATCCAATATTAAGTGAACAGCGTTATAAGCTTGGCGCAACATTTGCCCTTGTTGGAGAATTTGAATGGGCATTTAAATGGCTTTATTCTTTGTATAAAACAGGTTTCCAAGGTGATAGTACGTTTTTATACTGGCTGGCAAGTGCAGCCTATTATACGGGCCACAAAACGCTGGCGCAAAACGTCTGGGATAAGATGGTGGAAGAAGATATTGATGCAGATGAAATCAAGCCGTGGCAAGATAAACCAGAGGAGTCTGAGCCAATGGTTTCAATTGAGGAACGACTCACTGCCTACTATGTCAGCAAACAAAAAGGTGAACGTGACGTCTTGCAATCTGTTCTTGATTCCCGCGCTGCGAAAACGGCCTTTGAACAGCAGTTTATTGAGTTACTTTTATATGAAGATCAAATGGAAGAACGATCGTTTTCAGAAGATGCGGTCTTCGCAAAACAGGCGGCATCTGCTTTGGAAGAAGCGGTGCAGCCTGATAGCCACATGCCATATTTTTGGTTATTCCATATTATTCAGCAAGCACGCGCTTCAGGCGTAGAGAAGAAAAATGCCATTGCATGGGCAGCAGCTTCTTATTATCTATGGATGAATGAACAAGAAGAATCAGCTGTCAGCAAAAAAGAGATCTCAGCTTCTTTTCAGATCAGCGTTCAAACGCTGTCAAAATATGAGAATATTATTTGTGCGTTCATGGTTTGAATAGGTAAATAGATTCAGATAACAAAAGCATGGCCGAAAAGGTCATGCTTTTTTCTTGGATAAAAAGGTGGGATTTGCTAGGATTTGGCGAAGTATGACAATCTCGACATCTATTTGAAACATAAATGTAATAAAAATATTAGCTCATTTTGTCGATGTGTCATGTATAATGAAACTCGTGGATTAAAACAAAGATATATATTTAAATATTTTACTATACATAATGCAACACCTAGTGATAGAAACAATCTGGTCAACATCTGACTGAATCATCAGGAAGAAAGACACAGGAAGCACAGATTGGTCGCAGAGAATTTGCTGCTTTCTCATGTCGCTTGGGAAATTGTCAAAGGAGGAACTATACGTGAAAAAGTTTATTACTTTCGGTTTAGCTTCGGTGATTGGAGCGAGCGGTTTATTTATTCCATTTACTCATGAAGCAAATGCACAGAACTTTGAACAAAAGAAACAAGAACTAGACAGCAAGCAGTCAGAGGTAAACAAGAATCTTCAAAAGAAAAAAGAAGAGCTTTCAAAGCTTGAGGCAAAACAAGAGGCACTTGCGCTAAAGCTAAAAGAAATTGACGAAAAAGCTTTAAAAACAAGTGATCAAATCGAAGAAAAACAAAAAGAAAACGAAAAAACAAAAAAAGAAATCAAAGCACTGAAAAAAGAAATTGCTGATACAGAAAAACGTATCGAAGAAAGAAACGAATTCTTGAAAAAGCGTGTACGTGCGCTTCAAGAAAGCGGTGGTTCTACGAAATACATAGATGTATTACTAGGAGCAAAAAGCTTTAGCGATTTCATCAGCCGTGCAGGTGCTGTATCTACATTAATTAACGCAGACAGCGAAATCATTAAAGAACAAGAAAGAGACAAAGCAGAATTACAAAAGTCTGAAAACGAATTAAATACAAAGCTTGAAGATGTTCAAAAGACGCTTGCAAAGCTTGAAACACTTCAAACAGACTTAAATAAACAGCTTGATGAGAAAGACAAGCTATTCAAGCAAGTGAAAAAGCAAAAAGGAAGTGCCTCTTCTCAAATCAGCGAGTTAAACACTGAGGCAAACAGCATTGCATCTGAAAAAGACGCAACAATCGCTGCTCAAAAACAAGCTGAAAAAGAAGCAAGAGAAGCTGCTCAAAAAGCAAAAGAAGAAAAAGCACAAAAACAACAGCAGCGTCAAGCTAGTGTTCAAGCAGAAGACAACAGCTCTAATAACGACAGCGGTTCTTCTTCAAATAACAGTGGATCTTCAAATAACAATAGCAGCAGTTCACCAAGCAAAAAGCCATCTTCTGGCGGTGGATCACCTGTCAGCAATAACGTAGGCGGTATCGAAGGTGCAATCAGCACAGGTTCTACGATTGTAGGACAATCTCCATATAAATGGGGCGGCGGCAGATCACAAGCCGATATTGACGCACGTCGTTTTGACTGTTCTTCATTCGTTCGCTGGGCATTTGCATCAGCAGGCATCAACCTTGGACCAGTTGGCGGTACAACAACAGATACGCTTGTAGGTAAAGGAAGAGCTGTAAGTGCATCTGACATGAAACGCGGAGACCTTGTGTTCTTTGATACGTATAAAGTAAATGGACACGTTGGTATTTACTTAGGAAACGGTACATTCTTGAACGATAATAGCTCTCGCGGTGTTTCAGTTGACTCTATGAGCAACGTTTACTGGAAAAAAGCATTCAATGGCGTTGTAAGAAGAGTCGTTGAATAAATCATTACTTACTATATAACCGTAAACAGGCTTCCTTAAACAGCAGTTTAAGGAAGCTTTTTCTTTTTTTGAAGATATGAGCAAATGATTCGCTTATTACCCGCAGATTTAATAGGATATGGGTAAGGAATAAAAGCTAAGAGTGGAAATGATGCTCTCTGTCATGAATGGAAGCATCACCCAAGGGCATTCTAATAAGAAATGCTAGCAGCAATTGAAGAGGGAGTGACAGTTGTGTCAGAAGAAAAAATCTACGATACGATCATCATTGGAGCGGGTCCTGCCGGAATGACAGCCGCTGTTTATACATCACGGGGAAATCTTTCAACACTGATGATTGAAAGAGGAATTCCAGGCGGCCAAATGGCGAATACGGAAGATGTCGAGAACTATCCGGGCTTTGAAAGCATCTTAGGGCCGGAACTTTCAAATAAAATGTTTGAGCATGCAAAGAAATTCGGTGCCGAGTATGCGTATGGCGATATTAAAGAAATTGTAGATGGTGAAGAGTACAAAATCGTCAAAGCTGGTTCCAAAGAATACAAAGGACGCTCTGTCATTATTGCGGCAGGTGCTGAATACAAAAAAATCGGTGCACCAGGCGAAAAAGAACTTGGCGGCCGCGGCGTATCATACTGCGCTGTATGTGACGGTGCCTTCTTTAAAAACAAAGAGCTTGTCGTGATTGGCGGAGGAGACTCAGCAGTAGAAGAGGGTGTTTACCTCACTCGCTTTGCATCTAAAGTCACAATTGTCCATAGACGCGACAAACTACGTGCCCAAAGCATCTTACAAGCACGTGCATTTGATAATGAAAAAATCGACTTTATGTGGAACAAAACCGTCAAAGAAATCAATGAAGAGAACGGGAAAGTCGGCAGTGTGACATTAATTGATACCGTGACAGGTGAGGAAGAAGACTTCAAAACAGATGGCGTCTTTATCTACATCGGTATGCTGCCGCTGTCTAAACCATTTGAAAATCTAGGGATTACAAATGCAGAGGGTTACATTGAGACGAACGAAAGAATGGAAACAAAAGTTGAAGGAATCTTCGCAGCTGGAGACATTCGTGAGAAAACACTTCGTCAAATCGTCACAGCAACAGGTGATGGAAGTATTGCAGCACAGAGTGCACAGCATTATGTAGAAGAGCTTGCTGAAAAGCTAAAAGCAATGAAATAAACAGCTGTCGTAAATCCTTAATATTGCGTCACGGGCTTTTAACTGGAATGTAACACGGGTGAAACAATTATCCGTTATGATGAAACTAGTAATTGACCCCCTTTTATAAGGAATACATGTTTGGCACGGATGTGAATCCGTGTCCTTTTTTTTGCTTAAAATCAGAAATTCACGAGATGTTCACAAATGACGCATGGAGAACCGTTAGATGTTGTAAAATAAAGAATAGATAAAGTGCCCGTCACCATATTCATACGAAAACCTGTCTGTTTTCAGTGAAGAACGGGCATGTTCATTGTGGGAGTCATGATGAACCTGTATAATAAGAAAAAGACATAAAAGAGTAGGTGACAGCTGATGCAACGAGTAACCAATTGTGTGCTGCATCACGAAGATCAAGTTCTCTTGCTGCAAAAGCCAAGACGAGGCTGGTGGGTAGCACCTGGCGGCAAAATGGAGAGCGGAGAATCAGTCAAGGATTCAGTCGTTCGAGAATTTAGAGAAGAAACCGGCATTTATATTTTAAATCCGCAGCTAAAAGGCGTGTTTACCTTTATCATAAAAGAAGGCGATCAAATCGTTCAAGAGTGGATGATGTTCACCTTTATGGCAGATTCCTTTACAGGAAAAAACGTATCAGAGTCGGAGGAAGGCATTTTAAAATGGCATGATGTAAAAGATGTGCCCAGCTTGCCGATGGCTCCAGGAGATTCCCATATTCTTGACTTCATGTTGAAAGGGAAAGGACTTCTCCACGGGACTTTTACGTATACACCAGATTTTGAGCTGATTGCTTATCGATTAGATCCTCAAGGAGACTAATAAATGAACCGTTTTCATAAAGAAGGAGAGGGAGCAGGCATGAATACGCACAAACAAGATGATATTCAGCTTGTGATTATTACAGGGATGTCAGGTGCGGGGAAAACCGTTGCCATCCAAAGCTTTGAAGACTTAGGTTACTTTTGTGTGGATAACTTACCACCATCACTTTTACCGAAGTTTCTAGAGCTCATGAAGGAATCCAATTCAAAGATGAGCAAGGTGGCCCTTGTGATGGATTTGCGCGGACGCGAATTCTTTGATAGCTTAATTGCTGCCTTAGATGAGATGAGTGATATCGGCTGGATCACACCAAGGATTCTATTTTTAGATGCAAACGATAAGGTGCTAGTCTCAAGATATAAAGAAACGAGACGTTCTCATCCCCTTGCGACAACAGGTTTGCCGCTCGAAGGAATTGAGATGGAACGCGATCTGTTAGAAGAGTTAAAAGGCCGGGCTCAAATGATTTTTGATACATCGGATTTAAAACCGAAACAGCTTCGAGAAAAAATTGTTGCACACTTTGCCACGAGCCAAGGACAGGTGTTTACAGTGAATGTGATGTCCTTCGGTTTTAAATACGGTCTGCCAATTGATGCTGATCTTGTATTTGATGTGAGATTCCTGCCGAATCCTTACTATATTGAGAGTATGCGTCCACAGACCGGAAACGATGAAGAAGTGCGCTCCTATGTCATGAAATGGAGCGAGACACAAAAATTCACAGAGAAATTAATTGACCTTCTCAGTTTTATGCTTCCGTCCTATAAACGAGAAGGGAAAAGTCAGCTGGTGATCGCTATTGGCTGTACAGGCGGACAGCACCGATCAGTGACGCTAGCGAACTACTTATCGGAGTATTTTAAAAATGACTACTATACTCATGTCACTCACCGGGACATTGAAAAGAGAAGCAGAAAATAGATGACGACACTACCAAAGGTGGTCATTCTTGGCGGGGGCACTGGCTTATCTGTTTTGCTCAGAGGGCTAAAAACAAAGCCAGTGGATATTACCGCTATTGTAACGGTTGCTGATGACGGAGGAAGCTCAGGCAGACTGCGGCATGATTTGAATATTCCGCCTCCAGGCGATATTCGGAATGTCCTTGCAGCTCTCTCTGATGTTGAACCGCTTGTAGAAGACTTATTTCAGCACCGTTTTAACAAAGGGAATGACTTAACAGGCCACTCTCTCGGCAACCTCATTCTTGCGGCTATGACGAATATAACCGGTGATTTTTTTCATGCCGTCACAGAAATGAGCAAGGTCTTAAATGTGAGAGGAAAAGTATTGCCAGCAGCGAATTCAAGTGTTGTTCTTCATGCGGAATTAGAAAACGGGCAAGTGGTGACAGGGGAATCAAAGATCCCGACCTACGGTGAAAGGATTAAACGAGTCTTTCTTACACCCGATACGATTGAGCCGCTCCCAGAATCCATTCAAGTCATTCGAGAGGCTGATTTAATCGTTATTGGACCTGGCAGCTTGTATACCAGTATTTTGCCCAACCTGCTTGTACCGCATATTGGAGAAGAAGTGATTCGATCTAAGGCGAAAAAAGTCTATATTTGCAATGTCATGACACAGCCGGGGGAAACGCTTTCCTACAGTGCAGCTGATCATGTGCAGGCACTAAACGATCATATGGACCGACCATTTATCGATACGATATTTGTGAACAATAAAGAAATTCCAGAAGAAATCAAAGCAAAATATGCAGAAGAACAGGCGCAGCCTGTACAATTCGACACAGATGTACTCAAAGCCATGGGACTAGAAGTCATCCCAGGGGAAATTATTACATATGACCAGCATGTGATTCGTCATGATACGCTGAAAGTAGCTTCGCTGCTCGTCGATTTGCTGCATCAGAAAAAATAGGAATGGGGGTGGCAAGGATGTCATTTGCATCCGAAACAAAAAAAGAGCTGACTAATCTGGAAGTGAAGGACTGCTGCACAAAAGCAGAGCTTTCTGCCCTCATCCGTATGAACGGTTCATTATCTTTTTCTAATCGAAAATTGATTTTAGATATACAGACAGAGAACGCAGCCATTGCAAGACGTATTTATACCCTTTTGAAAAAGAAATACGATGTGACCGTCGAGCTGCTCGTTCGTAAAAAAATGAGATTAAAAAAGAATAATGTGTATATTGTCAGACTGGTAGAACGAGCGAAAACCATTTTAGAGGACCTAAAGATATTAGGTGAACAATTTGTATTTGAACGCAACATTTCAGAAGAACTTGTGAAGAAAAGATGCTGCAAGCGTTCCTATATGAGAGGTGCTTTTTTAGCAGGAGGTTCTGTGAATAATCCAGAAACCTCTTCGTATCACCTTGAGATTTTTTCACTATACAAAGAACATAATGATGCCCTTTGTGAGCTCATGAATCAATTCCATCTAAATAGTAAAACACTTGAACGCAAAAAAGGCTTTATCACATACATGAAGGAAGCGGAGAAAATTACGGAATTCTTAAGTGTTGTGGGTGCTCATAACTCATTGCTTCGTTTTGAAGATGTGCGCATCGTCCGAGATATGAGGAATTCAGTGAACCGGCTCGTCAATTGTGAAACAGCAAACTTGAATAAAACGATCGGTGCCTCACTGCGCCAAGTTGAAAATATTCAATTCATTGACGAAAAGATTGGACTAGACGCTCTGCCAGATAAGCTGCGTGAAATTGCGCAACTGCGTATCGACTACCAAGAAGTCACACTAAAGGAACTTGGCGAAATGGTGGAAAGCGGCAAGATCAGCAAATCAGGCATTAATCACCGTTTAAGAAAGCTAGATCAAATTGCAGAACAATTAAGAAACGGACAAGCTGTTACACTCAAATAGGGAAATAAAAAAGGGAGGCAGATCATATGGTGGAAAAAACGGTCACAATTCAGCTGAAAACGGGTTTGCAGGCACGTCCGGCTGCTTTGTTCGTTCAAGAAGCCAATCGTTTTGGTGCTGATATTTTTCTAGAGAAAGATGGGAAAAAGGTCAATGCGAAGAGTATTATGGGACTGATGAGCCTTGCGATCAGCTCTGGGGTCACCGTCAAACTAATAGCTGATGGAGCAGATGAACAAGAAGCCATCGATGCGTTAACGGATTTTATCAATCAAGAAAACTGAGTCTCTTCAAGGGCTCAGTTTTTTTAGGAGGGAAAGTTGTGATTCAATCAGCCTTTTTACAGAAAATTGGATACGAAGCCGCGTCCATTACCTTTGATCAATTGCCTGATTTACTAAGGAAGATGGCTTATACCTTTCCTTTTGAAAATAGATCTGTGGTGGGTAAACACGCCTATGCTTTGGATCCAGAAGGTTTGAAGCATCATCTTCTGGAAGGCAGCAGAGGTGGGCTTTGCTATGACCTCAATCCGCTCTTATATTATGTCTTAAAAGAGGCAGGTCTCGCTGTACAGCTCGTTCAAGGGACCGTATATAACAAAGAAGCGGAGAAGTGGGCACTTGATGGGACGCATGTAGCCATCGTCCTTCAACATCATCATGAGCGCTACCTCATTGATGCAGGATTTGGTGTGAATTTACCCCTTCAGCCCGTCCCTTTTACAGGTGAATGGGTGGAAGCAGCGTCCCTTCGTTTTCGAGTGAACGCAGAGGAAACAGAAAAAGGAACCCATTTACTCCAATTGGATAGGGGAGCGGGTGCTGAAACAGGTTATGCTTTCACATTAAAAGAAGTCGGTGAAGATACACTTGTGCAATTGAGGCATGAGATTTATGAAAATGAAGCCTCTCCTTTTAACAAAAGACCGCTTGCATCCAAACTGACACCAACAGGTCGTGTGATCGTGACAGAGGATCATGTCACGATACATGAACAGGACGAAGTATCAAAGAAACCACTCTCACAACCGTTTGAGGAGTACGTACAAAAACTGCTTCCGTAAACAATATGAAAAAAGACAGCCCTTTTGACTTAGGGCTGTCTTTTTATAATGATTAACGAATCCTCGTAAATGTCGCATAGTGATCGGTTGTTTTATAAATAAGCCAGTCATTTGAGTATACTAGGCGGTCTGCATTACGGAAACCGGAGACGTAGTTGATGTCGGCTTCACGCCATGTACGGCCACTAGCGGATGGAAGGCGTCCCTCCCGATTAGAGAATACGTCTCCACCGATGCTTTTGCCCGGCGCGACTTCAGCTAAATTTCCTTTTGATGCCACCCATCCGAGGGCGCTCGCTTGTGATTTGGTGATGTAATTATCAGGTAGTCGTTTATAGCGGATTAAGTAATCTGCTACACCATCAAAGGTATTAATGACGGCAAGGGTACGAAGTTCTGGTGCAAGCTGTACGGAAGCAGTCTCATTTGTGGCTGTTGGAGTAAGTGGTGTTTCTGCATGGACTTGCTGCGGGATAAATCCAGAAAACAGAATGGCAGCAATCAGAGCGAACAGAGTAAAAATCGAACTTATTTTTTTCATCTTGATCCTCCTCAAAAGGAAATGGGATGCCGTCCTCTTGATGCTTGTCTACCTCATATTATAGCACCGGCATATGAAGAGAATGTAAAGAATCAGGAGATTGGAAAAAATGAGGCTTTTTTGACCTACTGTCTCTAGATGACGTAAACAAAAAGACGCAGTTCCCTGCGCCTTTTTTCAATTAAGATGAGGCAAGCTCCTTCACAATATCAATAGGGGCTTTGCCGTCAATTCCATGAATCACATTATGAATGGCTCGTTTCAGCATAAGATCTCTTGTCGTTTCAGTAGCGGAACCGATATGCGGGGCAAGTGTGACATTGTCCATCTCTTTGAAAGGATGATCTTCCTGAAGCGGTTCTTGCTCATACACATCCAGACCAGCTCCTTTAATCCACCCTTCCTGCAGTGCTTGAATGAGGCTTTTCTCATCGACGGTTTTTCCGCGGGAGATGTTCACGAATAAAGCTGTCGGCTTCATTAATTTCAATTCCCGTTCTCCTATCATATGGTATGTCTCATCCGTCAGTGGTGTGATTAACACAATGATATCAGCTTGCTTCAGCAAGTCATCCAGTGCACAATATACAGCGCCATATGCCGATTCGGCTTTCTCGTTCCGGCTCCGGTTGTGATAGAGGACGTTCATATCAAAACCATGAGCGGCTCGTTTGGCTACTTGCTCACCGATTCGTCCCATCCCAATGATCCCAAGCGTTTGATGATGGACGTCAATGCCGAATATATCTTCTTCTTGAACAAATTTTGTCCATTTTCCCTTGCGGATAAAACGATCAAGCTCGGCAATTCTCCTCGCAGAAGAGAGAATGAGCGAAAAGGCAAGATCAGCAACGGTATGATCGAGTGTATAAGGTGTGTGCGTACCAATCACGCCTCTTTGTCTCATGGCTTCTAGATCAAAATTGTCATAGCCGACTGAATTATTGCTCACCACCTTGAGTTGGGGTGCATGATCTAATAAATCTTGATCAATTTTCGTACCAGATGTTAAAAGGCCATCAGCCTTCTGCAGCTTCTCAAATAATAGATCTCTTGGGATCGGATCCTTTGACTGCCATACCTCATATGTACAATGTTCTTTTAACATGTCTTCAAAAGCGGCAGGTAAGGGTTTGGCGACAAAAATATGTGGTTTCATCATCAACTCGCTCCTTTCACATGGTCATCTTTCTCTTTTTATTATAAAGCAACCATTTTGGCAGTACACGTTTGAATATGAGCTGCTCAATATTTAATATACTGAAATAACTGAAAAGGAGAGATTTTTATAGTGAAAGAGTAAATGACATGGCCATCTGATGTCTTTTTATGATGTAGAAAAACGAGTGATTAGTAGATGAGTCATAGAAAAACGCTAGATATTTCGAGAGATAATCTGACAAACTGGAAAAAAGATCGAGACTTTTTGATAGAAAATTTATTATATTTGCAGTGTATTAAACGGGATGGTCATTTTCTACTAAACCTTTTCATCGTCTTTTGGTGAAATGAGAGCCATCGTTTGTAAGCAAAAGCCGCATATCCCCTGTGCTGAAGCGGAACAAAGAGCAAAATAGAGAAAATGCTTACATATTCTCTCATCGTTTTCTCATTTTTTTCTTTTTTTTCTATCATTTTTCTTCTCTATGCTTGAGAACACACAAGGGAAAAGGAGGTCAGGTAAGGCGTTACAATCACTTAAAAAAGATAGGAGATGACAGGATGGATTCAACATTAGAACAGATTCTTCAGCATAATGCAGATTTTGTGAAAGAGAGACAGTATGAGCCTTTCAAGGCGGGAAAATTTCCTGAGAAGAAATTGGTTATATTAACTTGTATGGACACACGCCTGTTGGAATTATTACCCCAATCCATGGGGCTTCGTAACGGTGATGCGAAGATCATTAAAAATGCAGGAGCCATCGTCACACATCCATTTGGCAGTGTCATGCGGAGTATTTTACTAGCCATTTATGAGCTGAAAGCAGAGGAAGTATGCATTGTCGGACATCATGAATGCGGAATGGCAGGCCTTGCGGCAGACCCTTTACTTGAAAAGGCAAAAGCACGGGGAATTGAGGAAAAGTGTTTGAGCATTGTGAAAAGCGCAGGTGTCGATTTAAAGGGCTGGCTGACAGGCTTTGATTCAGTGGAAGAGAGCGTATCTCAAAGTGTGAAATTAGTCAAAGAGCACCCGCTCATGCCAAGTGATGTAGCTGTTCATGGACTAGTGATTCATCCGGCAACAGGAAAGCTGGATGTCGTTATAAAAGATAAACAGATCGATCCGCAATATACCTAAATCATCTTCACATACTTGAAGGAGGCCAACACATACCATGCGTTTTTATGGAAGATTTGAAGGTTATGATTCATCAAAGTTTAGACGCGATTTAATCGCTGGGCTTGTCGTGGGCGTTGTGGCAATTCCTTTAGGCATGGCTTTTGCCATTGCATCTGGTGTCGGACCAGAATACGGATTGTACACAGTCATCGTTGCCGGCATTTTGATTTCATTGTTTGGTGGTTCAAAGTATCAGATCGGCGGACCGACCGGGGCATTTGTTCCAATTTTATTCGGGATCGTCAGCCAGTACGGTATCGAAAACTTACTCATTGCTGGTTTTATGGCAGGCTGTATGCTTGTCTTATTCGGAATATTCAAACTAGGGAAGCTCATGAAATTTATTCCTCGTCCGGTTATCATCGGCTTTACTGCCGGCATTGCTGTCATTATTTTTTCAGGACAGATTGCCAACTTCCTCGGATTAAAGGGTGTTGAAAAGCATGAAAGCTTTTTCCTCAATATGAGAGAAATCGTGGTCCATCTCGGTACCGCAAACAGTCTCGCCATTCTCACAGCGATTGTTGGGCTCATCGTGATTTTGGCGGCACAAAAATACATTCCCAAAATACCTGGTGCTCTATTAGGTCTACTCGTTTCAACATTTATAGCTGTTCTCTTTTTTCAAGGACAAGTTGAAACCATCGGCTCTGCATATGGTGAAATCCCTCGTCAGCTGCCAACTTTCGCTTTTCCTGAATTAACGATTGAAAAAATAATTTATCTGCTGCCGCCGGCTATTGTCATTGCGCTTTTGGGCGGCGTGGAGTCGATCTTGTCAGCTATGGTTGCTGATAATATGAAAGGCTCAAAGCATGACAGCAACAAGGAGCTTGTCGGGCAAGGAATTGCCAATATGGCGGCACCGCTTTTCGGAGGGATCCCAGCGACTGGAGCGATTGCTCGTACGGCAACAAACATTAAAAATGGTGGAGCAAGCCCCATTTCAGGAGTTGTGCATGGTGTCGTCGTCTTGCTCATCTTAATGTTATTTGCACCATATGCATCGATGATTCCGCTTGCTGCCATGGCACCGATTTTGATGTTTGTGGCGTGGAATATGAGTGAGAAAAAAGAGTTTATCAATATTGTCAAAGTCAAAAATGCGGATTCCCTTGTGCTCGTCGTGACCTTCCTGCTAACGGTCATCGGTGATTTGATTATTGGCGTGACTGCAGGTCTCATTTTAGCGTTTATCGCCTTTATCAAAAAAATGAGCCAGACAACGAATATCCACACAAATGTCGCTGTTCCTCAAATCGACACGGCGGCTGCCTTAGAAAGGGAGACCGATCAGAAAGGGATTAGTATGTATTCGATTGAAGGGCCACTCTTTTTCGGTACAACCGATTCATTGGAAAATTCGATTTTGGATCATGTTCAGACAAAGCCGAAAACACTCATTTTGCTTATGAACAAAGTGAATTATATGGACACCTCAGCAGAAGCGGTTCTGATGAACATTTCCAATCGATTAAAGCATCACGATGGAAAATTGATGATTGTAGGGCTTCAATCACAGCCAAAAGAGCTTTTGCATCGTACCGGTCTTTTCCATCACATTGGAAAGCAGCATTTCTTTGAACGAACGGATGATATTTCACCACAGCAGCTATAAAAGGCTAAAAAAAGCACGTGACATGTCGGTCACGTGCTTTTTACCTGCTCTTTTTCACTAGAAAACCGTTGTGTGAGTTTCTGTTGATGGGAAGAGAAGATCTCTTCTACTGTTACATCATAGAGATCAGCTAGAACAAGTAGATTTCCTAAGACATCTCCCATTTCTTCAATAAGGTCCTTTCTTAACGCGGCGTCCTCCTGTGTTTTCTCATCAGGTCGATCGCGTCCAATTTCGACCGCCCTGACTGCGCGAGCGAGTTCACCTGTTTCTTCCATCAGGAAACCTAACCTGATAAACGGCCCGTATTCTGTCCAATTTCTCATTTTGTAGAAATCTTTGATCCATTTTTCCATTTCAGTTGTTTGCATTCTCTTTATACAGCTCCTTATATGGTGTTCACCTTCTGATTTTACACTATATATAGATGGAGCGGCTGTTTCTTTACAATGAATTATAGTAGAATGAGTGGGGGAAGAAATCATAGAGAGAGATGGAGCTGTTTTGATGAAAACGATTTGTGTGTTTGCTGGTTCGAATCCAGGTGTGAATGACCTCTACAAACAAAAAGCTGTCGAGCTAGGGGCTTATATGGCAGAGCAAGGAATCCGTCTTGTATACGGAGGCTCACGAATTGGCTTAATGGGCGCTATAGCGGATGAGGTATTAAAAAACGGCGGGCAAGTGATCGGAGTCATGCCAAAAGGGCTTTTTAGAGGAGAGGTTGTGCATCAAGAGCTCACTGAACTCATTGAAGTCAAAGGAATGCATGAACGAAAAGCGAAAATGAGCGAGCTGGCCGATGGGTTTATTGCCATGCCAGGTGGTTTTGGTACATATGAAGAATTATTTGAGGTGCTATGTTGGGCGCAAATTGGCATCCATCAAAAGCCAATCGGATTGTATCAAGTGAATGACTATTTCAATCCGCTCATAGACATGGTGAAGTTTAGTGTACAGGAAGGTTTTTCGAATGAATCACACCTTCAATTACTACATGCCTCTGGAGAACCGGAAGAATTGATTTCACAGATGGCTTCTTATCAAACACCAACTCTTCAACAGAAATGGACGGAGCTGTCTTAAAATAGATGCATAACAAAAAACCGTCTGTTCAAAGAGCAGACGGTTTGTTTTGTGATTATTTTTGTTCTTCTGTATTACGGGTCAAGACTTTGTCAATGAGTCCGTATTGAAGTGCTTCTTCCGCTGTTTTGAAGTTGTCACGATCTGTATCGCGCTCAATGACTTCAATTGGCTGACCAGTACGTTCAGCAAGTACTTGGTTCAGTTTATCGCGTAAAGAAAGGATTCGTTTTGCCGCAATTTCAATTTCTGTTGCTTGACCTTGCGCACCACCTAGTGGTTGGTGAATCATCACTTCACTATTTGGAAGGGCATAACGCTTACCTTTTTCACCAGCAGCAAGCAGGAACGCACCCATAGATGCAGCCATACCAATACAAATAGTTGATACCTTTGGTTTAATAAATTGCATCGTATCATAAATGGCCATACCAGCTGTGATCGAACCGCCAGGGCTGTTAATGTAGATAGAGATATCTTTTTCTGGATCCTCGGCTTCTAAGAAGAGAAGCTGTGATACGATGGAGTTGGCAACATTGTCATCGATCGCAGAACCAAGCATGATAATACGGTCTTTTAAAAGACGAGAATAAATGTCGTAAGCTCTTTCCCCACGATTTGTTTGCTCAATGACTGTAGGTATTAAATTCATAATGTTCCTCCTTCACCTTTTAGGTAAGTATGTAATTCAATGATACATTTTTGGTCAATAAAGGTCAAACAAAATGCTGACCTAAAATCAAATACCCCTATCCATTTTCCCCAAAACTCTTCCACTTCAAACCATCATATGAGTATATGTATGGGAATGAAGAAAATGCATCGACAGGGATAGTGATTAATCATTGCTTTCTTGCAGCATTTCCCTTATAATTTGATGTGCTGACGTTCAAAAAACAAATCGTGCGCTCGTAGCTCAGTTGGATAGAGCGGTGGTTTCCGGTACCACGTCTGCCGGGGGTTCGAATCCCTCCGAGCGCGTCTTGAGTATCCGATGGATTATTTATGAAAGAACTTGAAAACCCTTTGAAATCAAGGGTTTTTTTGTTTTTTTATGAGTGGTATTTTGTGAGTAAATTGAGAGGAACTTCACTATTTATTAGAGAGTTCATTTTGTATCGAAAAACACAGATTAATATTGTTAAAAAGACAAATTTTCTTGATGATAGACAATCAAGTAAACTTAATCTATTATTGGAGTATAAAGTCAGTTCATCAATATTCTCAAAGCTTGTTCAACGAAAAGGGCAGAATTCATTCATAAGGAGGCACTAATGAATTGTGAAAGTGTTTTACATCAAATTGAAGTAGCTGTTAAAACATTGATAAAAATAGTAAGGCAATTAGAAGAAACTGATTTACAAAAAAGACCAACACCTCATAAGCAGTCTATCGGAGAGTTGCTGGAACACATTGCGATCATTTGTGAAGCTGACTGGCGTATTGCGAATGAGGCGACCCAAGAAGAGATGGAAACATTTTATGCTAATGTATCATATAAAACTGTAAAGTCGATAGAAAAAGGCTTAATGACTAATTTCCATTCATTAAAAAATCATTATATGAAATTATCGGACACAGAACTACTGTCTCGTACCACTTCCTATTGGGGTGTGACATATACAAGGTATGAATGGTTGTTAGAGATATTAGCACATGTTTATCATCATAGGGGGCAAGTACACGCTATGCTTGTTCACTGTTACGATAAAGACCCTAAAATTTCTATGTTTGAATAACTGTCCTCAATTCAAATAACCATCCATCGTGTTGGTTCAAGTAATGTCAATTATACGTTCTTCGAGTTCATGCTCGACCTAGTTCACGATAGAACAAGGTCTCTCAAACCCTTCTTCATTAAGAGAGGGGTTTTTGTGTGGCGTTCACTTCTAAAACTTTACATCTATACCAAACTATTTATGCTATAATTAATAATCATTCTCAATTAAAGGTGGTTTCGTAAGTGAAAAAAATGATTTGGCTTATGAGTCTGCTGGCAGTATTGTTGGTGGCTTGCGGGCAGAAAGACAATAAAGAACAAGAATCAAATACTCGTACATATACAACTGAAACGGGTGAAAAGATCACCATTCCTGACAAGCCGAAACGAATTGTTGTGTTAACAGCACAGCTTGGAAATTTTAAAAAGTTAGGTGTGACACCTGTTGGCATGACAGATGTTTATCCTAAATCATCCTTTTTAGATGAAACAGGTGTGAAGAGGGTGCCGATAGAAAATGTGGAGGCAATCGCCAAACTGAAGCCTGATCTCATCATTGCTTATTCACAAAATGATCAAGTTGAAAAATATAAAAAGATCGCAAAAACAATCACTTTCACAACAAGTGAACATAGCTTTAAAGAGATGCATATTGAAATCGGAAAGATTCTTGGAAAAGAATCGTTAGCCAAAAAACAAATACAAGAAATGGACGAGCAGCTGAAAAAAGACGGCAAAGAGGTCAAAGCAAAAATTGGTGAAGACAAGACGTTCTCCATTATGGATGTGCAGCCTAAGCAGGTGTACTTATTTGGTACAGACTTTGGCCGCGGTGGGGAGGTCATCTATCAAGGGTATGGATTTAGCCTGCCTGAAAAAGCGGATAAGGCTCTTCCGAAAGAAGGGTATCTCGGTATTTCATTAGAAGAGATGAATGAGTATACAGGTGACTATTTACTTGTACCAACAAAGGATGGAAAAGCACCTAATCTAGATATCACAGGCAGCGGTGTATGGAAGAAGAATAAAGCAGTGAAACAAGGACATGTTTTATCCTATTCAATCAATGAATTTATCTATGCTGATCCAATCTCAATTGAAAAACAGTCTGCTACGTTTAAACAAATGCTACTTAAAAATTAATAAAAAGAAGACAAAGCACTTAAACAGGAGGCTTTGTCTTTTTTTCTGCTATCCTCTTAAAATACTAGCCATAAGACTCATTTCTGCCCTTTTCAGGCGTATTTGTTGAGCCCGATCACTGTATAAGATTAACATGGAAGGGAATTGACAATAAGGAGAGGATTCTTGTGGCGAAGGTTTTAATGATTACGTTCCCAGCTGAAGGACATGTGAACCCAATGTTAGGAATGATAAGAGCATTTGTTGATCGAGGTGATGAAGTGCATGTGGTCACAACTGAACATTATCAAAAGCGGATCAAACGCTTAGGCGCTCACATACATATACATCCAGATTATATTCGCACATTAAGTGTCGAAGAAAGCGATTTAGAGTCCATGCAGCCATTTTTCCATGCCATGCTACAAACGTCATTAGACATTTTAGAAGTGGTGGAAACTCTTTCTCAACAGCATTCATTTGATTTGGTCTATTTTGATATGTTTGGAGCAGGTGAGCTTGTGCGGGATTACTTACAGATTCCAGGCATCGGTTCGAATCCTTCTTTTGTGCTGCAAGAGGCACATTTTGATACACCTCTATACAGAAAAGATGAGAAGGCGGCTCATCTGTTAGAAGAAATACATGAACGTTTTGGCGTTCAGCCAAAGCATTTGATGCAATTCATGAAAAACCGTGGAGAGCTGAATATGGTGTATACAAGTGAATATTTTCAGCCGTCTGTTGATGCATTGGATGATTCGTTTGTTTTCATTGGACCGAGCTTTCTAAAACGTGCTGACCAGCACGATTTCCCGTTAGAAACGCTTGAGCGAGAGAAGGTCGTCTTTATTTCAATGGGAACGGTTCTTGGAGATACTGAAGCATTCTTTAATATGTGTATTGATGCCTTTGCCGACTTTGATGGAAAAGTGATTCTCGCAACTGGTGAAAAAATCGACATGTCTCTCCTAAAAGAAGCGCCATCTCATTTTCTCATCGAGCCTTATGTGCCGCAGCTTGAAGTCCTTGAACTGACAGATGTGTTTGTGACTCACGGCGGGATGAACAGTGTCAATGAAGGTATTCATTATCATGTTCCGATGGTTGTCATTCCGGTTGACAAAGATCAGCCGATGGTGGCAAAAAGACTGACGGATCTCTCTGCTGCTCGTGCACTCGATAAAGACCAGCTGACAGCAAAGCAGTTGAGAGATACTGTAGAAAGTGTACTGGGAAGTGACACGTACCGTGCTGGAATTGAAAAGATTGAAGAAAGTTTCCAAACAGCAGGTGGAACAGAAAAAGCATTACGTGTCATTGATCAGTTTATGCAAGCGAAACAGACTCAATCATGAGTCTCTCAGCGTGTAGACAAACCCTCGAATTCGCCCGCAGGTCTGTGCGCTGGTGCTCGCCCTTCCTAGACTGCAAAGGTTTTCTTTCACGCTGAAAAGAAGACAAAGAGCTAAAATAAAGATCATTTTAGCTCTTTGTCAACAACCTGACAGACTCAATCATGAGTCTGTTTTTTCGGTGAAAAAAGACATTGTATTTCCCAGATCTGTATGCTAATATTCAATTCGTAATCATTTCGATTAATAATCGTAATGATTACGATAAAATGAACATTTGGGGGAAGTACATATGAATCATCAACCTGTTTACATAAAGAAAAAGGACGAGAAAAAGCAGTCCTTTGTGACATATACCTTGATGCTGTTTTCAGTCATGGCTTGTTTTCTATTGGCATCTTGTTCTGAAAATAAGACCTCTTCCAGTTTAAGTGGAAGAGAAGATGATGAACTGGTGTATGCAAGTACAAAAGATATAAGAGACATTAATCCCCATCTATATGGCGGGGAGATGGCCGCTCAAAATATGGTGTTTGAATCGCTTGTTGTGAATACGGAAAAAGGCATTCAACCTGCCCTGGCCCAAAGCTGGGATATTTCTAAAGATGGAAAAACCTACACATTTCATCTTCGAGAAAACGTGACTTTTTCAGATGGTGAGCCATTTAATGCGAAGGCTGTCAAAATGAATATTGATGCAGTTGTCAAAAATATTGAAAAAAATGCTTGGCTCAATCTCGTGTCAGAAATTAAATCCACAAAGGCTGTAGATGAACATACATTTGTTCTCACATTGAAGGAGCCCTATTATCCAACATTAGAAGAACTTGGTTTAACACGTCCATTCCGTTTTATTTCTCCCAAAAGCTTTATTGATGGCACCACATCAAAAGGCGTCAAAGGTTATGCAGGTACAGGTCCTTATGTGTTAAAGGAACATAAGAAAAATCAATATGCCATTTTTGAAGTGAATCATCACTATTGGGGAAAGAAGCCAAAGATTTCAACAGTGAAATGGAAGGTCATGCCGGATCACCAAACGATTTTACTCGCTCTGCAAAAAGGGGAGATCGACCTCTTATTTGGAGCTGATGGTGACATGATCGACGGAGATTCATTTCAGGCTTTAAAAGAAGCTGGTCAATATGGGGTAACCGTGAGTCCTCCTGTTGGATCAAGATCTATTGTGATCAACTCCAATCAACCAATAACACAAGATCCAAAAGTAAGAGAAGCATTTCAATATGCCATTCAAAAAGAGATGATTACAGAAGGGATTTTAAATGGAACTGAACAGGTGGCACATACACTGCTCGCCCCATCAGTCCCTTACGCAGATATTCCGCTTAAAAAGAAAACCTATCAAAAAAAGAAAGCAGTGGCATTATTAGATGAGGCAGGCTGGAAGCTAAAAGAAGACGGCTATCGCTATCAAAAAGACAAGCCGCTCAGCGTGACCATTTATTATAATTCGGATAATGCAGGTGAAAGAACGATTAGTGAATCGATTCAGCAGGACTTCAAGCAGGTTGGAATCAAGCTGGATATTAGAGGTGAAGAAAAACAGGCATTTTTAGATCGTCAAAAAACAGGAAAGTTTGATCTTATGTACTCTCTATCTTGGGGACTTCCTTATGACCCTCAAACATACGTCTCTTCATTCCGTGTTGCATCCCATGCTGATTATCAAGCTCAGTTAGGATTGAAAAAGAAAAAGTGGCTGGATGAGACCATTACGAAAGTATTGGTGGAGCCGGATGAGCAAAAGAGGGCACAAATGTACCGAGATATTTTGACGTATATTCATGATGAAAATGTGTATATCCCTATTTCCTATTCTGTGACAAAGGCCGTTTATAATAAGCGCCTCAAAGGTGTAGATTTTTATGTATCTCAGTATGAAATTCCCTTTGATCGAATGTATTTTTCGTCATAAATCGGAGGCTGAGACATGACACGCTATATCATAAAACGATTATTGCTTCTTTTGCCGCTCATTGTATTCATTACGTTTTTTGCGTTTGTGCTACTTGCGATGCGTGCGAGTGATCCAGCTGAGGTCGCTTTACGTGTGAACCAAGTAACCCCAACGGAAGAGATGGTTGAATCTATGCGTCAAGAGCTAGGCTTAGATCAACCTTTTTTCATACGCTATGTCACATGGCTTAAAGACGGATTAACAGGTGATTTTGGCAGTAGTTATGTCACACATGAGCCTGTACTTGACCTGATGATGGAGGCACTTCCTGCGACTTTACAGCTTGCAGGGATGTCCCTTTTGTTTATTATTGTGCTGAGTTTGTTATTCGGAATGGTGTGTGCATATGCGGCACATACATGGTTGGATCGAATCGTGAGAGCATTTGTGTTTATTGCAGCTTCCATGCCTAGTTTTTGGTTGGGCATTTTATTTATCTGGCTTTTTTCAGTCAAATTTAACTGGGTCAACACGAGTGGAATGGAAGGGTTTAAATCGCTTCTTTTGCCAGCGATGACTCTATCGTTTGGCTACTTATCGACCTATGTGAGACTCATTCGAAATCAAATCCTAAAGTTTCAGCACGAGCCCTTTGTTTTTTATGCAAGAGCTCGTGGTTTAAAGGAACGAACCATTCAATTGAAGGTGATGAGACATGCCCTTCAACTAGCGGTAACAGCACTCGGTATGTCAATACCAAAGCTCATTGCAGGAACCGTCATTATTGAAAATCTCTTTGCTTGGCCAGGGGTTGGCCGTTTGTGTGTAACAGCTATTTTTCACGCCGATTTCCCTATGATTCAAGCCTATTTGTTTGTGATGGGAATTCTATTCGTTGTGTGCAACCTTATCGCGGACGTCATACAAATGATCATGAATCCGCAGTTGCGAAAGGAGGTCTGAGAACTTTGCCCGGATGGAATCGATTAAGAAAAGATCGCATAGCCATTCTGTCTATTTGGTTTTTGGCACTTGTCACATTAGCTGGGCTGTTTGCACCAGTGCTAGCGCCACATGATCCAACTGACACGAATATTCTTCAAAAATATGCCGGTGTGAGTCTAACATATCCGCTCGGAACGGATCAGCTGGGGAGATGCGTATTGTCGCGGCTCTTATATGGTATTCGGACAACGATGCTTGCTGCCGTGCTGACAATGTGTATCACGATGCTCATTGGCACGATACTTGGACTCATGGCTGGTTTTTTTAGAGGGAAAGTTGATGGAGCTCTAATGAGAATATGTGATGTCATGCTGTCATTTCCAGCAGAGGTGATGATTTTGGCCGTTGTGGGCATTATGGGACCTGGGCTTTTCAATATTATTTTGGCCAATGTCCTTGCAAAATGGGCTTGGTATACAAGGATGATTCGTTCGTCAGTCCTGCAATATACGAATGAACCATCTGTTCAGTTTGCGAAAGTATCTGGGGGTTCACCTTTTTATATCCTTCGAAAACATCTATTTCCTCGCATCTCAGGAGAGATTGCTGTCTTTGCTACACTTGACGCAGGCTGGGTCATTTTAAATATTTCTGCTCTGTCTTTTCTTGGATTAGGTGTGAGTGCACCTACACCGGAATGGGGCATGATGCTCAACGAGGCGAAGAATGTCATGGTGACGCACCCGGCTCACATGCTCCCGCCTGGACTTGCGATCTTATTTGTGGTCATGGCACTGAATTTTTTAGGAGACAGTCTTCAGCAGGTCATGAACCCTGCCATGCACCTTACCAACAAAAAAGGGGGGAGACGGTTTGCCTTTCATCGAGATAAAAAATCTGTCCGTACATGATCCGATTCAACAAAAGGATTTAGTGGCAAATATCACGTTTACATTACATAGACAACGTTGTTTAGGCGTTATTGGAGAAAGTGGAAGCGGAAAATCAACCGTTGCAAAAGCATTAATTGGCCTTATCCCTCCTTCGCTAGAGATGATTGGGAGCATTTTGTTTGACGGTGAAAAATTGACAAGTCAGACTTCACAGCAGTGGAGAGGAAAGCGAATTGGCTACATTCCACAAGATGCTATGAATGCGTTCAATCCAATTGAAACAATTGGTCATCAAATACTTGAAACGTTCCAGCGGCATTTGGGTTTACGTGGAAAAGAAGGGACAGCACATGCGATCACTGGGCTAGAACGTGTCCATTTAAACAATCCGCATATGTTAATGAAAAAATATCCTCATGAGCTGTCGGGAGGAATGCTTCAACGTGTCGTGATTGCCATTACGATCATGCTTTCTCCTGACGTGATCATTGCCGATGAGCCTACAGCATCATTAGATGCATATAACCGGCGCGAAGTCATCACACAATTACAGAGGCTGAAAGAAGAAACAGGAGCTGCCTTGATCATCATTTCGCATGATTTAGGCGTCGTTCAGGCAATCGCTGATGAATTGTTGGTGATGCACCAAGGGAAGATGCTTGAGCATCGTCATGCAAAAGAGATATTTACATCACCTGAGCATCCTCAAACGAGGCATTTACTAGAAACGAGGCTTCGCTTATCGGCACCCCTTGAAGCACTGAGGCAGCAGAAGAGAGTGAGGGCATTCCCATGCTGATCACAGCAAATCAACTACTTAAACATGGAGAAGATAAAGGGCGCTTTTTTCATAAAGAGGAATCCATAGCACGCATAGCTCAGGTTTCATTTCAGGTTGGAGAAGGTGAATGTGTCGGGTTAGTCGGTGAGAGCGGTAGTGGTAAAAGTACAATAGCACGTACGCTGCTTGGTTTAGAAACATTAGACGGCGGAGAGATAAAGATAGATGGATGGCCAGCTCATACATGGCGTAAGATGAACCGGGGGGAAATGAGTGTTGTTTTTCAGGATTATCTATCTTCTGTCCATCCTTCCTTTACAGTGAAAGAGATCATAGCAGAACCCATGCAAATAATAAAGCGAAACATGAATGTGAACCAAAAAGTGTTGTCCCTGCTCAAGCAAGTAAGACTTCCATCGTCTTTGCTAAATCAATATGCTCATCAGCTAAGCGGCGGTCAGCTCCAGCGTGTATGCATAGCAAGAGCCATATCGACGAATCCAGCCATTCTCATCTTAGATGAAGTCCTTAGCTCACTTGACGTTTCTGTCCAAGTTCAAATATTGGAGCTTCTTGAGACATTAAAGCAAGAGTTAGATATGACCATTCTCATGATTACCCATGATCTAGAGGCAGCCGTTTATTTATGTGATCGACTTCTTTTTTTACATGAGGGAAAACTTGTGGAAGAATGTAAAAGTGACCAGCTGTTTGAAGCGACTCATCCATTTACGCTCAAGCTAATAGACTCACTCATGCCTTTTCAGCTTGACAAAAAATAACCAATCTTTTATCGTATACGTAACAAATGACGGAAGGGTGACCCAATGCAATGAAGTACTAATCCTATGACCTGTAAGCAAAATGAAAGAACGAAGGCAGTGAGCAAACGATATGTGTTGCTATGTTTGCTGCGTTTTCATTTTTTAGCTTCGGAATAGGATGGTACAGCTTGGGAATCAAAGATTGAAGTGATGGATACGGGGGATATGTGTGCTCATTTGATGAACCGCATGTCATTCTGTATCGATACGCTTATTTTTGTACACCATTTTGCCTCCTATTCTGAGAATGGGAGGCTTTTTCATGTCTCCTGATACGAAAGGAGAGGGTTGGATGTTACTGAGAGCCCACCAATTAAAAGTATTTAGAAAGGATCGCTTGTTATTTGATATAGAGGAGCTGGCCATTCATCAAGGGGACCGAATCGGCCTTGTGGGAACGAATGGCAGTGGGAAAACGACATTGCTCCATGTACTGGCGGGTAGGGAAAAACCAGACAGCGGCACATTTGCACACACTACAACTTGTACGCTGCTTCCTCAACTAAAGACAGGAGATGGCAGACAAAGTGGCGGAGAGATGACTCAAGCTTATATTGAGAGAGCTTTAAGCCGGCCTTCTGCCCTTTTATTAGCCGATGAACCCACGACTCACTTAGATACGGAGCATATTGAGTGGCTAGAAGAAAAGCTTCGTTATCATCAAGGTGCTCTGATTGTCGTCTCGCATGACCGTGCTTTTTTAGATGCGTTATGTACAGACATTTGGGAATTGGAGGATGGGAAACTCAAACCATACAAAGGCAACTACAGCGATTTTGCCCGGGAAAAAGAACTCGAACATCGTCAGCAAGTGGAGGCGTACGAGGCGTATACCCAAAAGAAAAAACAGTTAGAACATGCCATGCAAAAGAAAATGAAAAAGGCCGACAAAGCGACAAAGCCATCTCCAAAGCTGAAATCCTCGGGGCCTAAAATTGCAAAGCCTTACTATGCAAACAAGCAAAAAAAGCTTCAAAAAACAGCCAAATCCATCGAAACAAGAATGGAGAAATTAGAAAAGGTGGAGAAGGTAAAGGAAGCCCAGCCTCTTCAAATGACGCAGCACACCATGAAGGAAGTGGCAAGCCGCACCATTTTTCGTGTCGAACATGTAGATGGCATGGCAGGAGATAAAGTCCTTTGGAAAAAGGCGAATGTAGAAGTGAGAGGCGGAGACAAAGTCGCGATCATTGGGAAGAATGGGAGCGGTAAAACGACATTTCTCCGAATGCTTGTAAACGGACATCCCGGGATTTTTCGTTCAGAAGCCGTGAAGATCGGTTATTTTAGCCAAGATCTTTCAGGACTGAATCTAGATGAATCGATCTTACAAAATGCACTGGAACAGGCGATTCAAGATGAGACTGTCGTTCGCACCGTTTTAGCGAGACTTGGGTTTCGGGGAGACGATGTGTACAAGCTGACGAACGTATTAAGCGGCGGGGAACGGGTGAAGACGATGCTTGCAAAGCTGCTCGTCAGTGATGCCAATGTTCTGATGCTTGATGAACCGACGAACTTTTTAGACCTTGCGGCAGTAGAAGCGCTTGAAGGACTTTTAAAAGATTACCCGGGCACAGTTGTGTTTGTCTCCCACGACAGGCGGCTCATTGAGCAGGTGGCTACTCGTATTCTTCATGTGCACGAGGGAACCATTGAACGCTTTGATGGCACCTATGAAGAATATAAACAAAAGGAAGAAAAGCCAGCTGCTACAAAGAAAGAAGAAGAGCTCCTGCTGATTGATATGCAGCTGTCTGAAGTGCTCAGTCGTTTAAGCATCGAGCCTTCTCGTGAGCTTGAAGAGACGTTTCAAGCATTGTTAAAAAGAAAGAAGTTGTTAGAGTCATAAAAAAAAGCCCCTGTGTTTACTGTACAGGGGTCTGTTCGTTTCGTTCTTTTTTCAATTGTTCAAGTTCGCTGACTGTGACAAGCTGGTAGCCTTGTTTGGTGAGTTCATGTATGATCTTCACTGCTGCTCGAGCAGAGCTGTCATAAATATCGTGCATGAGTACGGTTTTGCCATCTGCTACATGTGAGAGAACATGGTTTGTGATCTGCTGGCTGTTGCGAATTTTCCAGTCTTCAGGATCGACATCCCACAATGAAACGTTCATGCCAACCGCTTGATTGATGTCGGGATTTGTTCCTCCATATGGCGGTCTAAAGTGCGTAGGAGTATAACCGCTGGCCTTTTCAATCAGTTTCTGCGTGTCTTTTACTTGTTTGACCGCTTCTTTTAGAGGGAGTCTCGTTAATAAAGGATGATTATATGAATGGTTTCCGATCTCATTTCCGCCCTTTAAAATGTCGGCAAGCATTCCAGGATAATACTGAACCCTGCTTCCTAATACGAAAAAGGTGGCGTGTCCTTTATTTTCCTTCAGCGCTGCTAAAATGGTTGAAGTTGTGGCTGGGTTTGGACCGTCATCAAATGTGAGTGCGATGGCTTTTTTATTCGGATCAAGCTTTGGCTTTTGCGGCAGCTTGACGGCTTTTCTTTTTGGATTTGGTTCTTTGATTTCATTCTGATTTTTGGTCTTATTCATATATTCCGGCTTCAAGATATCTTTTAGTAGCGTCTTTTTGATCGCCAGCGTTTGCGGACCTAAGTCCTTTGCGGCTACTTGAGAAGCTGGGAAATAGAACTCTATATATTTCTCTTTTAAGGCGAATTGACTGAAGTTTTGATCAGTAGGGGCTGTTCCTTTTTGAAGGAGTGATAGATCCTTAGACAAGGTTTTATCTTTTTTAAGCTCCGTGTATGTAATATAGGATAATTTTTTCAAATAGTCCTTTTTTGGTTGAAATAAATCTTTTGTGTCAAGAAAGTCTTTTTTCTGAAAATCGAAATTGATTGTGACGTGATGAGTGGTTCCATTTTGCTGACCTGTATATGTGTAGGTCGTAAAATAAATGGCCGCAGATTGTTTTGCATAGTGCACCATGTCATAGTCAATATTCAGTTCAAACCGTTTGTTTTCATCAATGTCCTTTGCTTCACTAAATGTCTTTTTGAAATGTTCTAATGCTGAATTCGCATAGCTTTGAATCTTGTCATCTAGCTTTTTTTGATGAAAAAGTGGATAGTTCACCGCATATCTCATAAACTTCCCGTCATTTACAAGAGTGACAATTTCAACATTTTTATAATTCGTATCCTGCTTCACATTTTTCTTCTCTGTACCGCTTGCTTGCTGATTTTGAAAGAATGCAACTGCTCCAATGACGATGGCAAGCGCAAATAGGATGATACTCCATTTTCCCTTTACTGACACAACTTTCAATTCTCCTCTCATGACGGGTCATTCTTTATCCTTTTGACATCTGTTTGTAATATTTTTATAACAATTGACTTACTTTTGTAATTTTAGGGGATTTTCATGCGGAATGTCAACTATTTTCCTATTAAAATACTGTAATAATTGATAGGTCTTTCAGAACGAGAAAAAGCAGAAGGAAAGAATTCTCTTATTTGCCGTCTACCAATACCTTCAATAATTAAAAAATTGAGCCGTACATTGATTTTTCAGAGGCTGACGGCTATAATTTTGATGATTATGATTCTCATTTTCAAACTGACTTTTAATGAAGAAAAGGATGACACCGATTTTGCCGGATAAGCGAACATCTCAACAAAAACGATCATCACCTATTTTGTTCTTTTTATTGTTTTTTCTCGCTGTCATTGGTTTATTGGCGGCTATGTTTTTGGCTGTTTCCTACGGTGCAAAGTCATTGTCTTTGCAAACGGTCTGGACAGCTGTGTTTGACTATCAGTCTCATGTGACAGAGCAGCAGATCATTCATGAATTAAGGCTTCCTCGTGTGCTAGGAGCGGCGCTTGTTGGAGCGGCGTTTGCTGTGGCAGGTGCGCTGATGCAAGGCATTACAAGAAATCCGCTGGCAGATGCGGGGATATTAGGCATTAACGGCGGTGCGATGTTTGTAGTCGCTCTCTGTTTTGCTTTTTTTCCAGGAATGCCTTATTCGGCATTGATGTTATTTTCTTTTTTGGGTGCCGTTCTCAGTACACTGCTGATCTTTGCCATTGGGGCGGCTGGCGGCGTACTGACCCCACTTCGGCTCACTGTAGCTGGAGCTGTTGTTGCCGCATTGCTGCATGCGCTAAGCTCGGGTATCGCCATTTACTTTGATCTCAGTCAGGATCTGGCTTTTTGGTATGCAGGGGGTGTGGCAGGTGTCAAATGGCCGCAGCTGGTGATCCTTGCTCCAGTCATTCTCATTGTTATCGTTTGGGCGATGTTATTAGGACGATCCCTCTCGTTATTATCACTTGGTGAAGATGTAGCTGCGAATTTAGGGGTGAAAACCCGGCAAGTGCGAATACTAGGTATGGCTGCTGCGGTTCTGCTGGCAGGCGTGTCTGTATCGGCGGTTGGGTCTATTGGGTTTGTCGGGCTTGTCATTCCGCATATTGCACGAAAGTTGGTTGGGGTCAATTATCGTTTCGTCATTCCGATGTCAGCGATTTTAGGCGCAATGCTTCTCGTCTTCGCTGATCTTGCCAGCCGGACAGTAAATCCGCCAAGAGAGCTTGCCATTGGCGTCATGGTGGCACTTGTTGGTGTTCCTTTCTTCTTATATATTGCCAGAAAAGAAGGGAGGAACCTGTCATGAAAGAGAAACGGCGTGCTCTTGTCGTGACAGCCGTTTTGCTTTGTCTGAGTGCGGCTGTTGTGCTGTATAGTTTAAATACCGGCACGCTGAAACTCAGTCCTCTCGTTGTCGTCAAAACGTTATTTGGCCTTGGAGATTTCCAAAGTGAGACGGTGCTGTTTGATTATCGTCTGCCTCGAATCGTCGTGACGATACTAGCTGGAATAGGTCTAGGCATCGCAGGTGGCATTTTGCAGAGTTTATCCCGCAATCCACTGGCTGATCCTGGGATTATTGGTCTGAATGCAGGAGCCGCATTCGGCTTAATCATCTTTGTGACGTATTTTCACGTACTAGAAGGAAATCCATCTTTACTCATTCCGCTCTTTACGTTTGGTGGAGGCCTACTTGCGGCGGCAGTCATCGTTCTTCTTGCGTACGACAGGCATGAAGGGCTTGTGCCTATCCGGCTGATCCTTGTTGGAATTGCCGTAGCTGCGGGGTTTAGTGCATTGACGTTATATTTGTCATTGAAACTGGATGAAGATACATATACCTTCGCTTCAAGGTGGCTTGTGGGAAATGTATGGGGAAGAGACTGGATTCATGTACTTGCGCTCCTGCCTTGGATCGTATGTCTTGTCCCGCTTACGCTCATGCAGTCCAGCACACTCAATGCGTTAACGTTAGGTGATGCCGTCGCCTCAAGTGTCGGAGTACGTGTACAGCGCAAACGACTTTTTCTTCTCACCTTAGCTGTTGGTCTAGCGAGTGCAAGTGTATCGATGACAGGCGGAATTGGTTTTATTGGCCTTGTTGCACCTCATTTGGCGAGGCGTCTTGTCGGCTCACTGCACCAATATTTTTTACCAGTGAGCGCCTTGCTTGGATTGTTGATTTTGGTCAGTGCTGATACACTCGGACGTTCCATATTTGCCCCAAATGCCATCCCAGCGGGTGTGGTTGTGGCTTTTATCGGAGCACCTTATTTTCTCTATTTATTAACAAAAACAAAATAAGAAAGAGGAACTCATCATGAAAAAAGTACTTGTGTTTGGTTTAACGCTCTGTTTCTTGATTCTGGCCGCTTGTGGTCAACAGGAAACAAAGAAGACAACAAATCAAGATGAAAACGGAACACCTAAGATTGCATCCTTGTCGATTCATTTAACAAATGATTTATTAGCACTCGGGATAAAACCTGCTGGCTCTGTTGTAGGGGGAGACTTAAAAGATTTCCTTCCACATGCGAAGAAGCAGCTTAGCCAGACGAAAAAGCTGGGCATCGCAGCAGATCCTGATATGGAGTCATTGCTTGCTTTAAAACCAGATGTCATTTACGTCGATGAAGAACTGGCTGGACAAGACTTATCAAAATACAAGAAAATTGCCAAAACCGAAGTGTTTAATTTAAATGATGGCACATGGCGTGATCATTTGAAAAAAATCGGCAAGCTCGTCAATAAAGAAAAAGAAGCCGATCAATATATTAAGGACTACAATCAAGAAGCAAAAGAAGTCAAATCACTTATCCAGAAAAAGATTGCAAATGGAAAAGTGATGGCAATTCGTGTAACAGCAAAAGAGCTTCGAGTATTTAGTATGAAACGTCCGATGGGGCCAATTTTATACGATGATTTAGGACTGACACCTGTAGATGGTGTGAAAAAACTGGACAGCAAACGTCCATTTGAAGTCATTTCTCAAGAAGTGCTTCCTGACTTTGATGCAGATGCTATTTTTGTCGTCGTGAACCGTGATGATAAGGCGCAGCAGGCATTCAAACAGTTAGAGCAGACGCCAATTTGGAAAGGCCTAAAAGCCGTGAAGAAAAACCAAGTGTATCCGATTGCCGATCAGCCATGGTTAGATTATTCAGCTCTAGGCAACAAAATGGCAATGGATGAAGCAAAAAAGATGTTCTCTAAATAAACAGCACATAAATCAAGGCATCATTCCGCATCTAGGAATGATGTCTCTTTTTTTGATTCGTTCTTCTATTCATTCGCTTTTTGCATACATATGAGAGGGAACGAGCAGTATCGCCCGTATGAAAGGATAAGGGGAGGGGTTACATTGAAGGTTCAAAAAATTAGTGCAGGCACTATAGCGAGGCTTGTGCTGCTTTTATTGGCACTTGTGAACAGCGCTCTCACCGCTGCAGGGAAAAGCCCAATTCCAATTGATGAAGAAGGCGTGCAGCAATTCATTACGTTAGCCTTTCTTGGCAGCACATCACTATGGGCCTATTGGAAAAACAATGATATTACGAAAAAAGCACGAACCAAAAAAGAAGAATAATAGAAAACAGAGCCTTTTCATGCAAAAGGGCTCTCAGCATGTAGACAAACCCTCGCATTCGGTGTCAGTCCTGCGCGCTGGTGCTCGTCCTTCCTAGACTGCAAAGGTTTTCTATCACGCTGAAAAGAAGACAAAGGGCTAAAATAAGTTCATTTTAGCCCTTTGTCCATAAACTGAAAAGAGCCTTTTCATATAAAAAGGCTCTATTTCATCGAAGCGACAAGCGCCTCTCCCCGCAAATTGGTTTGATCTCAGTGGCTTACGCCCGGTGTTCTCCCATATTGGTAAGAAACGCTTTCACTTCCTCGATGGTTAAGCCAATGGCCTTTGCTTCACTCATGAGACGCTTCCATTCTGACATATTTGAGTCGGTCAGCTTTCTCTGATGGACATGTAACGTCTTTCCTTCCTGCTCCTTTCTGTAGGTTTGGAGCAGCTGATACAGTTCTTCTTTAGGCATGCCGGATTGGACGGCATGAACGATATGATCCCGCCACTCCTGTTCACCGCCCTCAGCGTAATGAAACATCATCGTTTCTGCATCAAACAGCTCTTGTAAATCAATGTCTAGTGATGAGGATACCTTTTTTAAAAACTGGACAGATGGATTACGATGGACACCACGCTCAATTTTACTCAAATACGATTTAGAGACATGGGCATCTTCAGCCAGCTGCTGGATTGAGTATCCTTTCCTCTTTCGGTAAATGCGTATCACCTTTCCTATCATTCGATATATGATCTCCCTTCTCCCCGGCGAATCGTTCTGCGACCTTTTCGTTCATTATAAGAAATAAATTGTTCTTTATAAAATTCAAAAACGTAAGAAACAGGAAGTAAACAAAAGAAAACGAACGATTTCGTTCTTTAAAAAGAACTATAAGACCTATTATGACATTTTTCTTTGCGGGTATTATCTTTTATAATCCAATCATTAACAAAAAGAAACCATATATAACCTTTTTATGATGAAATCGGGAGGTATCTATGAATGAGAATATAGGTTTTAAGCAGCTGTTTTCTGTCATAAAAGAGAAAATGGCCCTTCTGATCCTGATTGTCCTGATCGTAACGGGCATTTCAGCCTACTATCAGTTCTATGTCTCGACTCCTGTATATCAGGCAACCACTCAAATTCTTGTTCATAAACGAAGCAGTGATGCACAAGCGAATTTAAACGATATTCAGATGAACCTTCAATATACACGTACCTTTCAAGTCCTATTAAAAAGTCCAATCGTTATTGAAAAAGTAAAAGAAACACTCAATCTTACAGAATCGGCGGAAGGATTAAAACACAAAATTGCCACAAGTACAGAAAATGAGTCAGAGGTCATAAATATTTCTGTACAAGATGAGGACCGAGCGAAGGCAGTAGCCATTGCGAATACAGCCACAGAGGTGCTGCAAGAAGAAATCAAAAAAACCATGAATATGGATCGCATTAATGTTTTGTCTGAAGCCAAGCTGTCTAACACGATACTAATGAACTCACGTAAATTCGTTCACATCGTTCTGGCACTAGGCGCCTCTGTATTAGGGGGAATGACACTCATTTTCTTAATGAATTTACTCGATGATACGGTGAAACGAACACATCAAATAAGAGAAGAGATCGGATTGCCATCCCTCGGCAGTGTCTATCAGATGCAGGCAGACAGGAGGGCAAAAAAAGACAAGCAGTCCGTCATAACGGGAGGACAGAACATTGATTTTTAAGAGGAAAAAACGAGAAAAAAGAGATTTATCCTGTATTTCTGTATTAAATCCTCACTCTGTCATTGCGGAACAATTCCGAACGATCCGAACGAACATCGAATTCACGTCGATTCAAACGAGGCTGAAGTCGATATTGGTCACATCCTCCTTGCCGAAGGAAGGAAAATCATTTACGGCTGCAAATTTGGCAGCTGTTTTTGCACAGCAGAAAAAACGGGTTTTGCTCATGGATGCTGATTTACGTAAACCTGCCATTCATGAATATTTTGATCTAAGCCCGCACACCGGATTGACCAATGTGCTATTAAATAATTGCAGTTTGGAAGAAGCCATTTTACCTACACCAATTGAGCATTTAGAACTGCTTCCGAGTGGGACCATTCCGCCAAATCCCGCTGAGCTGCTTTCCTCCTCTTTGATGAAGCAGCTATTTTACGAGATTGAACAGCAGTATGACATGGTGATTGTTGATTCCACACCGCTTCTGCCTGTAGCCGATGCCAAAATATTAGCAAACCGGACGGATGGAAGCATTCTTGTGGTTTTAAGCGGTAAAACGAAGATTGCCGCTGTGAAGAAATCAAAAGAAGTATTAGAGGGTACGACAGGGAAACTGCTTGGGGCGATGCTAAATGGCAAGAAAGTGAAAAAGGGAAGGCACTATATGTATTAAAGAGATTAATAGGTGATGTCTCCTAATCTTTAACAACGGAGGCACTCGATCCTGCTGTGGGCATGACATATGCCTTAGATGCTCGTCATCGGTAGTGGGATGTGAGGACGGGTTTGATGCCCATTTTACGTAAGAATAATGATGTTTTAAAAAGGGGGAGGAGCGTTGACTTACGCCCAAAGATTATCAATCATCGTGGCACTAGATTCATATCTCATCTTAGTTGCCGTCTTTTTTGGCTTTCAATTTGTCCAAGAGGCGGCGTTAACCGTATATACATTTGAAATGCTCGTCATTTCTTCGCTCAGTCTACTGATCGGGCACCATTTGTTTTCGTATATTTTTCACGTGTACAAGCAAGTATGGGCCTATACAGGGGTTAGAGAGCTATTTTCTTTAATGAAGACCTTTGCGTGTTCATTTTTATTTTCCATGACGATGCTGTACATTTTTGTGCAGACATGGCCATTTCGCTTTTTATTTATTGTCTGGCTTTTCCATGTGTTATTCATCGGTGCATCACGAATGGCATCCAGGCTGTTTCATGATGGTGCCAAGCGGTTTCAAGTTGAAAAGGAGCGGGCACTAATCATTGGCGCTGGATCAGCCGGGACCATTATCGTTCGTCAGCTTCAGCAGTCGAGTGATGTACATATTGAGCCGGTCGCTTTCATTGATGATGACAAAACAAAGCATAAGCTTGAAATTATGGGGCTGCCTGTTCTTGGGGGAAAAGAACATATTCAAACGGCTGTTGCGATGATGGATATTCAAAAAATCATTATTGCTATTCCATCCAAAAGCAGTCACACATTAAAAGGACTATATAAGGAATGTGTAGCGACTGGAATCAAAACACAGATTATGCCGGAAATGGAACAGATTTTAAAAGGAACCCATGCGCTGAATCAATTGCGGGATGTACAGCCAGAGGATTTGCTTGGAAGAGAGCCGATTCAATTAGATACAAGCCGTCTATCCGTTCACCTAAAAGGAAAAACGATTATGGTGACAGGAGCTGGCGGGTCTATCGGGTCAGAAATCTGTCGTCAAATTTGTGTATTTTCCCCTCGGGCGATTGTGCTTGTGGGACATGGAGAATTTAGCATTCATTCTATTTTACTAGAGCTGAAAGAATTGTATGGAGACAGCATTAGCCTATATCCACAAATTGCGGATATTCAAGATAAACAAAAAATGAGTGAAATCGTTGGTCATTTTCAGCCGGATATGATTTATCATGCCGCTGCGCATAAACATGTCCCGCTCATGGAAATCAGCCCGAAAGAAGCGGTGAAAAACAATATTATCGGGACAAAAAATGTGGCAGAAGCTGCACATGAGCACGGAGTTGAAACATTTGTCCTCATCTCATCTGACAAAGCGGTCAACCCTGCCAATGTGATGGGAGCGACAAAGCGGTTTGCTGAAATGGTGATTATGCAAATGGGGGCAAGCAGTGAAACGAAATTTGTCGCCGTCCGGTTTGGGAATGTACTCGGAAGCAGGGGGAGCGTCATTCCGATCTTTAAAAAACAAATTGAAAAAGGCGGGCCAGTGACTGTCACGCACCCAGCCATGACAAGATATTTTATGACGATACCAGAAGCATCAAGGCTTGTTATTCAAGCTGGTGCACTAGCAGAAGGAAGGCAGATTTTTGTTTTAGACATGGGGGAGCCAGTCAAAATTGTCGACCTCGCAGAAAACCTCATTCACCTCTCAGGCTACACCACAGACCAGATTCCAATCACATTTACGGGGATTCGTCCCGGAGAGAAAATGTACGAGGAGTTACTCAACCAACATGAAAAAGCACAGGAGCAAATTTTCCCGAAAATCCATATCGGGCATGCCTTGGATGGTGATCCGTATGTGCTGAACCGCTTTATTCACGAATTTAATATGATGAGTGACGATCAATTAAGACAGGCCTTGTTTGCCGCCATTGAGTCGCATGATGTATTGCCTGAACCGATGCAACGAGAGGAGGAGCCACTTGCTAATGAAGAAAAAAGTCTTGTTTTGCGCAACGGTTGATTATCATTTTAAGGCATTCCACCTCCCGTATTTCAGATGGTTTCAGGAACAAGGATGGGAAGTGCATACAGCGGCAAATGGCCAGCTGGAGCTACCGTATGTGGATCAAGCGCATTCCATTCCGATTCAGCGTTCCCCTTTTCATTTGCACAACCGGCTTGCTTATGTGGAGCTGAAAAAGCTGTTAGAAAAAGAGCATTATCAGTTCATCCATTGTCACACACCGATGGGGAGTGTCATTGGCAGGTTAGCGGCTAAAGGGACGCGCAAAAAAGGGACGAAAGTTCTTTACACAGCGCATGGGTTTCACTTTTGGAAGGGGGCACCGCTTCAAAATTGGCTGCTTTATTATCCAGTTGAGAGATGGCTCGTTCAATATACAGATGCACTCATCACCATTAATGGAGAAGACTATGAAAGAGCCGATCGTCTGTCAAAAGAGAAGGCGGCTGTGCATTATGTCCCCGGTATGGGTGTCGATATGAAGCGATTTGCACCAGTTGATGACAAAGAAAAAGACCGCCTTCGTAAAGCATATGGTTTTACCACGCAAGATTTTATCGTGCTGTGTGCTGGTGAATTAAATGACAATAAAAATCAAGGAATGCTCATCAAAGCTTGCGCGCAGGTGTATCGGAATATACCACATGTGAAAATAGTATTTGCTGGAGAAGGGACAAGTCGGTCGTCCTATGAAAAGCTGGTCTGTCAGCTGAATCTTGAGGAACATGTACAGTTTGCGGGATTTTGCAAACACATCGAAGATTGGATGCATCTGAGCGATGTCTGTGTATCAACCAGCTTGAGAGAAGGACTTGGGATGAATCTTCTTGAAGCGATGTCTGCTGAAAAGCCGGTGATTGCAACAGAAAATAGAGGGCATTGTGAGCTCGTCAAACATGGAGTGAACGGCTTTTTAGTCAAACCGCATGATGTGAATGGTTTAGCCGTTTATTTACAGCAGCTCTATCATAAAAAGGACCAGCTTCACCTAATGGGGAAAGCGGGACGTTCTATGGCTCACGCATTTGCACAGGAGCAGACGGTAAGTGCGATGGAGGAAATTTACACAACGTATATGGATCAAAAAGAGAAGGTGATGTGAGCATGCGTCAGCCGAAAGTATCGATTATCATGGGTGTTTACAATTGCCAAGAGACAGTAGAAGAAAGCATTGAATCGATTCTCCGTCAAACCTATGAAAACTGGGAGCTCATCATATGTGATGATGCATCAACAGATGGCACCTATGAAAAAGTGCTGCACTATACCATACGTGATCCCGATAGAATTCGCCTCATCCGAAACGAACACAATCAAAGACTTGCCGCCAGTTTAAATCGTTGTCTCACTGAAGCGAATGGAGAACTGATTGCAAGACAGGATGGCGACGATATATCAGTGTCTACACGATTAGAAAAACAGGTTCATTTCCTTGAAGCACATCCAGAATATGATGTGGTTGGTACGGCGATGACGGTGTTTGATGAGTCAGGGGCGAAGGGCGTTCGAGCCCTTGTCTCAGAGCCTGATCGAAGGGTGCTAGCAAGAGGAACGCCTTTTTGTCATGGGACGATTATGATGAGAGCGTCTGCCTACAAGGCTTTAAATGGCTATCGTTCTGTAAAAACAACCAGACGGATGGAAGATATCGATCTTTGGATTCGTTTTTTTGCTGCGGGGAGAAAAGGCTTTAATCTGCAAGAGCCCTTATACCTTGTAAGGGAGGATGAAGCGGCCTTTCAGCGCCGGAAATTCCGATATTCAATGGATAATGCTTGGCTTGTGTTAAAAGCATGCAAGCAATTAAAATTGTCGCCGTTTGATTATCTCTTTGCGCTTAAGCCGGTCATCCGTGCCTGTATGTCACCAAAGATCATGAGGTTTTATCATCAGCGGAAACTTGGAGGATCTATGGTGAAAAGGAGGACGATTCGGGATGAGTGAGCCAAAGCGTGTACTTCATGTTGTGGGCGGAATGAACAGAGGCGGAGCAGAAACGATGATCATGAATATCTATCGTGCAATCGACCGGAATGTTCTTCAATTTGATTTCATTACCCACCGGGAGGATGTCTGTGATTACGATGAGGAAATTCGTCAGCTTGGCGGGCGGATTTTTTATGTCCCAAGTATTGGAGCATCCTCTCCATGGACGTTTGTCAAAACGTTGACGAAGACGATCAAGCAAACGGGACCTTATCAGGCGGTGCATGCACATACAGATTTTCAAACGGGCTTTTCTGCCCTTGCTGCGAAACTGGCAGGTGTGAAGATACGCATTTGCCATTCACATAATACGGCTTGGAAACAGTCTCCTAGCCGGGTTGATCATTTGATGCTCAAAGGGTTTCGTCAGCTGATCTTTGCCTTTTCTACGCAGCTTGTTGCATGCGGTGAAGATGCCGGTGTCTTTTTATTTGGGCAAAAAAGAATGCACGATGGACGAGTGGACATTTTGCCAAATGGGATTGATTTGGACCTTTTTTTTCAGTTGGAGCCAGAAGCGAAGGTGAAGATGAAAAAAGACCTCCATCTTCATGAGAGAAAACTGATCATTGGGCATATTGGCCGATTTCATGAGCAGAAAAATCATGTTTTTTTCATCGAGTTAGCGCAGACACTGAAAAAACAAGGGGTCTCCTTTCAGCTAGTTCTCATAGGAGATGGGCCGCTCCGGCCAGTGGTTGAATCATATGCAGAGAAAGCAGGATTAATGGAAGACATTGTGTTTACGGGCGTTGTCTCAGAGGTTCCGCAGTATATGAAAGCATTTGATGTGTTTGTGATGCCGTCTTTGTTTGAAGGTCTTCCTCTCGTATTAGTGGAAGCGCAGGCATCTGGACTCCCATGTGTGATTTCAGATCATATCACAAAGGAAGTCGATTTAGGCTGTGGGCTTGTGAAACGGAAATCCTTGCAAGATTCAGCACATGAGTGGATGAAAGCCATACTAGAAGCCTACCATGCAGACCCTCCTCTTCAGGAGACGATTATTTCTCAGCTTGGCCTTAGAGGATTTGATGTAAAACAGAACATCACCCGTGTGATGAATGTGTATGGATTGTAAGGAAGGATTGGCAGATGGCGGTTTATTTGGTGAACATGATCATGGTCTATTTATGGTCGAGCTTTGCTGCATTTTATGGCAGACGTGATGATACCATACAAAGCGGCTGGCGGCCGAACAAGCTTCTGGTGTTTTTTCCATTTTTATTTCTTTGTATTGTGGCGGGCATACGTTACAAAGTAGGAACTGATTTCGTCACCTATGGACAAATGTATGAGTTCTCCGTCACCTATGACAAGCCTTGGCATATTTTCGGATTCGGTGTAGACAAGGCCGCCACTGATCCGGGCTTTACATTGATCTTATGGATGCTCAATCAACTATCACATGAGCCGCAAATCATGTATATCACAGTTGGGATCATCACCTATTTTTTTATTATCAAAACACTTGTGCGATATGGACGGCCATTTGAGCTTAGTATGCTACTATTTCTCGGCACATTTCATTATTACGCTTCGTTTAATGGCATGCGGCAGTATATGGTGGCAGCGATTCTTTTTTATGCCATCCAGTTTGTCATCAAAGGTCAGTGGAAATGGTATTTTCCGCTCGTGCTTGTATGCGCGCTATTTCATTCCTCGGCACTCATTATGATTCCAGTCTATTTCATCGTCAGAACAAAGGCATGGTCTTGGATGATGCTTGTGTTATGCATGATTTTTCTAGGCTTAACCGCTCTGTATGACCGCTTTGTCTCCGTGTTTGTGGTGATGCTGCAAGGGAGTTCTTATGGTCACTACGAGGAGTGGCTGACAACGAATACGAATGGAATGAATGTGACGAAAATTGGTGTCTTGATTTTACCGTTATTGCTTGCGTTCTTTTGTCGAAAACGACTTCGTGAGCTGACGCCAGAGAGTGATTATATTGTGAATTTTTGCTTGCTTGGATTTTTGTTTGGCATCCTTGCAACGAAGGATGTCATTTATGCAAGATTTCATATTTACTTTGGTCTGTATCAGCTCATTTTACTACCTTATTTCACACGGATTTTTGATCAGCGAACCAATTTCTTTATGTATATCGGAATTGCGGTTTGCTATATTTTGTACAGCATCATGCTGATGCCGTTTGATTCTTCTGTTTTACCGTACCGAACAATTTTTACAAAGTAGATTTGAAGAAAGGTGGGGCTTGCTGTCATGCCAGCTATCAGTCTATTGGTCGCAGTCTATAACACTAGTCAATATGTGGAGCAGTGTCTTCAATCGATTGCAGACCAAAGCTTTTCAGATATAGAGGTCATCCTCATTAACGATGGATCTACCGATCACAGTGGAGACATCCTTGAAGCGTTTGCTGCGCGTGATGAGCGATTTCGGGTGATTCAACAAACCAATCAAGGGCTGGGAGCGGTGAGGAACAGGGGCATAGAAGAAGCAACAGGAACGTATCTTGCCTTTGTTGATTCAGACGATGTTCTCGCTCCTCAATACTGTGAGGCTTTATATCAAGAAGCCGAAAATACCGGTGCCGATCTTGTTGTCAGTGAATATTGGATTCAGTTTGAACAGTCAAAACGGATCATACCGACGACGCTGTTAGCTCAGCAGGAAGCCGATAAGACAAGTTTAATAGAATCATTATTACATGGTGAGATCACGGGATTCTCATGGAATAAGCTGTATCGGCGGGCATTTATCGAAAAGCATCATATCCGTTTTCCGTTGAGAGGTGAGCTTGAGAATATTGAAGATCAATATGTCACGCTGCGCTGTTTTTCTTTATCACGTGTCATTGCCTTTGTTCATGAGCCGCTTTATTATTACCGGGTTCATTTGTCATCCATTGTCCAGCGATATCAAAAGCAGTATTTTCAGCATGGACTGGCGTTTTATGACGCGCAGCGTTTGTTTTTAAAAGAGCATGATGAGCTGACACCATATGAGAAGGCTTTTTGTTTTTTTATCGTGAATCATACGCTGCATTGTATGCTCAATGAATGGAAGAGCCAAAATTCCCTGTCCTTTCAAAAAAAGCTTGGTCATATGCGTGAAATGGTGACACATGAAGCTTTTCGGAAGGCTGTGAAACAAGTGGAACCATCGAAGCTGACTGTGCGAAAGCGAATGATCTTATTCCTTGCTAGGCTGCAGTGGGTGTATCCGCTCTCTGCCGCAGCTTCAAGCTATCAAAAATGGATTGAATATCAAACGAGAAAATCGGGGTGATGAGTGTGACATTGCAGCAATTAAAAGCACATGCCGCAGAGTGGCTGCTCTTAAAGGTCAAGTATCCACTTCAATATAGGTTGAGCCGCCAAAGACTGCCAGAGCTGCGTCATCAGAAGAAAATCATTCTCACGCTGCTGCCGGCACATGACAACTTAGGTGATCACGCGATTGCCTATGCCAGCTACTGCTTTTTACAAAAGCACTTTCCAGACTATCAAATCATAGAAGTAGACATGCAGGAGATGTATCGTCTAGCACGTCCACTGAAGCACGCACGGCACCCAGAGGACATTGTCTGTATCATCGGTGGGGGCAACATGGGCGATTTATATCGATATGAAGAATGGACAAGACAATTTATCATGAACGCCTTTAAGTCCTATCCCGTCATTCAGCTGCCCGCTACTGCTCATTTTACAGAAACAAAGAGAGGGAAAAGAGAAGAACGCCGCGCCATTCAAGCATATCAACAACACCCGAGGCTTCTCTTGATGGCAAGAGATCAAACCACCTATCAATGGATGAAGCAGCATTTTCCTAATAAAGAGGTGTGGAAACAGCCTGATATGGTCCTGACATTAGACGAAACATCGAAGAGTCAAACCCGTAAAGGTGTGCTGCTTTGTCTGCGTGAGGATAAGGAGGCATATCTCACGAAAGAGAAACGAGAACAACTGCAGGAGCATATCAAAGAAACGTATGATCAAGTTGGTTTTATCACAACAACCATTGGGAAGCGAGTGAATCGAACGACTCGTTTAGAGGAATTATCCACGTTATGGACGCAGTTAAGACAGGCACAAGTCGTCGTGACAGATCGACTGCATGGCATGATCTTTTGTGCGATCACACATACACCGTGTGTTGTCATCAGGTCGTTTGATCATAAAGTCATGGAAGGATATGAATGGGTAGCGCACTTGCCATTTATGACCCTTTTGAAGGAACCAACGGAGGAAGCGGTGAAAAAGGCCATTCATCAGCATATGAAAACAAGCGGACAAAAGGAAGAGGAAGTTGGATGAAGGCCCTTAAACACTGCGTGAAATCACCATGAACCGTGCGTTTCTTTACAATGTCAGTGCAAATGTGATGACGTTTATCTTGATGATGCTGATGTCTGTTTGTTTAACGCCTTACATTGTTCATACACTTGGAGTGGAAGCGTTTGGTCTGATTCATCTGACGCAAAATATGATCAATTATTTATCGGTCATTACGGCTTCATTAAGTGCTGTGGTGGTGCGTTTTTTTTCTGTTGCCGCTCATAAAGGAGAGATGGAACAAGCGCAGCGCTATCTCGCTTCCTATTTTGTCAGTTCTCTCTTTTTATCCATCTGTCTTTTTTTACTTTGTCTATTCATGTCTCAGCAGCTGGTTGATTGGCTCCATGTGCCTGCTCATCTTGCAAAAGATACACAGATCGCCTTTGTGTTAGGGGGTCTTTTATTTATGCTCAATTTCGTCATGTCTGGTATTGGGGCGGCACCATTTTATGCGAACAAATTATATGTATCGAGTGTTGGACAGGCCATTCAGATGTTTGGCAGGGCGCTTGTGATTGTTCTGTTATTTACCGTGACAACACCAGCCATTTGGCATATTCCGCTTGCAGCCGTTATAGGGAGTCTCGCCGCTTTGGGAATGGGTCTCTATTATTTTAAGAAACTCATTCCTTGGTTTTCGTTTAAGTGGCGGTACGTTTCTTTATCTTCAAGTCTCACGCTGGTTCGATCAGGGGTGTGGCATTCATTTGAACAAATGGGCATTTTGTTGTTTTTACAAATCGATTTATTGATGACCAACTTACTGATTGGGGCAGAAGCGACTGGACAGTATGCCGCCATTTTACAATTTCCATTATTATTGCGCACCCTTGCAGGGACACTTGCGGTTGTGTTTGCGCCAACGATCACAAAATTATATTCAAATCAAGACGAGCAGGGGCTCATTCAATACGCTGCCAAAGCCATGAAATGGAGTGGTTTATTTGTGGCATTCCCCGCGGCTCTGTTAGGAGGTCTTGCCGGTCCGCTCATGCTGTTATGGCTTGGACCAGCCTTTGAGGAGCTGAAATGGCTGCTGATGATTCATGCGGCTTATTTGTGTTTCACGTTGATGTTTTTACCGCTGACCTATGTACCGACTGCCTTTAACCGATTTAAAGTGCCGGCGGTTGTGACACTCATATTAGGCGGTTCCAATGTCCTGTTCGCCTATGGACTGACTCACCTACTTCAGCTCGGGTTATATGGCATTGCATCAGCAGGAGCCGTTGTTTTATTGATGAAAAATATCGTCTTTCTCCCATTGTATACAGCCAAGATCACGAAACAGAAAAGTACCATCTTTTATAAACATACAGTCGTTCCGCTGTTTGGGGCTCTGTTCATATGGGGGATCTGTGCCGGCATTCAGGCTGTGTATGATGTGACGAGATGGTGGGAGCTATTTTGTATTGGCGGAATATGTTTCGTTCTCTACTTAGGCTATTTGTATCAATTTGCAGGAACAAAACAAGAGCGGATACAGCTCATGCGTAAGGTGAAACAAGCTGTTATTGAACGAGCTGTCTCCCGCTAGTGTGGAAAGGAGAAGCAATGATGAAAAGAATAATAGATGTGGTCGTGGCACTGACACTGCTCATCGCAGGGATTCCTCTTTTCCTTCTCATCTATGGACTCATTCGGTGGAAAATCGGAGCGCCTGTGGTGTTTCGACAAGAACGGCCTGGTCTGTACGGACAGCCGTTTATGCTTTATAAATTTCGGACGATGACCGAGGAATGCGATGAACATGGCGTACTGCTTCCAGACCATCTTCGATTAACAAAAACCGGCGCCTTTATTCGTAAGCTCAGTCTTGATGAATTGCCGCAGCTTGTCAATGTACTCAAAGGGGAAATCAGTCTCGTTGGACCAAGACCGCTTTTAATGGAGTATTTACAAATGTACACAGAGGAGCAAGCGAAGCGTCATCTTGTAAAGCCTGGTATCACTGGATGGGCCCAGGTGAATGGAAGAAATACTCTCTCTTGGGAGGAGAAATTCACCTATGACCTCTGGTATGTAGAGCACCAATCGTTTTGGCTCGATATGAAAATCTTATGGATGACCTTACTGAAAGTCATCAAAACAGAAGGGGTGCAGCAGCCAAATCATGCAACAGCTGAAAAATTCAAAGGAACTGATACGTAAAGAGCAGCCCATTGGCTTAATAGGGGCTGGCGGACACAGTAAGGTCATTCAGGAGTTGATTTTTTTGCATCCTGAGTACTCATTGTGTGCTGTATTAGACGATCGATTTGAGGAAGCTGACCCTCAAACCGGCATTCTGTATGGTCCGATTTCTATGAGTCAAAAGGTAAGAGATGAAATACCTGATATGCAATGGCTTATTGCCATTGGGCAAAACGAAATCAGACAGAGGATCAAAGAACGTCTCGAATTTGAAGAGAGGGCATTTGCCACACTGATTCATCCAGAGGCAGTTGTGAGCTCGTCAACGAAGGTTGGCCGGGGAACGGTTGTGATGGCAAGGGCTGTTGTGCAAGCAGATGCAGTGATCGGTGAGCATGCCATTATCAACACCGGTTCTATCGTGGAGCATGACTGCTTTCTCGAATCCTTTACGCACCTATCCCCGGGAGCTGTGCTCACCGGCTGTGTCTCTGTGCGAGAGGGTGCTCATATTGGAGCTGGGGCTGCTGTCATACCTGGCAGAACCATTGGAAGCTGGGCAGTAATCGGCGCAGGAGCGGCAGTGACCCGAGATATACATGATCAGAAAGTCGCTGTAGGCGTTCCTGCAATTGAGATCAAAGATCGAAGAGAAGGTGGGAAATCATGAGAGACAGGAAACGAATCTACTTATCTCCTCCTCATATGAGTGGAAAAGAACAGAAGAAAATAGAGGAGGCATTTAAAAGCAATTGGATTGCACCATTAGGACCGCTTGTAAATGAATTTGAGCAAGTGGTCGCGGATTATGCAGGCGTGAAGAGTGGAGCGGCATTATCTTCAGGAACAGCAGCCATTCACCTTGCCTTAAAACTCATTGGCGTTCAAAAGGGAGATATGGTCTTTTGTTCCACTCTCACATTTGTTGCCAGTGCAAATCCTATTTTATATGAACAAGCGACGCCTGTTTTTATTGATTCAGAAAAAGAGACATGGAATATGTGTCCGCTGGCGTTAGAGAAAGCCTTTGCTGAAACAAAACGACTTGGGAAAAGACCCCGTGCGGTTATTGTCGTTCATTTATACGGACAAAGTGCAAAAATGGATGAAATCATAGCGGTGTGTGAGGCATATGATGTGCCAATCATTGAAGATGCGGCTGAATCGTTAGGCAGTATATATAAAGGAAGAAAAAGCGGTTCAATGGGCAGGTTCGGTGTGTACTCTTTTAACGGAAATAAAATCATTACAACATCAGGAGGCGGAATGCTTGTCAGTGATGATGAATCAGCCATCGACCGCTGCCGATTTCTCGCGTCACAGGCAAGAGAACATGCCCTACACTATGAGCATCAAGAGGAGGGATATAACTATCGGATGAGCAACCTGCTCGCAGGTGTAGGAATTGCACAAATGGAAGTGTTAGAGGAGCGTGTTCAGCAAAAACGTCGCATTTTCGAGCGTTATCAAGATGCTTTAGCCGATATTGAGGGCCTTCAATTTATGCCAGAATATCAAGAAACCACATCAAACCGCTGGCTGACCACATTCACCATGGATCATCATGCACAGATGTCTCCAGTAGAGATGATAGATGCTTTAGAACAAAAGCAGATTGAAGCAAGGCGTGTATGGAAGCCACTGCACCAGCAGCCGCTCTTTCATGGTTATCCTTTTTATACAACAGCCGATGAAGTCCCTGCATCTGAGTTGTTATTTGAGACAGGTCTTTGCCTGCCATCTGGTACAAGCATGACAGACGCGGAACAGGAGCTTGTCATTGATACACTGTACAACGCCCTGCAAAAGAAAGCATTACCCTCCTCATAGGCTGCTCGTTCATCAGCAGCCTGCCTCTCTTTTTAACAAATCCTTTAATTTGTGGAATAATAAGGAATATATATTGTTATTTCGTTTCAAATATGATATTGACAACAGAGTCCTTCCTCCTTAAAATGAAAATGATTATCAGCATCAATTAGGAGGAGCAACCAACTTATGTCGATTTGGAGTAATTTTCCGAAAATTAAAATAAATACAATATTACCTATCCTACTGATCTTCTTACTAGTAGGCTGTTCTCAAGCAAATAATGGAGCAGGTGGAGACAAGGATCATCCCGATATGATCACCATGGCATGGCCAAGAGATATTGGCGAAATGAATCCGCACATATACAATCCATCACAATTGTTTGCCCAATCCATGATTTACGAACCATTGGTGAGCTATCAAAAAAATGGAAAGCTTAAACCTGAATTAGCAAAATCATGGGATGTTTCCAAGGATGGCAAGGTGTATACGTTCCATCTTAGAGACAATGTCACGTTCTCAGATGGATCTAAATTTAATGCGAATATTGTGAAAAAGAATTTTGATACGATTTTAAAAAACAAAGAAGTACATAGCTGGTTAGGTGTCATAAAGAAAATCAAAAAGACAGAAGCAGTGGACAAGCAAACGTTTAAACTCACATTAACTGAGCCTTATTATCCAACTGTTCAAGAGCTAGCTGTTGTGCGCCCCGTTCGTTTCCTAGGCGAAGCAGGTTTTCCGAAAAACGGAGATACATCAAAAGGAATCGAAAAACCAGTGGGGACAGGTCCTTGGGTATTAAAGACGTACAAAAAAGATGATTACGCGATTTTTGAACGAAATGACCACTACTGGGGAGAGAAACCAAAGGTCAAAGAAATCAAAGTGAAGGTCATTCCAGATGCCGAAACAAGAGTGATGGCATTTGAAAAAGGCGATGTAGATCTACTTTACGGAGAAGGAACGATTAGCCTTGATGCTTTTAAACAACTAGAGGCGAGCGGCAAGTATGAAACGAAGATGTCAGAGCCTGTAGCCACAAGACAGCTTGTCATGAACACAAAAGTCGATCAGCTGTCAGATGAGAAAGTGCGTCACGCCCTTCAGTATGCGATCAATAAAACATCATTGGTGGAAGGTGTGACCTCTGGATTAGAGGATGTAGCAGATCACATCTTGCCGACAAACATGCCATATACGTCAGGCATCCGGGTGAAATCTTTCCAGTATGATGTGGACAAAGCGAAGGCTTTACTGGATGAAGCGGGCTGGACACTTCCAAAAGGAAAAACCATACGGGAAAAAGACGGAAAAACGCTTGAGTTTAGTATGATGTATGACTCAGCAGAATCGATTCAAAAAACAATGGCTGAAACACTGCAGGCAGAATGGGCAGCCATTGGGGTTGGTGTCAAACTTGAAGGTGTCGAGCTGGCGACGCAGGTTCAGCGGTTTAAAGCGAACAAATTTGATATGAACTTCTTTAGCAATTACGGAGCGCCGTATGATCCGCATACATTTATGAACGTTGTCTCATCAGATGGTTTTGGATTCAAAGAGGCGATCTCAGCGTATCCGAATAAAGATAAGCTGATCAAAGAAATGACGGAGATTCCATCGACAACAAATGAAAACAAACGCAAAGCACTTTATTCGTCCGTCTTATCTTCCTTGCAAGATCAAGGGGCGATTGTGCCAATCTCTTATTTTAAAAAGACAGCTGTTTATCAAAAAGATGTGAAGGACTTTGATTTCCCTGCGAATCGCGATGAACACCCTTTCACAGGCATCAAGCTGAAGTAACAGAAGGAAGGTAAGCAAATGAGCCGCTATATCATCAAACGAATGTTATCCATCATTCCTGTATTTCTACTAGCCACACTGTTCACAACTGGCATGATTCATCTGTCACCAGTTGATCCAGCGGAGGCATATTTAGCAGCGGCTCATATTCAGCCTACTGATGAAGTATTAGCCCAAAAACGAAGTGAATTTGGTTTAGATGAACCTTTTTACATGCAGTACCTTCATACGATTGAAAAAGTCGTCCGTCTTGATTTTGGGCGGTCGTATATGACCAATCAGCCTGTGCTTGATGAGGTGATCTATCGAATACCTGCGACGATTCAATTGGCGTTCACTAGTCTGCTGATCGCAATTTGTGTCAGTATTCCACTGGGCTTTTTCAGCGGCTTGAGAAAAAACGGCGTTGTAGATCATATGAGCCGGATGATTTCTTTCCTAGGAGCATCTATCCCGACCTTTGTTTTGGGGTATTTGCTCATCTTCTTTTTTTCAGTGAAACTCGATCTTTTACCTGTTGAAGGTGTTGGTACATGGGAACATCTTGTACTGCCATCCGTTACACTGGCTGTGCCGTTAATTGCGATGTATACGAGATTATTGCGAGCGAGTGTGAGTGAGACGCTTCACGAGCCTTTTGTTCAATATGCGAGAATGAGAGGGCTAAAGGAACAATCGATTATGTTCAAACATGTCTTCAGAATGGCGATATCACCGATGCTGACAGGACTTGGCGTGAATCTTGGCAAGCTGCTCACAGGGACTATTATTGTAGAGGCTGTTTTTTCATGGCCTGGATTTGGACGATTTTTTATAGAAGCGATCTTTAACCGGGATCTGCCGGTCATTCAATTTTATGTGTTGATGGCGGCGTGTATCTTTATCTTAAGCAGCTTGATGGTTGATCTCCTTCAGCTGCTCATTGACCCCCGTATTTCTAGAAAGGAAGGCCGCCAGCCATGATGACAAAAGTAAAACACCTCTTCTATCATCAAAAGATGATCTCGATCTGTGTGGTGCTGCTCGGTCTCCTGCTCATTGTGACGGTATGTGCACCATGGATCGCTCCGCATGACACGGCGACTGTTAATCTTGCAATGAAACTAAAGGGATCTTCATGGGAGTATCCTCTAGGCACCGACCAATTGGGAAGGTGCAATTTATCTCGTATTCTATATGGTGCTCGTATTTCACTAGGCTGTGCGTTGTTAATCTTTGTTTCCTCTCTATCTATCGGTTTAATCGTAGGGCTGATATCTGGATATAAAGGCGGCTGGATCGATCACGTATTGATGAGATTGTGCGACGGGGTCATGGCATTTCCGAATTTGGTACTGATCCTTGGATTAGTCGGTATTTTTGGACCGGGGCTTTCTCAAGTGGTGCTGGCTTTGATGCTTGTGCAGTGGGTGTATTATGCTCGCGTCTTTCGAGGGATGGTGCTTAGTTTAAAAGAACAAAACTTTATTGCAGCTGCGAAGATTAGTGGTACTTCCCATTGGAATATCATGAGAAAGCATATGATTCCGAATGTACTGCCGCCACTCGCGGTTGTGGGCACACTTGAAATGGGCTGGGCGATTATGGACATTTCCGCCATGTCTTTTCTAGGCTTAGGGGTTCAGCCCCCTACGCCTGAATGGGGAGCGATGATCCATGAAGGAAAATCGTATATTCAAACAAATCCTCAGCTGATGCTTTATCCGGGTCTTGTGATTATGGCTGTGGTCATTCTATTCAACTTACTGGGAGAAGCCCTTTCAGAGAAATATGGCGTCAAACGTCGTGTGTAAAGGAATGAGTCAGATGGAAGAGTCTATTTTAAACATAGAGAACCTGCATGTGCATACGAAAACGCCGCAAGGAACCATTTCTCTCGTTCAGGAAATAGCATTTGAGGTAAAGCACGGTCAAATTGTTGGATTAATTGGTGAGAGCGGATGCGGAAAAACGGTGACAAGTATGTCGATCTTAAACATGCTTGATCGAAAAACAACGGAAGTGACTGGCAGTATCACTCTACAAGGTCGAGAATTGATCGGTTTGAGTGAACAGCATATGCGGTCTATTCGTGGCAAAGATCTCTCATATATTATGCAAAATCCAATGAATAGCTTTACGCCTGTATGGACGATTGGACATCAATTGATTGAAACAATCCGCCGGCATACAGCTGTCAGTAAAAGGCAGGCACGGGTCCAGGCAATTAAAGCCTTAGAGAAAATGAACCTGCCGCATCCAGATCAATTACTGAGTAAATACCCTTTTGAATTAAGCGGGGGGATGCTCCAGCGTGTCATGATTGCTATGGCTGCCTGTATGCATCCGCCTCTGATCATCGCAGATGAACCGACAACCGCATTAGATGTACACAATCAGAAGCTGGTGCTTGAGCACTTGAATCAAATTCGTCATGAATACGGAACGGCGATTTTGCTCATTACCCACGATCTTAGTGTGATTGCAGAAATGGCAGACGAGGTCGTGGTGATGAAACAAGGAAAAATCGTTGAAAAGGCTGAAGTTCTTGAGCTTTTTGAACACCCGAAGCATGATTATACAAAGAAACTTTTAGCAGCTCGTCCATCCATTCCAGCTGTTTGCCCGATTTGAGGTGAGAAAACCGTTGCATTTAATAGAAGTGAAAGCAGTGAGTCATTCATATGGCAACCGATCGTTTATGATGAGGACAAAAGGGAGAACCCCTGTCTTGAAAAACGTCCATTTGACCATTGAAGAAGGCACTTGTCTTGGATTATTAGGTCAAAGTGGTGCAGGGAAAAGTACACTCGGCCGCATCATCCTTGGACTAGAGAAGCCAAGTAGCGGACAAGTTCTGTTTGAAGGTCAGGATATCATTCGTGCAGATCAGCGGACACATCAGCATTTCCGCCGACATGTACAAGCGGTATTTCAAGATTCATATTCAGCGGTGAATCCAAGGTGGACAGTGGAACAAATCTTATCTGAGCCGCTTGAAAACTATGAACCAATGACCCGAAAAAAACGTCAGCATATACTGATTCACTGGTTAGAAAGAGTAGGGCTCAGTGAGCAAGATTTGTCCAAGTACCCATACCAATTTAGCGGTGGCCAGCTACAGCGGATCAACATCGCCAGAGCACTGGTGCTTCAGCCAAAGCTCATTGTGCTGGATGAATCAGTCAGTAGCTTAGATATGGTTACGCAGGCTGTCATTTTAGATTTGTTAGTCGAATTAAAGAAAGAGCTGAAGCTTGCATACTTATTTATCACACATGATTTGACAGCGGCCTATCATTTAAGTGATCAATTAGCGATTCTTGATCAAGGTGAACTTGTGGCTCAGTTTCAATCGAAGGATGATTTCTTTATATCAGAGCACGAAGCTGTGCTGAAAATGAAGGAGGCAACGCTCGCCAGCCACCCTTTGTCTCGAACGATTGGCAGGCCGGTTCGTTAACTTTTTCATTCCCTCAATGCCTCTTTTAAGAGAGGCTATTTTTCATGAAAGGCAGGTGGCATCGTGAACCATCGAGCATATTTAGCTTTGGCGATCCCTTTAACCATTTCAACGATGACCACGCCATTACTTGGAGCTGTCGATACAGCAGTTGTTGGCCAGCTTGCCAACCCCGCTTATATAGGAGGCGTCGCAGTCGGCAGTCTCATTTTTAGTACATTGTACTGGCTGTTTGGCTTTTTACGGGTAAGTACATCTGCTTTTGCCGCCCAAGCAAACGGAGCGCAGAACGAGGAGCAGGGTGTTCTTGCTTTTCTAAGGCCTTTTTTGCTAGCTATTATCGTCGGACTTTGTTTTATTGCTCTTCAATGGCCCATTATTCAATCCGCATTATGGATCATCTCTCCTGCTGCTGATGTGCGCGAATATGCAGCGGACTATTTTCATATTCGGATCTGGGGAGCGCCATTTACCTTGATGAATTACGTCATACTCGGCTGGCTGATGGGGATGGCAAAAATGAAAGAAGCCCTTTCTTTACAAATTTTGATCAATGTCATGAATATGATCTTGGCATTGATCTTAGTTCATGCGTTTTCTTTTGCCGTCAAAGGTGTGGCAGCGGCGACATTGATCTCTGAACTCACTGCTTTTGTGTTAGGGGTCTGGATTATCTTGAAGCATACGTCAAACGGTTTTCGGATGCCGTCTATCCAGCAGATGATGGACACACGTGCAGTAAAGAAAATGTTTCATGTGAATAAAGACTTGTTTATCCGAACGATCTGTCTGCTTGTTGTGATCAACATGTTTACAGCAAAGGGAGCTTCTTTCGGAACGGAGCAATTGGCGGCGAATGCCATTTTATTTCAAATTCACTACATCATGGCCTATTTGTTCGATGGATTTGCCAATGCGTCCAGCATCCTTGTCGGTAGATCAGTAGGTGCGAACGACCGAGCGCTTTATGATAAAACATTAACCCTTTCGAGACAATGGGCAGTTGTGATGGCATGTGCTATTGCGGCAGGTTACTTTTTCTTTAAAGTACCGATTTTGAGCCTGTTTACAAATTTGCCTCAGCTTCTTGATGTGACACTGCAATATGCCGATTGGCTCGTTCTTTATCCGTTTGCTGCTTGCTTTGGCTTGGTGATTTATGGTGTATTCACAGGTGCGACAGAAATTGCTCCTGTTAGGAATTCAATGTTGTTTGCGATGATTTTGTTTGTGGCTGTTCAGGCGGCAGTCATTCCGATATGGCACAATCACGGACTATGGTTTGCCTTTATCATTTATACTGTAGGGCGGTCCGGCTTTTTGATGATGTACAAATCGAAGCTGGATCAAAAGCTTTTCCTGCATGAAAAACACCCTTTGCAATCATGAGAAAGGGTGTTGTTTTTCGTCCATTTATTCGCTTTCTTTTTTCACCTTTTGGTACGCTTCATCGAGATGCTGAATTCGCTTCAAGACAACAGCATTTTTCGTCAATTGGTCCTGCACAAGTGTAGAAACCACCGACCGATAATAAGCGTTCATGGCATGAATCTTGTCTTCATGTTGATTCATGGCAATGTGCTGTTTTAAATTGTCGATAAAGTATGGAACGGAAAAAAGTTCAGACATGGAAATCACTCCTATTTCGTATATACGGTCCGTCAATCTTCATGTAAAATGATGAGAGGGAGGGGAGACAATGAGCCTTAAACTGCAACAAGAACTAGTATTAAAGCAGGTACTCACGCAAGAACTCAGGCAGGCGATTACGCTGCTGCAATTGAATTGTGCAGAGCTGGGTGAGTATCTTGATCAGTTAGCGCTTGAGAACCCTCTGATTGAGCGGAAAGACACGGACAGCTATCAACCAGTTTATCATAAAAAAACGCAAGATCGAATGACAGAGCCGTATCGTACGCATCAACAAGAAAGCCTGCAAATGTATTTAAAGAGACAGGCCATTGATTTGAATTTAAGTGAAAAGAATCAAAGGATTTTTCAATTCATGATTGAGTCCATTGATTCCAATGGCTATTTAAATGAACCGGTTGACCAAATGGCCGCTGTGTTACAGGCTTCGGCAGAAGAAGTAGAGGCCGTTCTTCATCAGCTTCAATCATTAGAGCCTGCCGGTATTGGCGCTAGATCATTGCAAGAATGCATCCTGCTCCAGCTTAGACGAAAAAAAGATCGCTGGTATGAAGCAGAGCTGATCATCGAAGGGCATTTCTTTCTTTTCGCAAGGAAGGCTTGGAAGGAAATCGCAGCTAAAACAGGTATGCCGTTGAAAACCCTGCAAGCCATACAAGATGAGGTGTCGCTTCTCGAACCAAGACCAGGCCTTCATTTCTCTTATGAAGACCAGGATGTGTATATAGAACCAGATGTGTTGATTACAGCTGCGGGAGGTCACATCACATTCGAGTTGAACCAGCGTGCTTTTCCGGACATTGAAATGAATGAAGGGTATTTCGCCATGATTCAAGATCAAAAGCGGCATGAAGCATACACGTATCTAAAGGAAAAGCAGCAGCAGTACAATTGGCTTGTTCAAGCGCTGAAGCAGAGAAAACAAACGATGACAAATGTCGTTCGTGAGATTATCTTACAACAGACTGATTTTTTCCTGACCGGGAAGCATAAAATGAAACCGCTTACGATGAAGCGGGTTGCAGATATATTACAAGTGCATGAGTCGACAGTGAGTCGAACAGTCAAAGGGAAAATGGTGCAGACCCCATACGGATTAATGGAAATGAAACAGTTTTTTCAAGCGAAACTAGAAGGGCATTCGCTAGAAGAAGCATCCAGCTACACAGTGAAGACCCACATTGCGGAGCTGATTCAATCAGAAAATAAGAAAAAACCGTATTCGGATCAGCAAATCATGACGCAGCTTCAGCAAACCTTTGGTATCCGCGTCTCTCGCAGAACCATTGCCAAATATCGTGAACAAATGAACCTTCCGTCTTCCACGCTGCGGAAGCGATATGATTAAAAAGAAGCACATGCCAGAAACAATGGCACGTGCTTCTTTTTTGATGAGTGGAAGAGTGATAGAAGATTTCTTGAGAATTGAAAAAAGGGAAGACGTGTGATCTGAATTTTGGGGTAAAGTATAAGATAGGGCATGAGCCGATAGGGTAGACAACAGTGATGAGGTGAGACCAATTGAAATATAAACAAATCAAAACGAAAAAAATATATGAAGAAATTGCGGATGCATTAATCGAATCCATTCGAACGGGGGAGCTACTTCCGGGCGAAAAATTAGACTCGGTTCAAGCACTTTCTGAAAATTTTCAAGTCAGCCGTTCCGCTGTGAGAGAGGCGCTGTCCGCTCTGAAAGCGATCGGATTAATAGAGATGAAGCAAGGAGAAGGCACATATGTGAAGCAGTTCGATCCTGAGCAGCTCACATTTTGTTTATCTCCTGCTTTTTTGATGAAGCAGCAGGATATCGTGCTGCTTCTTGAAGTGAGATCAATCATTGAATCAGGTGCTGTCAAAAAGGCAGCATTGCTGCGGACAGACGATGACCTCCATCGACTGCAGGAGGCACTAGAACAAATGAAGCGTGCAGAAGCGCATAAAGAAATTGGTGAGGAGGCAGACCTCACATTTCATCTTGCCATCGCCAAAGCCTCAAAGAATCATTTACTAGCGGCGTTAATGAATCAGGTCTCATCCTTATTAATGGAAACGATGCGGGAAACGAGAAAAATCGTGTTATTTTCAAGAAAAGCGTCCATACGTCAGCTTTATAAAGACCATGAACGTATTTATCAAGCTGTCATGGACAAGCAGCCAGAAGAAGCGGAGAGGGCGATGCTTACACATTTGGAAAAAGTAGAACAACTTCTTGGTGAGGTGCTGCAAGAACAGGAAGGAAAGCCAGATATACAATAAGCTGTGCCGCATAACGGCACAGCTCTATTATTGAAGAGAAATATGCAGCTTTTTCATTCGATATTGCAAACTTTGCCTGCTCATGCCCAATATCTTTGCAGTCTGTGAAATATTGTCGTCCATTTTATTTAAGTAATGGACGATGTATTGTTTTTCAAATCGTTCCATTTGGGTTTGGAAGTCAGTTGTATGATCTGAGCTCGTGTAGACGAAGGTATCAGCTGCAGCTGTAGGCTGCACCGGACTCATCTGCATGTGTTCACTAGGATGACCTTCTCCTTGCTTGAATCGGAAATGGTAAGGAAGGTGATGCAAGCTTAAGGATGTTTCGTCCATCATCATATTCATTCCAGCCTCAATCACATGCTCCAGTTCTCTTACATTACCTGGCCAATGATACGTTTGGAACAGGGCAAGTACCTCTTCATCAGCCGCCTTCACATTCATTTGAAACAGTTCATTATATTTTTGAATAAAATGCATGACAAATGTGGGGATGTCTTCTTTTCGCTCAGAGAGTGGCGGGATAAACAAGGTGACAATGCCAAGCCGGTAAAATAAATCCTTTCGCATCCGTCCACCTGCGATCGCATCTACAGGGTCCTCATTCATATTAGCAATCACTCTCACATCAATGGCGATTTCCTTTGTACTGCCTAACCTTCTTACACGTTTCTCTTGCAAGACGCGCAATAGTTTTGCTTGAAGAGCTGGGTGTAATGAGTTGATCTCATCTAAAAGCAGTGTACCTCCTTGTGCTTGTTCGAATAGACCGGGCTGATCTGTTGCCCCTGTAAAAGCCCCTTTTTGTGTTCCAAAAAGCAGACTTTCAATCAGGTTATCAGGCAGTGCTGCACAATTCTGCGTAATAAATGGTCCAGATGAACGGCTGCTGCCATTATGAATGCTTTGTGCAAATAGCTCTTTCCCCGTCCCTGTCTCACCAACAATCAGCACATAAGAAGAGGTACGTGTGGCTCGTTTCGCATGTTCAATCACTTCTAAAAAGGCAGGACTCTCCCCAATGATTGAATCAAATGTAAAGCGTGTGTTTCCTTTTTTCTTCATATTGTGATGAATGAGCCGTTCCAGTTTCGTGACATCATTCGAAATTTCAACCGCTCCTTGAATCAGACCGTCTCGTACGAGCGGGTATGTATGGTTAATCGTTGTGATTTCTTTACTATTGTAGTTGTGATACGTCTGCTTTGCATGAACCGTCTGTTTCCCGGTTCGCAGCGCTTGGACAAGTGTACTGTGCATCTCGTCCTGAAACACAAAGAGGTCTAAGACATTTTTATAAAGGACATCAGAACGTTTTAAAGATTCGATCTCCATCATTTTTTTGTTATAAACAATGGTATTGCCATTTTCGTCAATGGCGTGAACCCCAACATCAATTAAATCGAGCATTTGTTTATATAGATCAATCTCATTTTCGAGCTTTGCGGTATGCTGATCTTTTTTCACTTGCGCCACCTCCAGACATTACCTCTATTTTACATGAAAAATTTTGCGGTTTCCTCTAAATAATTTTGCATATGCAAAATTATTTTGCGTTAAAGATGAGCACAATCCTAGGCACAGAGCGATCACTAAGTTGGCATGATCCTTGCATAACATAAGAGTGAAGATGAACCCAATCAAAAGAGGCAAGCTTATAGAAGGAGGAATACACGATGACACAGACAAAAGCATTGATTCATCAAACAGAACAATACGGTGCGGCGAATTATCATCCGTTGCCAATTGTGATTTCAGAGGCTGAGGGAGTGTGGGTGACTGATCCTGAGGGCAACCGCTACATGGATATGCTCAGTGCATATTCTGCAGTGAACCAAGGACATCGCCATCCCCGCATTATTGAAGCGCTTAAAACACAAGCTGACCGCGTGACACTCACATCAAGGGCCTTCCATAATGATCAGCTTGGCCCATGGTATGAGAAAATCTGCAAATTAACGAATAAAGAGATGGCATTGCCAATGAATACAGGTGCCGAGGCTGTGGAAACGGCGATAAAGGCAGCGAGACGATGGGGCTATGATGTCAAGGGAATCGAAGAGAATCGCGCAGAAATCATTGCATGTACCGGGAATTTTCATGGTCGTACAATGACGGCTGTGTCACTTTCTTCGGAAGCAGAATATCAAAGAGGTTTCGGTCCGATGCTTCCAGGCATAAAGCTCATCCCTTATGGAGATATTGAGGCGTTACGCGAAGCGATCACTCCGCAAACAGCAGCTTTTCTCTTTGAACCGATTCAAGGAGAAGCGGGCATTGTCATGCCGCCTGAGGGCTTTATAAAAGAGGCAAAAGCGATTTGTGAGAAGGAACATGTGTTATTGATCGCAGATGAAATTCAAGTGGGCTTAGCGCGGACTGGCAAGATGTTTGCATGCGACTGGGAAGACATTGAGCCGGATATGCTGATTCTTGGTAAAGCACTTGGCGGTGGGGTATTCCCGATCTCATGTGTTGTAGCAAACCGTGATATTTTAGGTGTATTTAATCCAGGGTCTCACGGGTCTACCTTCGGCGGGAATCCTCTTGCGTGCGCAGTATCACTTGCTGCACTAGATGTGTTAATCGATGAGAAGCTTGCCGAGCGCTCATTGGAGCTAGGGCAATATTTCAAAGACAAACTGTCACGCATTCAAAGTCCTGTCATTAAGGAAGTCCGCGGGCGTGGACTATTTATTGGGATGGAACTGACTGAGGCAGCTAGACCTTATTGTGAGAAGCTCAAGCAAGAGGGGCTGTTATGCAAAGAAACCCATGAGACAGTGATTCGATTTGCACCGCCGCTTACCATTTCAAAAGAAGACTTGGATTGGGCAATTGCTCATATCCAAGCGTTATTTCAAGCATAAATGATCAAGGGGAGAATCCTTCAAATTCTCCCTTTCTCTTTCAATGAACGGCGTATTTTGTCAAAGGTTGATGAATAGAAGAGTGAAAGTGGGGAAACGGATTTGAAGCCAGAACAGCATAATGAACTAGAGCGTTCCATGAAAAGCAGACATCTCTTTATGATTGCCTTAGGTGGGGTCATCGGAACAGGCCTTTTCCTTGGATCAGGACTCATTATTCATCAGGCAGGCCCAGGGGGAGCCATTCTTTCGTTTATCATTGGCGGGTTGCTCATGTATTTGGTCATGCTCTGTCTTGGTGAATTAGCAGTGGCGATGCCGACAGCTGGTTCCTTTCAGGAGTATGCAACCAAATATATAGGTCCGTCCACAGGCTTTATGATCGGCTGGCTTTATTGGTTTAGCTGGGCATGTACAATTGGACTGGAGTTTACGTCAGCAGGCATTTTGCTCCAAAGGTGGTTCCCAGATATCCCTGTTTGGCTTTGGTGTCTTGCCTTTAGTGTCATCTTATTTTCCATCAATGCCATCTCGGCACGCAGCTTCGCTGAAACAGAGTTTTGGTTTTCAGCCATCAAGGTTGCTGCGATCTTATTGTTTATTATCATTGGAATTGGCGCAATTTTCGGAATGATTCACTTGAAAGGTGGGGAACCAGCCCCTCTATTTCGTCATTTGACGGATCATGGTGGACTTTTTCCTAATGGTCTTTTTGCGATTTTATTAACCATGGTCACAGTCAATTTCTCCTTTCAAGGAACAGAGCTTGTAGGGATTGCAGCAGGTGAGAGTGAAAGTCCAGAAAAAACACTCCCGCGCTCTATTCGAAATATTATTTGGCGGACGATGGTCTTTTTTGTTTTATCGATTGCGGTTCTTGCAGCACTTCTTCCATGGCAGACCGCCGGCGCAGTGGATAGTCCGTTTGTTGTGGTGTTGGACAAGGTCGGCATACCATACGCTGCAGATATCATGAATTTTATTATCATTACAGCCGTTTTATCTGTAGCGAACTCTGGATTATATGCATCATCACGTATGCTTTGGGCGCTTTCAAAAGACGGGAAAGGACCTGTTTTCACGAAAAAATTATCCAAGCGAAAAATCCCGATCAATGCCTTATTGGTGACAATGGGTGTATCTGCTCTATCACTGCTCACGAGTGTTGTAGCACCAAAAACGGTATATGTCTGGCTCATCTCCATTTCGGGTATGGTGCTTGTCGTGGTTTGGATGTCGATTTGTTTATCCCAATACTTCTTTAGGAGGCAATTCATAAAAGAGGGCGGAGATGTAAAGGATCTTGTCTTCCGAACTCCTTTTTATCCATTTGTGCCATTAGCAGGCTTTATCGCATTTGGCATTGTTCTTATCAGTTTATTCTTTATTGAGGATCAGCGGATTGGTCTTTATTGCGGAGTTCCATTTATGGCCGCCTGCTACATCATTTACTACCTCAAGATTAAACCGAAGGAAGATGCGAAACGATTTAATGAAGAGAAAGAAACGATACCGAAAACATAAGCAGGCGGCTTTTGACCGCCTGCACCTTTTCAAAGACAAATGCATTCAATATAGAAGAAAATAAATAGTTTTAAAAAAATAAAATGGCGGAAAGCTAGATGACAAGCAGGTTATCGGTCAAAATGTGTCTATTTTTTGTCTGAATGTGTTTGTAAGAGTTGAAAATGCAAGATTATCCTGTTAAAATAATTAAAGAAAGCAGGGATTGATTTTTTTTGGCTGTGGCGGGACGTTTTTTGTCACAGTGGGACGTTTTTAGTCCAACGTGAAAAGAAAGGGTCGTTAGCCATGAATCGTTTATTGGAAGCTCAAAAAAAATTATTACCAGATCTTCTCACAGTTATGCAAAAGCGCTACGACATTTTGCAGTACATCAGATTAGCTGAACCAATTGGTCGCAGAAGTCTTGCGACAAGTCTTGGTCTGAGTGAACGTATCTTAAGAGCTGAGGTTCAGTTCTTAAAGGAACAAAATCTGCTGGATGTCAAAACGAGCGGTATGATGCTGACGACTGAAGGTCATGCTTTGCTTGAAATGCTTGAAGGAATGATGAAGGACGTTTTAGGTTTAACCTTTTTGGAAAATACATTAAAGAGGAAATTAGGCCTGGAAGAAGTCATCATCGTTTCTGGTGACAGCGATGAATCCCCGTGGGTGAAGCAAGAAATGGGAAGAGCTGCTGTTCAATGTATGAAAAAAAGGTTTACTGGAAATAATATCGTCGCCGTCACTGGCGGAACGACGATGGAAGCTGTTGCCGAAATGATGACCCCTGATGCCAAAAACAGAGACATGATGTTTGTCCCTGCGAGAGGCGGTCTTGGGGAGAATGTAAAAAATCAGGCAAACACCATTTGTGCCCACATGGCTGAAAAAGCTTCCGGTACTTACAAACTGCTGTTTGTTCCAGGACAGCTGTCAGAAGGTGCTTACTCTTCCATTATTGAAGAGCCGTCTGTCAAAGAAGTGCTTCAAACGATTAAATCATCCACGATGCTCATTCATGGAATCGGTGAAGCAAAAACAATGGCGATGAGACGAAACACACCCGCTGAAGATTTAAAAAAGATTGATGAGCATGACGCAGTGACAGAGGCTTTTGGCTATTACTTTAATCGTGATGGCGAGGTCGTCCACAAAGTGCACTCCGTCGGCATGCAGCTAGATGATTTAGAAAGCATTCCACACATCATTGCTGTTGCTGGTGGATCATCAAAGGCTGGGGCCATTGAAGCTTATTTCAAAAAACCCCGCCGAACGGTTCTCGTCACAGACGAAGGAGCCGCAAAAGAGTTATTAAGGGAGTCAATCGATCCCTCAATATAAAACATTGTGACCTATAAAAGGAGGAAACATCATGGCAGTAAAAGTCGGTATTAACGGATTTGGACGTATTGGACGTAACGTATTTCGTGCAGCATTAAACAATCCTGAAGTTGAGGTAGTAGCGGTTAACGATCTAACAGACGCTAACATGCTTGCACACCTTTTACAATATGACTCTGTTCACGGAAAACTAGATGCAGAGGTTTCTGTAGACGGTACGAACTTAGTAGTGAACGGTAAAACAATCGAAGTATCAGCTGAGCGTGACCCTGCGAAATTAAGCTGGGGTAAACAAGGCGTAGAAATCGTTGTTGAATCTACTGGATTCTTCACAAAACGTGCAGACGCTGCTAAACACTTAGAAGCTGGCGCTAAAAAAGTCATCATCTCTGCTCCTGCTAACGAAGAAGATATCACAATCGTTATGGGTGTAAACGAAGACAAATACGATGCAGCTAGCCACGATGTCATCTCTAATGCATCTTGTACAACAAACTGCTTAGCTCCATTTGCAAAAGTACTTAACGATAAATTTGGTATCAAACGCGGTATGATGACAACTGTTCACTCATACACAAATGACCAACAAATTCTTGATCTTCCGCACAAAGACTACCGTCGTGCTCGTGCAGCTGCGGAAAACATCATCCCAACTTCTACAGGTGCTGCGAAAGCTGTTTCACTTGTATTGCCTGAACTTAAAGGTAAATTAAACGGTGGCGCTATGCGTGTTCCAACACCTAACGTTTCTTTAGTTGATCTTGTTGCTGAATTAAATCAAGATGTGACAGCTGAAGACGTAAATGCAGCACTTAAAGAAGCAGCTGAAGGAGAACTTAAAGGAATCCTTGGCTACAGCGAAGAGCCATTAGTATCTGGTGACTACAATGGTAATGCAAACTCTTCAACAATCGATGCTCTTTCTACAATGGTAATGGAAGGCAGCATGGTGAAAGTCATTTCTTGGTACGATAACGAGAGTGGATATTCTCACCGCGTTGTTGACCTTGCAGCTTACATTGCAAAACAAGGTCTTTAATTTCTCACACTGAAGGAACTCACTTGGTTCTTTCCTAGAGACACGATATAATGAAGACGGACAAGGGAAGGGGAAGCATCCCTTTCCCTTTTTCTCTGTATTTATCCGTTCTGCACGATTTCTCGTTTTGATGAGGGCAAAATGGGAAAAGGATAAAGAGAGACTTGTCCAATGCGTAAGGAAACCAGAATAAAGGAGGATCTCCTGACGAGCATGAATAAGAAATCAGTAAAAGACATTGACGTAAAAGGTAAAGTTGTGTTCTGCCGCGTAGATTTTAACGTTCCAATGAAGGACGGAAAAGTGACGGATGATACTCGTATTCGCGCAGCATTACCAACGATTGAGTATTTAACAGGACAAGGCGCAAAGGTACTACTAGCTAGTCATTTGGGTCGTCCGAAAGGTCAAGTTACTGAAGAACTGCGTCTGACACCTGTAGCAAAACGTCTGCAAGAGCTTCTTGGACAAGAAGTGAAAAAAGCAGATGAAGCTTACGGCGACAACGTGAAAAAGCAAATCTCTGACTTAAAAGAAGGAGATGTGCTAGTGCTTGAAAACGTTCGTTTCTATCCTGGTGAAGAAAAGAACGATCCTGAATTATCAAAAGCGTTTGCTGATTTAGCCGATGTGTATGTCAATGATGCGTTCGGTGCTGCACACCGTGCACATGCATCCACAGCTGGTATTGCAGCGTATCTTCCGGCTGTTTCAGGCTTCCTCATGCAAAAAGAGCTTGAGGTTCTAGGAAAAGCCATTTCAAACCCTGATCGCCCATTTACAGCGATTATCGGTGGCGCAAAAGTAAAGGATAAAATCGGTGTAATTGAAAGTCTTCTTGATAAAGTGGACAACCTGATCATCGGCGGCGGACTTGCTTATACATTTGTCAAAGCACTTGGCCACGAAGTAGGGAAATCTCTATTAGAAGAAGACAAAGTAGATTTAGCGAAATCCTTTATGGACCGTGCAAAAGAAAAAGGCGTGAACTTCCTGATTCCAACAGATGTTCTGGTAGCCGACGACTTTTCAAATGATGCGAATACAAGCATTGTGCCAATCTCTGAAATTCCAAGTGATTTAGAAGCACTTGATATTGGAACAGAGACAAGAGAGAAGTATGCTGATGTCATTAAAAACAGCAAACTTGTTGTCTGGAACGGACCAATGGGTGTATTTGAAATCGATGCATTCGCTAAAGGAACAAAAGCAATCGCAGAAGCACTGGCAGAAGCGAAAGATACATATTCTGTCATTGGCGGTGGAGATTCAGCAGCAGCTGTTGAGAAATTTGGTCTTGCCGATCAGATGAGCCATATTTCTACAGGCGGCGGCGCTTCACTTGAATTTATGGAAGGCAAAGAACTTCCAGGTGTGACTGCATTAAACGATAAATAAGACCAAAACTGCTATAAGGAAGTGTCAATCATGAGAAAACCAATTATAGCTGGGAACTGGAAGATGAACAAAACACTTGGTGAAGCTGTAAGTTTCGTTGAAGAAGTCAAATCATCTATTCCATCTCCTGACAAAGTGGAATCTATTGTCTGTGCACCAGCCCTTTTCCTTGAAAAGCTGAACAGCCTTTCTAACGGAACAGACCTTAAAATTGGTGCGCAAAACATGCACTTTGAAGAAAACGGTGCATTCACTGGCGAAATCAGCCCTGCTGCGCTTAAAGATCTTGGCATCGGCTACTCAGTGATCGGTCATTCAGAGCGCCGCGAATTCTTCGCTGAAACAGATGAAACAGTGAACAAAAAAGCACATGCTGCATTCAAGCATGGCATCGTTCCAATCATCTGTGTAGGTGAAACGCTTGAAGAACGTGAAGCAGGCAAAACAAACGAACTTGTCGCTGATCAAGTGAAGAAAGCACTAGCTGGTTTAACGAAGCAGCAAGTCGCTGAATCTGTCATTGCCTATGAGCCAATCTGGGCGATCGGTACAGGTAAATCTTCTACAGCGAAAGATGCAAACGATGTTTGTGCGCACATTCGCCAAACGGTTGCAAGCGAATTTGGTCAAGAAGCGGCAGACAGCCTTCGCATTCAGTATGGCGGAAGCGTGAAACCTGCGAATATTAAAGAATATATGGCAGAATCCGATATTGACGGTGCTTTGGTAGGCGGCGCAAGCTTAGAACCTCAGTCTTTCGTTCAATTATTGGAGGAAGGTCAATATGAGTAAGAAACCAGCTGCATTAATCATCTTAGATGGATTCGGTTTAAGAGGCGAAACAGTCGGTAACGCTGTTGCCCAAGCAAAGAAACCGAACTTCGACCGCTACTGGAACGAATTCCCGCATCAAACCTTAACGGCTTCAGGTGAGGCAGTGGGCCTCCCAGAAGGTCAAATGGGGAACTCTGAAGTTGGGCATTTGAACATCGGTGCAGGACGCATCGTGTACCAAAGCTTAACAAGAGTGAATGTGGCCATTCGTGATGGGGAATTTGAGAAAAACGAAACGTTCCTAGATGCAATGACTTATGCAAAAGAAAATGACAAGGCCCTTCATCTATTCGGTCTCTTGTCAGACGGCGGTGTGCATAGCCACATCCAGCATCTTTTTGCCTTGCTGAAACTAGCGAAAAAAGAAGGCTTAACAAAAGTATACATTCACGGCTTCTTAGACGGACGTGATGTTGGTCAGAAGACAGCGAAAGTGTACTTAAAACAGCTTGAAGAACAAATCAAAGAAATCGGTGTCGGAGAAGTGGCAACACTTTCTGGACGCTATTACTCAATGGACCGTGACAAGCGCTGGGATCGTGTGGAGAAAGCATATCGCGCGATGGCGTATGGTGAAGGCCCAAGTTATCAAAACATCTATGATGTCGTTGATGACTCCTATGAAAATGGAATCTACGATGAGTTTGTTATTCCATCTGTCATTACGAGAGAAAATGGTGAGCCGGTTGCAAAAGTAAACGACGGCGACTCTGTGATTTTCTATAACTTCCGTCCAGACCGTGCGATTCAAATTTCAAACACATTCACAAATGAAGATTTCCGCTCGTTTGACCGCGGGGAAGCACATCCGAAGGATTTACACTTCGTCTGCTTTACACACTTCAGTGAAACGGTAGATGGCTATGTGGCTTTCAAACCAGTGAATTTGGATAACACAGTAGGAGAAGTACTTTCTCAAAATGGATTGAAGCAGCTGCGGATTGCTGAAACAGAGAAATATCCTCACGTGACGTTCTTTATGAGTGGTGGACGTGAAGAAGAATTTCCTGGAGAAGACCGCATCTTAATCAATTCACCAGATGTCGCAACCTATGACCTCAAGCCAGAAATGAGCGCTTATGAGGTAAAGGATGCGCTTGTTGCAGACATCAATGCGGATAAGCATGATGCGATCATTCTGAACTTTGCTAACCCAGATATGGTGGGGCATTCAGGTATGCTTGAGCCAACAATCAAAGCCATTGAAGCAGTAGATGAGTGCTTAGGAGCTGTAGTCGACGCAATCCTTGCAAAAGGCGGACACGCCATCATCACGGCAGACCACGGTAACGCAGACGTGCTCATTACCGAAGAAGGAAAGCCGCATACTGCACATACAACGAATCCTGTGCCAGTCATCGTAACGAAAAAAGGTGCGACGCTTAGAGAAGGCGGCATTTTAGCTGATCTATCTCCAACGCTTTTAGACTTACTTGGACTTGAAAAACCAAAAGAGATGACAGGAACATCATTGATTCAAAAATAACAAATTGATTCAAAAGGAGAGAAATAACGATGCCATACATTGTTGACGTATATGCACGCGAAGTATTAGACTCTCGCGGTAACCCAACAGTTGAAGTAGAAGTTTACACAGAATCTGGCGGCTTTGGCCGTGCACTAGTACCAAGTGGTGCTTCTACTGGTGAATATGAAGCAGTAGAACTACGTGACGGAGACAAAGACCGTTACCTTGGAAAAGGTGTTTTGACAGCTGTAAACAACGTAAACGAAATCATTGCACCAGAGCTTTTAGGCTTTGATGTAACAGAACAAGTAGCGATCGACAAAATGTTAATCGAACTTGACGGAACAGAAAACAAAGGGAAATTAGGTGCAAACGCAATCCTTGGCGTATCTATCGCTGTAGCACGTGCGGCTGCTGATTTCTTACAAATTCCACTTTATCAATACCTTGGTGGATTCAACTCCAAAACGCTTCCAGTACCGATGATGAACATCGTCAACGGTGGAGAGCATGCGGATAACAACGTAGACATTCAAGAATTCATGATTATGCCTGTAGGTGCTCCAAACTTCCGTGAAGCACTTCGCATGGGCGCACAAATCTTCCATAGCCTGAAATCTGTATTAAGCGCAAAAGGCTTAAACACAGCTGTAGGTGACGAAGGTGGATTCGCTCCAAACCTTGGTTCTAACGAAGAAGCACTTCAAACAATCGTAGAAGCGATTGAAAAAGCTGGTTTCAAACCAGGTGAAGAAGTGAAACTTGCGATGGATGCTGCATCTTCTGAGTTCTATAACAAAGAAGACGGTAAATATCATTTATCAGGTGAAGGTGTTGTGAAAACATCTGCTGAAATGGTTGACTGGTATGAAGATATGGTATCGAAATACCCAATCATCTCAATCGAAGACGGTCTTGATGAAAACGACTGGGAAGGTCACAAACTATTAACTGAGCGTCTTGGCAGCAAGGTTCAGCTAGTAGGAGACGACTTGTTCGTAACAAATACGAAGAAGCTTTCTGAAGGAATCAAAAACGGCGTTGGTAACTCAATCCTCATCAAAGTAAACCAAATCGGTACATTAACTGAAACATTTGATGCAATCGAAATGGCGAAACGTGCAGGCTATACAGCTGTTATCTCTCACCGTTCTGGTGAAACAGAAGACAGCACAATTGCAGACATCGCTGTTGCAACTAACGCTGGACAAATCAAAACAGGTGCTCCGTCTCGTACGGACCGTGTGGCGAAATACAACCAATTACTTCGCATCGAAGATCAATTGGCTGAAACAGCTCAATACCACGGCATTGCTACATTCTACAACTTGAATAAGTAATGTAAAGTAACGCGCTGCGTGCGCTCTTTTGAAAAGAGCGTATCGCAGCGCTTTTTTTATGTTGAAAAAAAGACGCAAAGCTGGCTCAAGCGAATAGGCTCTGCTTCCTTTGTCATATCCTATTTTTGTAAAAAATCATCCTTCAGTCAGAGGAAAAACGATGAACTTGACGATTTATAAGCAATAAATCATGAAAACTCTACTAAAAATATGATCTGAATTGAACTTATGCTATTTGCATGGGGGTGGTATCATTTTACATATATTAGGGGGTGATGAGATGCTGAATCCTTTTAGCCTTCGTTTTCCAGTAGGCGTGTACATGTATGTCCTTCACCTACTGGCGGCATATGATGAAAGGAAGCAACGAATTCTAACTTCTAAGAACGTACAGAAAAATGCATTTTGGATTTATGTCCTTGCCGCTATCTTAGGCATTGTGACAGCTGCCGCTTTGATTTGGGCATGCAAAACATTTGGAAAAGGCTCGAAATTTTTAGGAGAGTTCAAGTTTTTAGGCCTGTATATTAAAATCAAATGCGGCTTCTAACAAATGGTGAGAACAGATGCGGGGTCATCTGTTCTATCTAAAATAAATGGAGGGACATGATGCTGACATTACACTTAACAGAAAAAACGTATAGCCGCACCTTTTCTCTCCGCGATATTCAGTTAAATGTAGAGAAAGGACGTATGCTTCTGCTTTTGGGGCATAATGGTGCAGGAAAAACCACGATGATTCAGTCTATGTTTGGACTGACACCATTTAAGGGGGTTGTCTCTTTAGATGGTAAACAGCTGAATTTTCAATCCTCAGCACATATCTCCTTTTTGAAAGAACATGTTTCCTATATTCCTGATGATCATGCTTTGTTTGATTATTTAACGCCGAGAGAATATTTCCATTTACTCCAGCTTCCAGATAAATTAAATGGACCTCGAGAAGAGACATTCATCGATCTTTTTGAGCTGAGACCTTATATGGATCAGCCAATTGCCCAGCTGTCTCATGGCAATCAAAAGAAAACCCAAATCATTTCACAGCTCCTTAGGCCTTGTGATTATTATGTATTCGACGAGCCAACAAATGGACTTGATCCAGATATGATGATCATCTTAAAAAAGGTGCTCATGAAGCTGAGAGATCAAGGGGCAGGCATCCTCATTTCAACCCATCATTTGAGCTTTGGTGAGACATTGTATGATCACCTCATGATCTTAAGAAACGGTGATATCAAGCTGGATATGTCACGTCAAGAAACAAACAAAACATTCCCTCATCAAGCACTTGAGGATATTTATAAAGAAGTGAATCAAGATTACTATATGCAGGTGGAGAGGTTGCTCAATGACTTGGACACGACACGTTCTTCATAAAATAGAATGGGGCATGCTCACAACGAAAATCAAGCAGCTCGGCAAAAAATATCCTTTGCAGCTTCTCGCCGCAGCCGTTTTTATGTTGCTGATCTACTCCATATACGTTGTCATGAGCCTGCGTTTTTTTATGCAAGTAGGGGAGAACGAACCAGTTGCTTTATACCTTCAATTTGTGAAAATGACCCTGCTGCTTTTGGGAGCAGGTATTGTCTTTTCCCGTCATAAAATGAAGCGTCAAGAGTATCAGTTCTTCTTTTTGAATAGTGCGATGCAAAGTGTCTCATTTGTCCTTTGTGTGTATTTCTTTCCAGTGCTGTTTTGTTTCATCATGCTTGGTCTGCTTTTTTTACCCATCCTATTAGGGCTGATCATTAGCGGCGTTACACTATCTTTGTATTGGATCATTGTGGTGGGGATCACTTGCTGTGGATTGGCGCTCTATACGCTTGCTTCTTGGATGCTGATACGCATTGGTGTGAGCCATTTTATATCAAAAACAAAAGAGCATTTACTGCTGCAAACGCTCGGATTTGTGACGCTCGGTGCTTTCTTGTTTCTCCTTTTTCAAAAAGCGGTTGAGATGATTCACGTATGGCCGTCTATTTATCTTGTATTTCTGATGATCTTTCTATGTGCAGGGTGGTTTTGGCTGAAGGGCTTGGCGGCTTGTTATGTCAATCGGATGTTTTTGCAGCTAAAGGTAGAGGTGAAGTCGTTTTCTTACCAAAAAATCAGATCGGATTCTTCATTTTTCACACATCTGCGGCAGGAGCTTGTTTATTTTAGTCGATCAGCTGTGTTTAAAGAACAAGGTATTTTGTTCCTGTTTCTTGTCTGTTTCACGATAGGTCTCCCATTGATCTTTACTCCGGCAGAGACTGGCTGGCTGTATGCTTTTATTGTGCAGTTTGCCTTAAAGGAGATCCTTATTATGCTTCCTCTGATGATTGGCAGGGAATATCATCTCCATCAGCGAGCCATTTTTATGCTAAATACATCAAAGGGTGCCTATTTATTATCAAGAATTTTATTTTATTACACAATGAATATATTGATTTATTTTGTCTATATCGGGCTTGCTTATTTCATGATAGGGGTCGAAAGTGAAGGGCACGGTTTGGCGAGTTTGTCCATTTTATTGATCACTGTCATGGCGGCATGTGTCGGGTTTGTCGTGAAGATTAGTGAATTTAATAAACTGTTTGTGATCGTGATGATGATTGCTGTGTTCAGTATGTTGGATATGCTTTTAGTCCAGTGGCTTTCAGCAAATATCCAGCTGCTCTCAACTGCCTATATGGCTTGTTCAGCCGCATTCTTCATCTTCATATATGCTGCCATGCTAAAGAGGCCGATTGTGCGATGATGACGCTTTTATTTTGCTTAATAGCCGTTGTGCTCATTCATGAACTCGGTCATATCCTGATGGTGATGGTGTGCAACAAAATTCAAAAAAGACCCATCTTTGATTATGTGGTGATGATCGATTGGAAGCACGTGTCGATTGTCCATGAGAAATTTTCACGGCCGGGTTTTAATGTGATGGTGGCACTTGCAGGTCCTGTGTTTCCAGTGATCTGCTCGGGTGTGCTTTTCTTCATGTGGAGGCATCCATTGACGCATCCATTGCTGCTTTTTTCTTTATTAAATACAGTGATGCTGCATCCAGCTTGCCCAGACGGGAAAAATATCATCACCAGTTTAAAAGAGATGAAAGGAGAGAACTAAATGGTTAAAGTATTTCATTCGTTTTCTAGCGGCTTAACGCTTGCGATGCTTTATGTGTTTGCTGTGTTTATGACGCCAGTATTTTTAATGCTGCTAGAGGTTCATCATGTTGAATCAAGTCCAACTTTATTTGGTATGCCATTTTATATCATGAAAATTGAACAGTATCAATTCAGCTCAGAGGCAACGCTCTTTGGGTGCGTGGTCTGTTTTTTAGCGGGTGCCGCTCTCTACTTCTTGATTCAATATGTGATTCATGCAGTGAAAAAGAGCAGAACATAAAAAAAGCAGGCTGAATGAAGTCAGTCTGCTTGAAGAACGAGTGACAACCGCACCATATCCATACACTGAATACCGTTCTCATAAATCGGTTCATCATAGTGCTTCAGAAAGAAATCGTGATCGATAGACGCCATGCGAAAACCGCATTTTTGATAAAGGGCGAGCTGCTGAATACTAGAGTTGCCTGTGCCAATTTCAATTGTATGAAAGCCAGCTGCCTTGGCTTCTGAAATAGCATGGCGGATCAGCTGCTTCCCAATTCCTCTACCTTGCCATGACTCTTTCACGGCGACATTCATGATTTCCACTGTCTGCTGAGACAGAGGCGTCAGAACATACACACCAATCATGTCCTGTTTATGAAAAGCAACATAACAAGAACCAGATTGTACATAGGCAATGACTTTTTCAGTTGAAGGGTCAGCTAATAGTAAAAGATCCATAGGAACAGATTGATCATGAGACAATGGCCGAATCTGTATCAAATCATTTCATCCTCTCTATTCTTTGATATACCCTTGTTTAACACCCCAATCATATTGATCCTGCACCCATTGAGAAGGAGGATGATGGGTGACATTTGGGTCTTTCTTAACAGTTGTTTTCCTAGTCGTTTGTGCTGCCTGCTTATTCGCTTGAGCCGTTGCTTTCGCTGATGCCAGTTCTTTTTGAAGCTGATCTATTTTTAACTCAAGCGCTTTACGCTGTTTGGTTTCTTTTTGATGCGCCTTCTTTTCTTTCTTCAGCTTGTTTGTGACGGTGGACAATTCCTTTTTTTGACCATCCATTTCATCTTTCATATCCGTTCCTTCTGACTTTAATTGTGTCAGCTGCTCATCATTCTTTCTCATTTCTTGCTGGTGTTTTTTCTCTGCCGCGGTGAGCGACTGCTGCTGCCACACAATCCAGCCAGTTGCACCTAGGATGATCACAGACAGGACAATGATCGTGATGTTTTTTTTCATGTTCTATTCCCCTTTCGTTAAACCTCTATTATCATCGGTTAAAACAAACCAGGTTTTAACAGAACAAGGGAATATTCGCATCAGATTAGCAGACACTATGAAAAAAGGAGGGTGTCTGTTGATTTCCTTTATGATTCATGTCATTGTGTCATTATTTGCTGTCTCAAATCCCATTGGAAACGTGCCTCTTTTCATCACTTTAACAGAAGGCTACTCAGAAAAAGAACGCGCCCAGACGGCCAAAAAAGCGATTGTTGTGTCTTTTATGATTTTGATTGCCTTTCTTTTGGCAGGCAGGCTCATTTTCAAATTGTTTGGCATTGATATCCATGCACTCCGTATCGCCGGAGGTATTTTTATTTTTGGTATCGCTTACAATTTGCTGAATGCAAAAGAATCACATGTTCAAAACCCTCATTCGGATGAAAAGGCAGAGAGCAAAGAGAAGGCCGATGTTTCGGTGACCCCGCTCGCCATTCCGATCATTGCCGGACCTGGTACAATTGCGACTGTCATGAGCTTAACGCCAGGAAGCCACCAAGTAACGCTTCATCTGCTTGCGATTCTTATTGGCATTGTGGTTGTACTTGCCATGACCTATTATGCATTTCATTATTCAAGTTTCATCATGCGAAAAATGGGGAAAACAGAGATGAATGTCGTGACACGATTAATGGGATTGATTCTAGCTGTTGTGGCAGTAGAGATGATTGGCGCAGGGATCAAAGGGATGTTCCCAATGCTAATGTCATAAGTGTATATAAAAAAGCTGTTTTCTTCTACAAAATTGTAAAATAAAACAGCTTTTTTTAAGGTTTTGGCACATGTTGAAATACTTCTTCACTTTCAAAGAACTCAATTAAACGGCTAATCCAGTCATAATAATCGAGACTTTCCTTGATTTCGGAAAGAAGAAGATTGATTTTATCTACTGTTTCTTCTGGCAGGTCATTTTGTTCAAGCAGCTCCAGCAATTCCTTGCATGTCTTCTTATGTGCCTTGCGATTTTTGCTGACAACACGTGACCAATTGGCTGCAAACAATGAAATAAAGGTTTGATATTGATCTTGCTCAACGTCATATAAATCTTTGCGTATTCCTTTTTCATAAACCTTTTCAGCAATATTCAGATCAAGCATTTCTCGAACGACTTGACTCATTCTTGTTTTGCTCATGCCGGTCGCCTCTGAGAGCTCACCGAGCGTCATTGGTTTACGGTTCATATGAATGATACCAAGCACTCTACCCACTGTGGCAGAAAGACCAAAGGCATTCATGTTCTCGGCAGCTTTTTCAATATAATGATCCTGTGCTTTTTGAATGGCGCCTAACGCTTGCTTGTCCATTCCCCGCTTCATCCCTTCACGACTGACAATTTGTAACACAATATATCATATACCTGTTTGTTCATGAAAACAATAAATATTGAGTATTTGCTCGTAAGTTGGAGGAAAAAGGAGGGATCGGTACATATCAGGCCGTTAACTGAAAATTTTAAATAAATCTTATGCAATACAAACACATCGTAAACTTTTTATTTTATAAAGTTTGCACTATAATAAATAAGGTGTAAATTTTCTGAAAATATATATCCGACTAATTGGAGGTGTCTCATTTGCTGAAACTAGAGAATGTATCTAAGACGTATAAAGGCGGAAAAAAAGCTGTCAAAAATATTGATTTAGAAATAGCAAAAGGAGAATTTATTTGTTTTATTGGACCGAGTGGCTGTGGTAAAACGACAACCATGAAGATGATTAACCGACTGATTGAACCTTCCTCAGGAAACATATTCATCGAGGGAGAAAACATTATGAAAAAAGATCCAGTCCAATTAAGAAGAGAAATTGGTTATGTGATTCAGCAAATTGGACTTTTCCCTCATATGACCATCGCACAAAACATTTCCCTTGTGCCGAAGCTGCTGAAGTGGCCGGAAGAAAAACGAAAAGAACGAGCGCGTGAATTGCTCAAACTCGTCGACATGGGGCCGGAATACTTAGAGCGTTATCCTCATGAACTCAGTGGAGGACAGCAGCAGCGTATCGGCGTTCTTCGCGCACTCGCAGCAGAACCCCCTTTAATCCTGATGGATGAACCATTTGGAGCACTTGACCCAATTACAAGAGATTCATTGCAGGAAGAATTTAAGAAACTGCAAAAAACGTTAAATAAAACAATCGTATTTGTCACACATGACATGGATGAAGCGATTAAACTTGCAGACCGCATTGTCATTTTAAAAGATGGAGAGATTGTCCAAGTGGGCACGCCAGATGATATTTTACGTAACCCTGTGAACGAATTCGTAGAAGAATTCATCGGGAAAGAACGTCTGCTTCAGTCAAACCCGAATATGGAACGTGTGGAACAAATGATGAACACGTCCCCAGTCACAATTACCGTCGAAAAAACATTGACAGATGCCATCTATATTATGAGAGAAAAGCGGGTTGATTCCCTGCTTGTCGTTGATGAAAATCATGTGCTGAAAGGCTATATCGACATTGAAACCATCGATGCAAACCGCAGAAAAGCAGCCTTCGTTGGCGATATTTTAAATACAGAATTTTATACAGTACAAGAAGGTGCACTCCTTAGAGATACTGTCCGAAAGATCTTAATACGCGGCATTAAATATGTACCGGTTGTCGACGCAAAAGGGCACTTAAAAGGCATCGTCACACGTGCAAGTCTTGTAGATGTCGTATATGACTCTATTTGGGGAGAAGATACCCCGGAGGCTGTCACTGAAATGAACTAAGGGAGGTGTACACATGGATCAAATCATCGATTTTCTTGAGAAAAATGGTGGGGAACTCCTCACAAAAATGTGGGAGCATTTATACATTTCTTTAATTGCCGTTGTGTTAGGCATTATCGTGGCCGTTCCTTTAGGCGTCATTCTTACACGAATGAAAAGAGGCGCCGGTTTTGTCATCGGCGTCGTGAATATCTTTCAAACACTCCCTAGTTTAGCGATTCTTGCATTTTTTATTCCTATTTTGGGAGTTGGAAAAATACCTGCGATCGTTGCGCTATTTTTCTATTCCGTTTTGCCTATTTTAAGAAATACGTATGCCGGTGTTCAAGGTGTGAACAAAAACTTGCTTGAATCTGGTAAAGGGATTGGCATGACGACATGGGAACAAATTCGTCTTGTGGAACTGCCGCTTGCTGTTCCGGTCATTATGGCAGGTGTCAGAACCTCAACGATTTATTTAATTGGGTGGACAACACTTGCTGCTTTTATCGGTGGAGGCGGTCTTGGTGACTACATTTTAATTGGGCTTCAGCTTTACCAGCCGGAATACATTATTGCGGGTGCAATCCCTGTCACTATTTTAGCGGTCATCATTGACCTTACATTGATGAAGCTTGAGAAAAAAGTAACACCAGAAGGCTTAAAAGGATTGAAGGAAGTTTCATAAGGAGTTGGCTCATGTGAAGAATCGAAAAACAAAATGGATCAGTGCACTGCTTGCCGGATGCTTGCTATTCATAAGTGGCTGTTCACTTCCTGGACTAGCCGGCTCTTCAGGGAGCACGCTGCGAATCGGTGCACAAAACTTTACAGAATCAGAAATTATGGCCTATATGGTGGGAGACATCATTGAGCATTACACAGATAAAAAGACAACCATTGTGAAGAATTTAGGCTCAAATACGGTGCAGCAAAAAGCAATGGAAAACGGTGATGTCGACATTTCGGCAACACGATATACAGGCACGGATTTAACAAGTACGCTAGGAATGGATGCAGAAAAAGATCCAAAGCGTGCAATGGAAATCGTCCAGAAAGAATTCAAAAAACGCTATGATTACAAATGGTTTGATTCCTATGGGTTTGATAATACGTATGCCTTTGCTGTGACGCAGAAGATGGCGAAGGAAAACAACCTAGAAACAGTCTCTGATTTAAAAAAGAATGCCAAAAATTATCGCTTCGGTGTAGATAATATTTGGCTGAAAAAGAAAGGTGACGGTTACGAAGGGTTTGTGAAAACATACGGAATTGAATTTGGAAGCACTTTTCCGATGCAGATCGGTCTAGTCTATGACGCATTGAAAAATGAAAAAATGGATATTGTGCTTGCCTATTCAACAGATGGCCGGATCAAAGCGTATAATCTCAAAATCTTAAAAGATGATAAACGATTCTTCCCACCATACGATGCATCACCAGTTGTCCCTGAGAAGGTATTAAAAGAAAATCCAGGACTGGACAAGGTGATCAACAGGTTGATTGGAAAAATCGATACCGAACAAATGCAAGAGCTCAATTATCAAGTCGATGGAGAACTAAAAGAACCAGCGACTGTTGCGAGAGATTTTTTAAAGAAACACAATTACTTTGAGTAAGATTGGGAGGTGTCAGAGCTGATGGACACACTGCAGCAATTATGGGCGTATTATCAACAGAACGGTTCATATGTGTTAGAAGAATTTTACCGGCATTTCCTCATGTCAGCGTATGGGGTATTATTTGCGGCAATTGTCGGAATACCAGTCGGCATCTTTGTGGCGCATTACCGCAAACTGAGCAATTGGGTGTTCGCAATAACCAATGTCATTCAAACCATTCCAGCGTTAGCGATGCTTTCTGTGTTGATGCTTGTATTAGGACTTGGCGCAAATACAGTCATCTTATCACTCTTTTTGTATTCGCTTCTGCCGATTATCCGTAACACGTACACAGGTATTGTCAGCATTGAGCATGCCTATTTAGAATCGGGGAAAGCGATGGGTATGACGAAATGGCAAGTGCTGAGAATGGTTGAATTACCGCTTGCTTTATCTGTCATTATGGCTGGTTTAAGAACCGCACTTGTGATCGCAATCGGTATTACAGCGATTGGGACATTTGTTGGTGCTGGAGGACTTGGTGATATCATCATCAGAGGATCAAACGCGACAAACGGAACAGCCATTATTTTAGCAGGTGCTATTCCAACTGCGCTCATGGCCATTATTGCCGACCTTGTCATGGGCTGGCTTGAACGCTATTTAAGCCCAACCAACAAGAAAAAAGAAAGCAAGGCGTTAGCTGAAAAAAACATGACATCCGCATAAATGCTTGAAAAGACAAAACCTCCTCTACATCTGTAGGGGAGGTTTTTTTATCATGATTAGGCGGCTCACATCAGGAGACATTTATGATTCAAGTGTGATCCATTCAGAGGACCACTTCGCAATTTCCTCAAAAACGGGTGCAAGTGAGCGCCCCATATCAGTTAATGAATACTCAATACGCACGGGTGTTTCAGCAAAAACCTCCCGTTTTACAATGCCTGCTGCTTCCAGCTCTTTTAATCTCTCAGATAAAACCCTTCCGCTTAAATTGGTCAGAGCTGCTTCGATTTCACTAAAGCGCTGTGAACCTGAGAGAAGCTGAAAAACAATCAGTGCCACCCAGCGTTTACTTAATAACTCAACTGCTTTTTCAAACCGCGGGCACATATCAGATTGATTCATCTTTCTTCACTCCAATCTGAACCCATTATACCGTAATTCTGTCAAAAATCGGCGCAAAAAGCTTGTCAATGATCAAAACATTTTACGATGACGAACGGCTGTTTAGTAGAAATAACAAATAGCGGTTTAAATCCTCTATCTCATGTTTAGAAAGGGTGGACCATATGTCCCCATTAAATATTTCAAGATCATCAAGTTCATATTGCTCTGCCGCTTCTTTTATTTGGGTAAAAGCCGTTTCTTCTTCCTTTATGACATAGGCAGAAGACGCTTCTTCAATATACCCTGCAGCCTGCATCATGTCCTCATAAGGTACTTTTAATGCACCTGCTAGTTTTTTAATTGTAGGAGGTTTCGGAATGCCGCGTTTCCCGTTTTCAATCCGAGAAATACCAGCAGCGCTGACCTCTGAATACATCGCTAATTGGTTCACCGATAGTTTCCTTTTCTCACGTAATGCTCTTAAATATGCACCGAAGTTCATCAACTCAAAACCTCACATGGTTAAAGATTAGTTATCTCTAGTGTACTCGATTTGTTGACTATTGGCAATAAGTGCACCATGAAAATATTGACATTAGTTAATAGTGGATGTATCTTATGTTTATGCCCCGCTATTTGTTCGCCTTTTTTTGGTTAATGAGCGTGAGAAAGTATTGATTCAGCTGGCTGATGTCTTGTGCGGTGAGTGATTCCCATTGGTCTCCATCGAAAATAGGGAGATGTTCTACATCCTTTTGAAGCGCCGTTTGATAGATTTTTAATATGGATTCATATTTCGGTTTCATTTCATGCACTTTTTCCTGTTCAATATAACCGGCAAGCAGCATTAAATCCTCATAAGGCACCTTCAAAGCGCGTGCTAATTTTTTTATGGTTAAAGGCTTTGGCACACCACGCTTTCCATTCTCAATCCGAGAAATACCGGCAGCGCTTACGCCTGAATACATGGCGAGTTGATTGACAGACATCTTTCTATTCTCTCTTAAAATGCGTAATTGTTCACCAAAGTGATTCATGTCATCGAACCTCACATTTCAGTATATGACTTATTTTAGTATGATCATTGACCAAAGGAAATAGAAAGGGCGTAAAAGTGTTGACATAAGTTAATGAATCCGGGAGATATGAGAGTCCTACATGTTGTACATATTGATCCTATAGGAGGTTGTAATGATGGTCGAAAAGATTCAGATCAGGCGGGCATTTGTGATGCAGTATATGATCGAAAACGATATGTCTTTAAATCAGCTCGCAGATGAAATTGGCATCTCTCCTGCCACACTCAGCAGGGTATTGAATGGTCACCGGAAGCCAGGACAGCTTGTCATTGGCAAAATGATTCATTACTTTGATAAAAAATTTGAAGATTTATTTTACTATGAAGATGTTGACAAAAGTCAATAAATGAAATCATCGTATGATCATTAAGGAGGCGGCTTCATTGAAAAGAACTGGAATGGTAAGACACATTGATTCGCTTGGCAGAATTGTTCTGCCTTCAGAAATGCGAAAGGTACTCAATATAAAAGAAGAGCAGCTGTTAGAAATTTTCATCGAAGATCAAACCATTATGCTGAAAAAATATGATGCAGATAAGAGCTGCTTATTAACTGGCCAAATAACGAAATACAACAAAAGCTATGGAAACGGTAACGTCGTGCTGAGTCCTGAAGGAGCTGAACGGTTGTTAGTAGAATTAAAACAGCTCTTAAAAGAAGAAGCAACTCGCTAAAAACGTTTTTTAACCTCAAAAATTGCATATAAAAAATGCTGCATACAATCCATTGGAGCGAAATTGAATCAAAATGACAAATAAAGTCGACAATATATAGGAAATCTTTATTTTGATGTTTCGTGACATGCACCTTGTTTTCATGTAAAATAAAGTTATGTGTACCAGTTTGTCTGGAGGTGTTTTCATGCACGCATTTGTTATCACATTACTCGTAATTGTCAGTATCGCACTTATCATCGTTGTATTATTACAATCAAGTAAAAGTGCAGGACTGTCAGGCGCTATTTCAGGTGGAGCCGAGCAGCTTTTCGGTAAGCAAAAAGCGAGAGGTCTTGACTTGATTCTTCACCGATTAACTGTCATTTTGTCAGTGCTTTTCTTCATCTTAACACTTGCATTGGCATATTTAGGCGTGTAGGCGCGAGTAACAGAAGGTCTGATCTTTTTTCAGACCTTTTTTTATTATCAGCACTCTTTTGTGTTTGGTTCATACATACAAGTGGAAAATATAAACCATATCAGAAGGAAAGGAAGTCACATCATGAAAGTTGTTACACCAAAACCATTTACGTTTAAAGGTGGAGAAAAGGCGGTGCTTCTTCTTCACGGTTTTACTGGGAATACAGCCGATGTTCGTATGCTTGGGCGTTATTTGAATGAAAGAGGCTATACATGCCATGCACCTCAATACAAAGGACACGGTGTACCGCCAGAGGAGCTTGTTCATACAGGTCCTACAGATTGGTGGAAAGATGTAGAAGAAGGCTATCAATTTTTAAAAGACGAAGGTTATGAGGAAATTGCGGTCTGCGGACTATCCCTCGGAGGAGTTTTTTCATTGAAATTAGGTTACACTGTACCTGTAAAGGGAATTGTACCTATGTGTGCACCTATGTACATAAAAAGTGAAGAAGTCATGTACCAGGGTGTACTAGATTATGCCCGTAACTATAAAAAATTCGAGGGTAAGTCAGAGGATCAAATTGAGCAAGAGATGGAAGAGTTCAAGAAAACACCAATGGGTACACTCAAGGCTCTTCAAGAACTCATTGCAGATGTCAGAAACAATGTTGACATGATTTATTCACCTACTTTTGTTGTTCAGGCACGTCATGATCATATGATTAATACAGACAGTGCAAACATTATTTATAACGAAGTAGAGACAGATGAAAAACATTTAAAGTGGTATGAAGAATCGGGCCATGTTATCACGCTTGATAAAGAGCGGGAGAAGGTTCATCAGGATGTATATGCATTCTTAGAATCACTCGATTGGTCAATTTAAATATATAGGGGGTTAGAGTGTGCAAAAAGAAGAATTTATGGATGAATTACTTGCGTTTATGCAAGAAGAGGCGTACAAACCATTAACGGTACAGGAATTAGAAGTCATGATGGAAATTACCAATCCAGATGATTATAAAGAGCTCGTCAAAGCACTTGTGATATTAGAGGATCAGGGACTTATCGTCCGTACCCGCAGCGACCGCTATGGTGTACCGGAAAAAATGAACTTGGTAAAAGGAAAGCTGTCTGCGCATGCAAAAGGATTTGCATTTGTGACACCAGAAGAGTTTGGACAGGATGATATTTTCATTCCGCCAAATGAGCTAGGCACAGCAATGAATGGCGACACCGTCATGGTTCGTGTCAGCCACAAATCAAATGGCACCAAAAAAGAAGGAACGGTCATCCGCATTCTGGAGCGTAATACTCAGACGGTTGTCGGTACCTATACAGAAACGAAAAGTTTTGGTTTTGTCATTCCTGATGATAAAAAAATCACAAACGATATCTTCATTCCGAAATCCGCTAAAAACGGAGCGGTCGAAGGTCATAAAGTCGTTGTCACGCTGACAAGCTATCCAGAAGGAAGAATGAGCGCAGAGGGTGAAGTGACGGAAATCCTTGGTCACAAAAATGACCCTGGCATCGATATTTTGTCGATTATTCATAAACACGGTCTACCAGGTGAGTTTCCGGAAGAAGCGCTCCAGCAGGCAGCAGACACACCTGAAACGATCGATGAAAAGGACCTTGAAGGTAGACGTGATCTGCGCAATGAAACGATCGTGACGATTGACGGTGCAGATGCAAAGGACTTAGATGATGCCGTAACTGTGCAAAAGCTCGATGATGGCAAATATAAGCTCGGCGTGCACATTGCAGACGTTTCTCATTATGTAACGGAAAACTCTCCGATTGATCAGGAAGCCTATGAGCGTGGAACGAGTGTGTATCTTGTCGACCGCGTCATTCCAATGATTCCTCATCGCCTGTCAAATGGCATTTGCTCATTGAATCCGAAGGTTGATCGTCTCACACTCTCTTGTGAAATGATCATTGATCGAAGTGGGAAAGTCGTCAAACACGAAATTTTCCAAAGTGTGATCAAAACGACGGAAAGAATGACCTATTCCGATGTGAATAAGATTTTAGTTGACCAAGATGAAGAGCTTTTAGACAAATACGAGCCGTTAGTACCAATGTTCCAAGAGATGGAGAAGCTTGCAGAAATTCTGCGTGACAAGCGAATGGAGCGCGGAGCAGTCGACTTTGATTTCAAGGAAGCAAAAGTGCTTGTAGATGATGAAGGCGCAGCAAAAGACGTAGTCATTCGTGAACGTTCTGTTGCCGAAAAACTAATTGAAGAATTCATGCTGGTGGCAAACGAAACAGTTGCCGAGCATTTCCACTGGATGAATGTTCCGTTCATTTACCGAATTCACGAAGAACCAAATCCTGAGAAGCTTCAGCGCTTTTTAGAGTTCGTGACGACGTTTGGTTACATCGTCAAAGGGACGTCAACGAACATTCACCCGCGCGCACTTCAAAGTGTACTTGATGCCGTCCGTGATCAACCAGAAGAAGTCGTCATTCAAACTGTGATGCTTCGCTCTATGAAACAGGCGAAGTATGATCCAGAAAGCATTGGCCATTTTGGATTATCAACGGAATTCTATACACACTTCACATCGCCGATCCGCCGTTACCCGGATTTAATCGTGCATAGGCTGATCAGAACCTATTTAATAGAGAAAAAGACAGACGAAGCGACCCTTGAAAAGTGGGGCCAACTGCTGCCAGAAATCGCAGATCATGCATCTACAATGGAGCGCCGCTCTGTTGATGCTGAGCGCGAAACAGATGACCTGAAAAAGGCAGAGTTTATGCTTGATAAAATCGGTGAAGAGTTTGATGGTATGATTAGTTCCGTCACGAATTTTGGACTATTCGTTGAACTGCCGAATACGATAGAAGGTCTTGTCCATGTGAGCTACATGACAGACGATTACTATCGTTTTGATGAACAGCACTTTGCCATGATCGGTGAACGTACAGGGAATGTCTACCGTATCGGTGACGAAATCACTGTCAAAGTGGTGAGTGTGAATAAAGATGAGCATTCCATTGATTTTGAAATCGTCGGGATGAAAGGCACTCGCCGTAAATCACCAAAAGACTTCAAGTTCAAAAAACGGACAGATCCACCAGCCAAAAAAGGACGCGGAGGTCAAAAGGCCTCTGGGGAAAAAGGCAAAGAGGATAAAGGCGGCGACTGGTTTACAGGTCGTAAAAAGAAGAAAAAGAAAAAACGCGTATTTGATAACGCACCGAAACAAAAGCGCAAAAAGAAAAAGTAATGTGACAAAAAGCAAATAGGGCATCACGCTCTATTTGCTTTTTGACCACGTGGCAGAAGCATTGTCCAAAGCTGGATTGTTTGATAAAATAATCCGTACGATTTGGACCGTGTCTGTGTCAAAAGGAGGGTGTACGCCAATGCCAAAGGGAGAGGGAAAGGTTGTTTCCCAAAACAAAAAAGCCAATCATGATTATTTTATAGAAGAAACATACGAAGCCGGCCTTGTATTACAAGGAACTGAAATCAAATCCATTCGAGCAGGAAAAGTGAATTTAAAAGATTCCTTTGCCAAAATCGAACGAGGAGAAGTGTTTCTTCACAATATGCACGTGAGCCCATACGAGCAGGGGAACCGTTATAACCATGATCCACTCAGAACGAGAAAGCTGCTTCTTCATCGCAAGCAAATCAGCAAATTGATTGGTGCGACAAAGGAAGAGGGCTACTCACTTGTTCCCATTAAACTCTATTTGAAAAATGGCTTTGCCAAAGTGCTAATTGGAGTCGGTAAAGGGAAGAAGAAATATGATAAACGTGAAGATCTGAAGAAAAAAGATGCGAAACGTGAAATCGAGCGTGCTTTCCGTGACCGGCAAAAGCAATTCTAGACGCATGCAGATGGCTTGCTGAGAGCGGAAGCATTATGCTACAATATGTTATGCAGTAAACAATCATTGTCGTCTTTTTACAGAAACCACCAGTTGTTTCGAGCGATGAGATTGTTATAATAGTCATATACGGAAGCAGTTAAGCTAAAGAACGTTTCCATCCCGTATATCCCTTTTACAAGGGGACGTTACGGATTCGACAGGGATGGTTCGAGCTTAGGCTGCGAGCCGAGAGGCGATCTCGTTAACACGCACCTAAATGTAACTGGCAAAACTAAAAGTTTTAACCAAAACTTAGCACTAGCTGCCTAATAAGCGCAGCGAGCTCTTCCTGACATCGCCTATGTGTCTGTGAGGAGCCCAATGAAGTAGGCTACGCTTACGTTTTCGTCTGAGGACGTAAGAAGAGATCCATCAGACTAGCTCTCCAAGCGCCCGTCAGCAGGCATGAGGATGAGTGAACACGTAAATATGTTGACTACGCTCGTAGACGCTTAAGTAATCGATGTCTCTGGACGTGGGTTCGACTCCCACCGTCTCCATCAAAACTTTTAGAATGCAGTCGTATCAAGGGTTTGAAAGCCCTTGGTGCGGGTCTGGCATCTTTAAAAAATGAATGGTTATATGAAATGACGCTATCACAGCGTCATTTTTCTTTGCTATTAGAAACTTAAACAATCTGAATTTTAAACAAAACTGGATGTTATCATACAGATAAAATACGTTCTTATTATTTTTATTTCAAGTCGGCTAGAACAGTGGTTTTTTTATGTTAAGTATGATAAATTGTTGTATCATAGAAGTATAGATGAAAACATTTTGGATAAACGAATTTCTAGTGAGTCGTCTTTTTAGACGAATCTTTTTTTTGAATAAAAACACGTTTTTGTTATAATATTTATTGTTTTTTAAATCATATTAAGTGATGAAAAGATCAAATATTGTTGTTTATATAAAATTTGGAAGAGGGATCTTATGTTATTTACTATTGTTATTCCTTATAAGGATACCAATAAAAAGTATACTGATAACTGCATGAAAAGTTTAGATGATCAAATTTTTAAAGATTTCGAAGTACTTTTGGTCCATCAAGATAGTCAACACCTAGAAGAAATTTTAGCGCCTTATACTTTTAATTATAGAACAATCAATATGGGACCCCATACAAATGCAGGCATTAGTAGAAATAAAGGCATAGAAGAAGCTCAAGGAGAGTACATCTTATTTTTAGATGCTGATGATTTCTTACATCCCAATGCGCTGATATATGCAAAGCAAATCATTGATCAAGAACAATTGAATGTTTTTAAGCTGAAAGTGAAAAAGACAATTGTAGACAGAAACACAACATTAAAGGAAAAGAAGCAGGCTTTGTATCAGCATGATACGTTGGATAACTTAAGTCATGTTTTGAAAAAATTAAATGTGGATGCAAATGAAAACGAAGTCATGCAGATGCTTTTTGAGGAGAATGTTGTATCAGCTCATTATCATGAAATTGCAAAAGAAAAGTTCTTTAAGAAGATTTCTTATCAATTAAAATCACATGGGTTCGTTGTTCAAAAGAAATATTTGTTGAACAATCAAATACAGTTTGATGAAAGCGCACCATTGTATAGTGATATTCCGTTCTTAATGAAAATTTATCAAGATGCATTCTCTATTTTGGAAACATCAATTTGTCTATACTATAAGCTGATCCATAATGATCCTATCAATTTCCCTTCACTTTCCCAGGAAGAACAGGATCATCGATTTGAAGAAATGTTCCGAACATTAAGCAAATCAATCGAACAATGTGACGATTTGGCTTTAGTGAAACAAGTGAAGCTTGAAGCGATCAGCCAATATTTATATAAGGTTGTAAAAAGCCCAGTGTTTAAAGAGGGCATTCAACGTTTAACGCCTATTTATCAGTCCTGTCAAACCATTTTGAATGCAGAGTCAAATCCAATCAAATTGAAGAAAAGACATTTAAAAGAAATTAATGCAATTAAGGTCGGGAATTATCATAAGGCATATCGTCTAAGTAAAAAGAGAGTTCTCTATTATAATCTGTATCAGGGCATAAAACCGAAAAAGAAGAGAGCAAGACAAAGAATCATTCAACAATTGTTCTTCTCAAGATTGCCTATTAAACCTAATACCATTGTCTATGAAAGCTTTTTAGGAAGAAACTATTCGGATAGCCCTAAGGCTATATTTAAATATCTTCTTGAGCATGAGCCAAATCAATGGAAGCATGTTTGGATTCTGAATGATAAAGAAATGGTGGCAAATGAAGAAGAATTTCAGCACAAGAACGTTAAAGTAATTAAGCGATTTAGCTGGAGCTATTTTTACTATGTCACAGTGGCAAAATATTTTGTTTTAAACATGAGACAGCCAAAGTCACTTTATAAAAAAGATGAACAAATTATCTTATCTACATGGCATGGTACACCACTTAAGAAATTAGTATTTGATATGGATAATGTAGTATCTGCAAATCCAGATTACAAAAAAGAATTTTATTTACAATCTCGAAAATGGGATTACCTAATTGCAGCAAACCCATATTCTGAAAAAATCTTCGAAAGTGCATTTATGTATCCGAAAGAAAAAATATTAACATATGGCTATCCAAGAAATGATATTCTGAAAAACTTTACAGATGCAGATAAAGTGAAGATTAAATCGAAGCTTGGTATACCTGCTGATAAAAAAGTCATTTTATATGCTCCAACATGGAGAGATGATGAATTTCATAAAGCGGGGCAATACAAATTTAATCTCACTTTAGATTTAAATTTGTTAAAAGAAAAGTTAGGCGAAGAATATGTCATCATTTTACGAATGCATTATTTCATTTCAGATAATATTGATTTAACAGGGTTTGAAGGGTTTGCCTTTGACTATTCTAAATATAATGATATCAATGATTTATATATTTCAAGTGACATCCTTATCACGGATTACTCGTCTGTATTCTTTGATTTTGCAAACCTAAGGCAGCCGATTCTTTTCTTTACGTATGATATTGATAAATACAAAGATGTGCTGAGAGGTTTTTATATTGATGTCGAAAAAGATCTGCCAGGTCCGTTATTGTATACGTCTGAAGAAGTGCTTCATAGCATTCAGAACATTGAAAGCGTAAAAGATGCTTACAAGGAAAAATACGATGTATTCCATGAAAGATTCTGTTCACTAGAAGATGGAAAAGCAAGTGAACGAGTGGTGAAGGAAGTATTTACTCGTAATCATTAAAGTTAAACCTCTACTTGCGATGGGACAAGTAGAGGTTTTTTCTATTACTAAGTCAAGCGTTCCTCTGAAAAGACTGGATCATTCGAACAAACAAAGGACAAACCACAATCAACGCCATCATCATCAAAAGCTCATCCGACATGATCTCCACAAATGTTGTCTGAATCACATAAACCGCAAGCAGCAGCAAATAACTCATTAAAAATAACAGCTTAGATCGTTTCTTCTGAAATGGCTTCTCTAAAAGAATCAGCATAAACAAACCTGCCATGATGATCAAAAAAGTCATCTCCTATCAAGCCTCCTTTTCATTCATCTCCACATTGTACAGATATTTCACTTGCAAAAATATGCTTTATCCTTAAATTAAGTAAGAAGTAATGAATAGATGGGGCGCCACGACTAGTAAAATGACGAACGCTTTCCAAAAAACCGCCAACCAAATCAAAATCACATCTTCCCATTTGAGACGTCCTCATATATAGTAAGATTAGACTAGTTCTAAATAACTGAAATTGGGGCGTTTACATGGATTCGATTGTTTTACATTTTATTGTGATCATGAGTGTTTCTGGCATTCTGTCCGTAATATTATCAATCATTGCTCATGCAAATCGCCATCGGTATATTGGCTGTCAATTGTTTATGTATATGTCTGGAGCAACTGCGATTTATATTTTTGGACATACATTTGAATTATTGGCGCGCACCCCTCAAGAAATTACATTTTGGGTTAGTTTTCAATACATAGGTCTTCCGTTTATTGCACCGTTCAGCCTGATGATTGTGCTGCAGTTTACTGGTTTCCATCAATATGTAACAAAGCGCCGCGTGCTTCTCTTCTTGCTGATTCCAATTTTAACCACCATTCTGGTGTTCACCAACTCTTTTCATTCACTCTTTTACCGAAGCATCACGATGAATACAGTAGACGGGTTTTTATTAGCTGATTTTACCATTGGTTATTGGTATATCATTCATGGGGTCTATACATTTGGCTGTTCTATGCTCGCTATTTTTATGCTGCTTTGGTTTTTACGTGTGAAGAAAGAATATTTGAAACAGGTTCTGATCTTGCTCGTTGGAATATTATTGCCGATCACGACCTCTTTTATCTATTTATTAGGTGTCACGCCTTTTCACATTGACCCAGTACCAGTGGTGATGTTTTTAACCAACGCACTCTACTTATGGGCGATTATGTCTTTTCATCTCTTTAAGCTCTCTCCCATTGCAATGGAGCGTGTGTTTGAACATATGTCAGAAGGTGTTCTTCTATTGGATCGATACCGAACACTGATTGATTATAACCCTGCGGCTGCATTGATCATTCCTGTGCTCGCTAAAAAGGGAATCGGCTATAAAATCGATGATATATTCTCAGGGATCATCAAAGAGCCAGCGTTTATACAGTGGCTGCGTTCTCCGCAGGATCATTCACAGTATGATTTAATGTGGGAAAAAGAGCAGCCCTTCTATTATCATCTCACTGCTTCTTCTCTTTTTAATAGAAGAGGCGAAGTCGAGGGCAGGCAAATTGTGATCAGCGATGTTACGGAGCAGCGACTATTGCAGGAAGAGCTGGAGCGCCGAGCATATATTGATGGTTTGACGAATATCTTCAATCGGTCTTCCTTTATTGAACGAACGCAGATGTTATTGGAAGAGGATGCGCAGGATACTGCGATATTGCTATTTGATATTGATTTCTTTAAACAAATCAATGATACGCATGGACATCATATTGGAGATGAGGCGTTGCGTCATGTTGTGTCCATTTGTCAGCAGCATTTGAAGATGGATGATTTATTTGGCCGATATGGTGGAGAAGAGTTCGCCATTTGTCTGCCGCATCATTCATTTGAAGAGGCATGTCATATTGCGGAACAGATGAGACATTCATTTGAAGTGAGTTTCTTTCAGACAGATGAGAAAAAAGTAAGAGTGACAGCAAGCTTTGGCGTCGCCCATACAGCGAATGATCCCTCTATATTAGAAACGCTTCTATTTGAGGCAGATCAAGCCTTGTATATGTCAAAACGCCAAGGACGTAATCGGATTTATGCATCAACTGGTTCGGACTATATGCTATACCAAAAGCAGGATCTTCCGCCTGCTTCTCATTGACTGTTGTCCTTCATTTAGATATGATAAACATAACATTTGAACGGTTTCCTAAAGGGGAGTAGCTTTTACGGTTTGGTCGTCATTACAGAAACATCCGTTGTTTCTCGGCCATTCCGGCATGAACATGTTAGCCAGACCTTTGCCTATCACACATGAGGCAAAGGTCTGGCTTTTTTTAAGGTCTTTTTGCATCTGTGTGGTTGGAAGCTGGACAAATGAGGGGTTTCAACATACAGATGAAAGGATGATGGATCTTGAAACAATATGTGATGGCGTTTCTATTTACCGGTACGTTTTTGTTAAGTGGATGTTCAGGACTGCTAGACCAAGTAAACGATACAACGACATATGTCACAGAGGCAAATGAGTATGTGACAGATATTCAGCAATTCACAGAGGATTTTCCACAGCTTGCGGAAGAAGCTGTACAAGATGCTGCCAAAAGAGCAGATTTGACGCAGCAACTTGAATCATTGAAAGCAGACATTCAAGAATTTAATGAACTCACAGCCCCATCAATAGCAGAAGACCTGCATGCACAAATCATGGAGAAAAATAAAGTGCTGTCAGAGGAGATTCAAACCTATTTACAGCAATTGAAAATGGACAACTTCGATGCTGCAGCTATTTTAGAGGATCAGCAAGGCCTCATGAAGCAGCTTCAGCAATCGGTCAGCCTTTTGCAAGATATTGAACAACTAACAAACTAGGATAAGCAAACGGTGATCACAGCATATCTTTGCCTTTTCAGGTGAAGATATGCTTTAATTGAATGTAACACAAGTATGATAGAAAAAAGGTGATCAGATGACAGAACATGAAGAAAGACATATCGCTTCGCCTAGAGCTGAGAAGGAAAAAGAGCAATTAATCAATCGCTTAAAACGAGTGGAAGGCCAAGTGCGAGGGATTCAGCAAATGATTGAAAACGATCGTTACTGCATAGATGTCGTGAATCAAATTTCTGCTGTCAATGCAGCTTTAAAAAAAGTGAGTCTTCAATTAATGGAAAAGCATACACATCACTGCGTAGCGGATGCCATTAAGAGCGGTAATGGGGATGAAGCCATTGAGGAGTTAATGAATGTCTTCACGAAGCTGACAAAATCGTAGCAAAAAGCGGATCATTTATGTTTACAATGATACCCTACTAGGGTATAGTAAAATTAGAAAATGATTGATGGAGGCGATGAGAAGTGGAACAAGCAACACTACAAGTGCAAGGCATGTCTTGCGGACATTGTGTGAAAGCAGTCGAAGGAAATGTAGGAGAATTAGCAGGTGTTGAATCTGTGAAAGTCCATTTAGATAAGGGTCAGGTGGAGGTTTCCTTTCACCCAGATCAAATCACGTTACACCAGATCTCTGATGTCATTGAAGAACAGGGATATGATGTCGTATAAAATGAGCATACGTGCTGCATAAGACAGCACGTATTTTTTAAAAATAACAATACCCCCATGGAGTATGTGGAGAGGTGAGATAAATGAAAAAAGAAATTGATTTTCAAATTACGGGAATGACTTGCGCCGCCTGTGCAGGCCGCATTGAAAAGGGCTTGAACAGGTTGGAAGGTGTGGACGACGCCAGTGTGAACTTTGCGCTTGAATCATCCCACATTGTGTATGAAACAGAACAACTCACAACAGAGGATCTAAAACAAAAAATTCAATCTCTTGGCTATGATGTGGTGATGGAGCAAGCAGAATTTGATATAGAGGGAATGACATGTGCGGCTTGTGCAAACCGAATTGAGAAAAAAGTCAACCGGATGGATGGTATTGATAAAGGATCAGTGAACTTTGCGCTTGAGTCACTTCAGGTGACATATCATCCAGGGAAAATATCTCCAAGTGACATAAAAGAGGCTGTGAAATCCATTGGGTATTCATTAATCGAACCAGCCGAAGAGCATGCAGAGGAAGGGAAAAAAGACCATCGCCAAGCAGCGATTGAGAAACAAACGGCACGCTTTTTGTTCTCGATGATTTTGTCATTGCCTCTTCTTTGGGCAATGGTCAGTCATTTTTCTTTCACATCGTTTATTTGGTTGCCAGAAGCGTTTATGAATCCATGGGTTCAGCTCGCATTAGCAGCGCCCGTCCAGTTCATTGTCGGCTGGCCTTTTTATGTAGGTGCTTATAAAGCGTTGAAAAATAAAAGTGCCAATATGGATGTCCTTGTGGCACTAGGGACATCGGCTGCTTTTTTCTATAGTTTATATGAAAGTATTCAATCAGCGGTTCAAGGCGCACATGAAGCGGCCCTCTATTATGAAACGAGTGCTGTGCTGATTACGTTGATTGTGCTCGGAAAGTTAATGGAAGCAAGAGCGAAAGGGAGATCATCAGAAGCGATTCAAAAACTGATGGGCTTACAAGCGAAAGAAGCTGTGATAGAGCGAGATGGGAAAGAAATGACCGTTCCTATTTCTGAAGTGAAAGTGAATGATCTTGTGTTCGTCAAGCCAGGTGAAAAAGTCCCGGTAGACGGAGAAATCATCGAAGGAACAACAGCGATCGACGAATCGATGATTACAGGAGAAAGTCTGCCAGTTGATAAAACCACAGGAGATACAGTCATCGGGGCAACCATCAATAAAAATGGATTTGTGAAAGTGAAAGCAACAAAAGTAGGAAAAGAAACGGCTCTTTCACAAATCATTCGAGTCGTCGAACAAGCGCAAGGCTCAAAAGCACCAATTCAAAGAATGGCAGATCAAATTTCAGGGATATTTGTCCCCATTGTTGTAGGATTGGCTGTGCTCACTTTTCTGATTTGGTATATCTTTGTTGATCCAGGAAATGTGACAGCAGCCCTTGAAACCTTTATAGCAGTCATCGTCATCGCATGTCCTTGTGCGCTTGGCCTTGCTACACCGACCTCTATTATGGCAGGCAGCGGCCGGGCAGCTGAATCAGGGATTCTGTTTAAAGGCGGAGAACACTTAGAGGTAACCCAATCACTAGATACAGTAGTGCTAGATAAAACAGGGACTGTGACAAAAGGGGAGCCGAGTCTTACAGATGTGATTGCTTCTGCCAATTGGACAGAAGATACGCTGCTTCAGTTAGCAGGATCGGCAGAACAGCAGTCAGAGCATCCACTTGCCAGAGCGATTACAGAAGGCATGAAGAATCGGGGTCTCCAAGCGGTCGAGGTAGAAGCCTTTCAAGCAGATCCTGGTCATGGAATTGAAGCAAGAGCTGCAGGACATGAGCTTTTGATTGGTACACGGAAACTCCTAAAGAAACATCATATCAGCTGCGAAGCACTAGAAGCAGTTGTGACTGAGCTTGAAGAACAAGGAAAAACGGCGATGCTCATTGCCATTGACGGCGAGCCAGCAGGTATTGTCGCCGTTGCTGATACAATCAAATCGTCTTCTTCTCAAGCGGTCGCTCGTCTCAAAGAGCAAGGGATTCACGTCGTGATGATGACAGGAGATAACAAACGCACAGCAGAAGCGATTGCGAGTGAGGCAGGCATAGATCATGTCATTGCTGAAGTTCTTCCAGAGGAAAAAGCGGCTCATATTGTAGCGCTTCAGAAACAAGGAAAAAAAGTGGCGATGGTTGGAGACGGCATCAATGATGCCCCTGCCCTTGCAACAGCAAATATCGGGATGGCTGTCGGAACAGGTACAGATGTTGCCATGGAAGCGGCAGATATTACGCTCATGACTGGAGATCTCCATGCCATTGCAGATGCACTTGAATTTAGCAGAAAAACGATGAGAAACATTAAACAGAATCTATTTTGGGCACTTGCTTACAATTGTATTGGCATACCAGTCGCCGCATTTGGGTTCCTGGCACCATGGCTTGCAGGAGCGGCAATGGCCTTTAGTTCTGTATCGGTTGTGCTGAACGCACTAAGATTACAGCGATTGAAACCTGTCAGAGAGGGTGTGGCAAAATGAAGCTGAATGTCAAATGGGTGTGGACGTTGAGTGCTGTGATTTATGTAGCCTTTGTATTGATAGGCTATGCGATTTATGTCGAACTTTCTCCTCTTCAAGAGCCGCCAGCTGATCATATGCAACATGAGACTTCATCAGAAGCGAAGTCCTCGCATTCGGTGTCAGTCCTGCGCTTCGGTACTCGTCCTTTCTAGACTTCAATGGATTTCTATCACAAAGAGCTAAAATAAAGTTCATTTTAGCTCTTTCTCAACAACCTGAGACTTCGCCAAAAGCGAAGTCTTTTTTTAACAATTTTGTGGAAAAACCCACCTTTTAAAAGATTTTTCATAAAAAATTCACTTCTTTTTGTTCCTTTTTGTCGTTTTTTGTAGGTTCATCGTTAAGATGCGATTAGGCAACAAAGAAAGCGTTATCAAAAAAAGGGGGTCCACGTATGAAAAAGTTAGGGTTAGCTTCTCAAATACTCATCGCACTTGTTTTGGGTGTTGTCGTAGGAGCACTATTTTATCAAAATGAAACCGTTATTAATGTGTTAACGCCGATTGGCGATATATTCATCCACTTAATTAAAATGATCGTTCTTCCAATTGTTATTGCTGCATTGATTGTAGCCGTTGCAGGTGTAGGCGATATGAAAACCATCGGAAGACTCGGTGGAAAAACCATTCTTTACTTCGAAATTGTGACAACGATTGCATTAGCAGTTGGACTGCTAGCAGCAAACGTTTTCCATCCTGGTACAGGAATTGATATGAGTAACATGGAGAAAGGCGATATCTCTAAATATGAAGAGACATCTAAGTCTTCTGCCGAAAAAGCTAGTTTCTCTGAAACGATTGTGCATCTTGTGCCAACAAACGTGTTCCAATCCATTGCAGAAGGTGATCTATTACCAACAATCTTCTTTACAGTGTTATTCGGATTAGGAATTGCAGCAGTTGGAGACAAAGGAAAACCAGTGTTAGGATTTTTTGAGGGCATCCTCGAAGCGATGTTCTGGGTGACCAATAAAGTGATGAAGTTTGCACCATTTGGTGTATTCGCGCTCATCAGTGTGACGGTGATCAAATTCGGGGTCGGAGCGCTTCTCCCGCTAGGTAAACTGGTACTTGTCGTTTACGGCACAATGGCATTCTTCGTTATTGTCGTACTTGGCATTATCGCAAAATTAGCTGGAACAAGCGTCTTTACACTATTTAGAGTGTTAAAAGAAGAAATCATTCTTGCATTCTCAACAGCAAGTTCAGAAGCTGTACTGCCTAGACTAATGGATAAAATGGAGAAGTTCGGCTGCCCGAAAGCGATCACGTCGTTCGTTATCCCAACAGGCTATACCTTTAACTTAGATGGAAGTGCCATCTATCAATCCATTGCCGCCATATTTGTTGCACAAATGTACGGCATGCCTCTTTCCATCTATGAGCAAATTACGTTACTATTAATCTTAATGCTCACATCAAAAGGAATGGCTGGTGTACCAGGTGCATCGATCGTTGTTGTCATCACAACACTTGGAGCAATGGGACTTCCTCTTGAAGGACTTGCCTTCATCGTTGGGATCGACCGTATCCTTGACATGGTTCGTACAACTGTTAACGTATTTGGTAACTCACTTGCAGCCATTGTCATGTCTAAGTGGGAAAAAGTGTTTGATCAAGAGAAATCGAAGAAGTATATTGAGGAATTAAAACAACAAACAAAAGCAGCGTAAAAGGAGATCTTTTCAAATGACGAAGCTACAGGACAAGCAAGTTCGTATCGAACGAGACTTTCTAGGTGAAAAGGAAGTAGACACTCAAGCGTATTATGGAATTCAAACATTACGTGCAGTAGAGAACTTTCCAATTACTGGCTACCATGTTCATGAGGAACTCATCAAAGCACTAGGGATTGTCAAAAAGGCAGCCGCACTTGCAAATATGGATACAAAGCGACTATATGCTGGTCTTGGAGAAAAAATTGTTCAAGCCGCAGATGAGGTTATTGAAGGAAAATGGAACAATCAATTTATTGTCGATCCAATTCAAGGCGGGGCTGGCACTTCAATGAATATGAATGCCAATGAAGTCATTGCAAACAGAGCGCTTGAACTACTAGGAAAGGAAAAAGGCGCTTATACTGAGCTAAGTCCAAACACGCATGTGAACATGTCGCAGTCAACAAACGACGTTTTCCCAACAGCGATTCATATTTCAACATTGAATATGATTGAAAAACTACTTTATACGATGGAAAACATGCATCAAGTCATGACAGAAAAAGCGCAAGAATTCGATCATGTCATCAAAATGGGACGTACGCATCTTCAGGACGCTGTTCCAATCAGACTTGGTCAAGAGTTTAGTGCATATGCAAAGGTTCTTGCTCGTGATATTAAACGAATCAAGCAGTCTAGACAGCATTTATATGAAGTCAATATGGGCGCAACTGCAGTTGGAACAGGACTGAATGCTGATCCTAAATATATTCGCCAGGTCGTTGGTTATCTAGCTGACATTAGCGGATTGCCGTTAGTTGGAGCAGAAGATTTGGTCGATGCTACGCAAAATACAGATGCTTATACAGAAGTATCAGCTGCACTGAAAGTATGTATGATGAATATGTCCAAAATGGCAAACGATATTCGTTTGATGGCTTCAGGTCCTAGAGCAGGCTTTGGTGAGCTGCATTTGCCGCCGAGACAGCCAGGTTCATCTATCATGCCAGGGAAAGTCAACCCAGTGATGCCTGAGGTCATGAATCAAGTGGCATTCCAAGTCATTGGAAATGACCACACGATCTGCCTTGCATCAGAGGCTGGTCAGCTTGAACTGAACGTCATGGAGCCAGTTTTAATATTCAACTTACTACAGTCTCTCAGCATGATGAAAAATGTATTTGAATCCTTTGTCGATAACTGCTTGCGTGACCTAAAAGCAGATGAATCTAGATTAAAAGAATATGTAGAAAAGAGTGCTGGTGTCATGACGGCGGTCAATCCGCATATTGGTTATGAAGCTGCTGCACGAATTGCGAGAGAAGCGATACTTACAGGCGTATCTGTACGTGAGCTTTGTCTGCAAAATGATGTGTTATCAGAGGAAGAGCTTGATATCATCTTAAATCCTTTTGAAATGACGAAACCAGGTATTGCTGGCGCATCACTTTTAGAAAAGGATCGTTTAGAAGATTAAGCGGCATCATGAGAAGCGCACACCGACAAATGTCCGGTGTGCGTTTTTTCATGGACTGTTTGTTTTTCTGAAGCTCACATAGTATACTATCGTCAATTATTAGGGATGTGACTGCGTTTGAATCTACTGAAAAAATGGTTGAATACAGAGCCTTATTTAATTATCATGCTCATTGTTCTGACTCCGATTGGGGGAGAGCTGAAATTTTATCCATTTGAGGATAGCTTTCGGGTCAGCTTTGGAACCGTTGTCTTTTTCTTTATCCTGCTTCAAATGAAAAAATTCCCGGCATGGGCAAGCGGCATCATTGCGGGGGGATCCGTGTTTGCATTCCGGGTGCTTCTTGATACCGCTGTGTCAGGCCACTTAGCGCTGGAAGAGGCCGTTTCTTTAAGATTTCCTTCCCTGCTGTATTACGTCGTCTATGGTACGCTTTTTTATGTATTACAGGTCAGACGTTTCCGTGATAAGCCTTGGCTCATTGGGGCGACAGGGATTATCATGGAACTATGTGCAAGTGTAGTCGAAATGATTGCACTCAGGGGAGCCATTGATGAAATTTTAACAGTGAGAACGCTGTTTCAACTATTTGTATTGGCGATTTTCAGAAGCTTTTTCGTATTGGCTTGTTATACGATGATTCGATTATACGAAGAACAGGCGAGAGAGCGCCAAATGAAGAAGGAAAAGGAACACCTGTTGATGCTGCTGTCGAATCTTTATACGGAATCTACATATTTTTATAAAACCCTTGCACATGCTGAGCACATTACAGCTACTTCCTATCAATTGTATCAATCACTGCATCATGCAAAGGATACGGAATCATTAGATTTAAAAAAACTCGGAAAAACAGCTTTGCAAATTGCAGGTGAGGTACACGAAATCAAAAAGGATAATCAGCGAATTTTTTCTGCCTTATCAAAACTGATTCATGAGGAAAACTTTCAGGAGTATGCAAGTCCTGCTCATATCGCTGGACTTGTGATTCGTATCCATGAAAATTATACGGAATCTCTTAAAAAACACATCGTTTTTCATTATGATGAAGAAGGACAGCACCCTGCTTATCATGTGTATACCATTCTATCTTTATTAAATAACATTGTATCCAATGCCGTTGAAGCCATTCCGGTGAATGGAGAGGTATCACTATCCATTTTGCGGAAAGAAAATGATGTGATTTTTCAAATCAGTGACAACGGGCCAGGCATTAAAGAGCGTAACCATCATGTGATCTTTAAACCGGGCTTCACTTTAAAATACGACCAAGCCGGGAACCCATCAAGCGGTATCGGTCTTTCCTATGTGAAAGACACAGCCGAGAAGCTTGGCGGAAGTGTTGAAATGAAGAGTATCCCAAATCAACAAACGATGTTCACTTTAACGATACCAATTGATCAAGTCAGCAGAAAAGAGGGGAATGGGAGATGAGATTTTTTATTGTTGATGATGATGAAGCCGTTCGTTCTTCACTCGCACAGCTCATTGAAGATGAAGAGCTTGGCATTGTGGCAGGGGAAGCAGGGGATGGTGCTGAATTAACAGCGAGCTATTTAAATGATTTGCACATTGATATCTTGTGTATTGATCTTCTGATGCCAGAAAGGGACGGGCTTGAGACGATTCGAGCGATCAAGGATGAATTTCATGGGAAATATTTAATGCTGTCACAGGTAGAAACAAAGGAACTCATCGGCCATGCATATACGCTCGGTGTCGAGTATTATGTGACAAAACCGATCAATCGGGTAGAGGTCTTAAGTGTGCTCCACCTCATGATTGAACGTCTGCATTTAGAGCACTCAATTGAAAATATTCAGCATTCGCTCAAATCGGTCATGCAGTTCCAGCAGCGCGGACAGACCACGAAAACGAAGCAGCGTGGGAAAAGTCTTGCAGAGGCAGGTCAGTTTTTGCTCGCGGAGCTTGGGATTGTCGGCGAAAAAGGGTCTAAGGATTTACTAGATATGATTCTTTTCACAGATCAGTATTTAGCGTTACATGCCGATCAGCACGACTCTTTTCCTTCATTAAAAGTAATTTTCACTGGCATCACAGAGGATAAATTAAACGAACCTTTTACAACAGCAGACATCGCAAGAGAAGCAAAAGCAGCGGAACAGCGGGTAAGACGTGCGATCAACCAATCATTGAAACACATCGCCTCGCTCGGGTTAACCGATTTTTCTCACCCAACCTTTGAAAACTATGCATCAAAATTTTTCGATTTTACCATTGTGCGTAAGAAAATGAGTGAACTCACAAAAGAGACAAGTGGAAGAGAAGAGCACACACGTATCAATGTGAAGAAATTTGTACAGGTGCTCTATTACGAGGCGAAACGTATTTTCATGGAAGATTAAAAAAGACATGCTCTCTATAAGGAGGGCATGTCTCAGCGTGTAGACAAACCCTCGCATTCGGTGTCAGTCCTGCGCTTCGGTGCTCACGAATGTCAAATTCGCTCCGC
>NZ_JBQEOD010000003.1:404528-412334 GCF_052044955.1 Bacillus sp. 22446
AAAGGTTTTCTATCACGCTGAAAAGAAGACAAAGAGCCAAAATAAAGTTCATTTTAGCCCTTTGTCAACAATCTGAAGACATGCTCTCTATAAGGAGGGCATGTCTTTTTTTGTGATGGATTGAAGATGCATCTGTAGCACGGAGCGCATGAGCTGAGGCGGTAAACGATGGGGCTGTACGATTCCATTCAACGCAAGCCCATTGATGACCGCATAAAGCCGCTCAGTTTCTAATAAAAGATCGACATGATCTAGCAGTAGCTCATCCTCTTTCAATTTCATTAAGCAAAATTGAACGGTTTGAAAAAGCTCGTCATACATCTTTGCATTGAGCGGCTGTAAATCTGGTTCAGTCAGTGCCTTGACTGTAAAAGCCTGCCACACCTCCATTTCAAATATTCGTTCTTCGTCTAGTGGAAGAACCTGCTCCAATAATGTGAATACATTTTCCTCTGTTGAACCGTTTAATGGAAGCTTAGCAATTCGCTCCTTCACTCTTTCCTGAATTAAGTTCATGGAGAATAGAAATAATTCTTGCTGTGTGGAAAAATAATGACGCATAGAGCCGGCTGAAATGCCAGCTTCAACGGCTATTTTTCGTACAGAAGCGTTTTCCAATCCCTCTTGTTTAATCACTCTCATAGCAGCTTGAGCGACCTTTTGTTTTTGTTTATGGTGATCGACGATTTTTGGCATACCTTGATTTTAGCACAGCTATTGTTTTTTTAACACAGTTGTGTTATTTTTTATTTAATACAATCGTGTTAAAAAGGATGTGGGGAAATTGGTCGGTTTATTGATTGTGGCCTGTGAAATTGGTTTTTGGTTGTTTATTCTTATGGGCTTAACACTGCGTTATGTGTTTAAACAGAAAAAATGGGGTGCTTTCTTTCTTGTCTGTACGCCGGTTTTAGATCTCATCCTTCTTGCGGCTACTTATATAGATTTAAAGCAAGGGGCTGTGGCGAGCGTCATTCACGGGCTTGCGGCTGTCTATATTGGTGTGAGTCTGGCCTTTGGACATCAAATGGTGAAATGGGCGGATGCCCGGTTTGCTTATCGTTTTGCAGGTGGTCCTAAGCCAAAGGGGAAACCAAAGTACGGGAAGGAGCGGTCTTTGTATGAAATGGTGGGCTGGACGCGTCATTTCATCTCTTATGTCATCGGAGCGGGGCTATTATATGGATTGACCTATCTCATCCAAGCACCAGAACGAACGGAATCTCTGATGCAGCTTGTCAGTGTGTGGGGGATGGTCTTAACCATTGATTTCATCATTAGCATCAGCTACGTCATTTGGCCGAAAAAACACCCAGAAAATATAGCAGGTTGACAAAAAAGACAGGCGGATTTACTCCACCTGTCTTTTCTTATGATGACAGTCCTTTATAAATGGTGTCAATATTCCATTTCATCATCTTATAGTAGCTGTCCCCATCTTCACCTTCTTTGCCAATAGAATCCGTAAATACTTTCCCCTTAATCGGAACTCCGGTTTCCTCAGATAGGCTTTCAAGGCTGCGCTTATCTACACTTGTTTCAAGAAAAAGGGCAGGAACTTGATGGTCTTTAACAAAATGAATGATGCGCTTCATTTGTCCAGGTGTTCCTTCACTTTCTGTGTTGATCTCCCAAATGTAGCCAGCTTTCAGTCCATACGCATCCGCAAAATATTTGAATGCCCCTTCGCTTGTGACAAGGAGTTTTTTGTCTTTTGGGAGTTGATCAAACTTGTCTGTTGCTTCATCGTGAAGCGTTTGAAGCTTTTTGATATAGGTTTCAGCATTTTTCTCGTAATCCTCTTTATGCTCAGGATCTGCTTGAATGAGTGCATCTCTGGCATTTTGCGCATAAAGAATCCCATTCTCGACATTCAGCCATGCGTGTGGGTCCTGCTGGCTTTCAAGCCCTTTTGAAGACAAATGCTTCACTTTGACGCCTTTACTCAGCTCGGCTACAGGTGCATCAGCTCCGTCCTTGCCGCTCGATTCAAGCAGTTTTTGAAACCAGCCATTCCCTGTTTCAAGGTTCAAGCCATTAGATAGAACAAGGTCTGCATCCGTCGTATACTGAACATCCTTTGGCAGTGGGTCAAATTCATGTGGGTCTGTACCAATGGGAACAATGCTGTGAATAGAGACATGCTGTCCGCCTACTTCCTTCACAATGTCATAAAGAATGGAGTAGGTCGTGACAACTTTTAATGTACCGTCATCTTTTCCGGAACTTTTTTGCTGAGTAGAACAGCCTGCGATGACCAAAAGGGCAATACATACTGCGGCCAAACGGATTGCTAATACCTTCTTCATATATGTCCTCCTTTTACATAGACGCTTCCTTTTTTAACTGTGTTCGTTTTCGCTTCGATTTTAAGGATCTCCACAATATCCCTTGTTTCGGTGAAAAGATAAAGGCACTGCCGAATAATATGGTCGCGACCAGCACAATGGAAGCACCAGACGACAAGTTATACGTAAAGCTGAGCCCAAGTCCTACGACGGCTGAAACTGCTCCAAAAAAAGCAGATAAATAAATCATGATCCATAGCCGGTCTGTCAGTAAATAAGCGGTGGCAGCTGGTGTAATAAGCATTGCAACAACAAGAATAATACCTACAGTTTGCAGGGATGCCACGGTCACTAAGGTCAATAAGGTCATGAGGAAATAATGGATCATGCGATTCGGTAAACCGTAAACCGAAGAAATCACTGGATCAAATGAACTAATGAGCAGTTCTTTGTAGAAAACGATGACAGCCAGCAAAATGAAAATGCCGATGCCAAGCGTGATCCACATATCAGATGAACGAACGGCTAGTACGTTTCCAAACAAGATATGATATAAATCGCTGGAACTTTTCAAAAATGTAATCAAAATGATCCCAATGGAAAAAAAAGCAGTGAATACGATCCCGATGGCAGAATCATTTTTAATGCGGCTGTTTTGACTGACATATCCGATGCCGATGGCTGTCAGTACACCAGTTAGAACCGCACCAAAGAAAAAGTTAATGCCGAGCATATAAGAGATGGCAACACCTGGAAGTACAGCGTGTGAAATCGCATCTCCCATCAAAGCCATTCCCCGTAATATGATAAAGCAGCCAATGACGCCGCAGATGATCCCTACCATAACGGATGTAAATAACGCTTTTTGTAAAAACGCATATTCAAAAAGTCCGGTTAAGAATTCCATTACGCGTCTCCTCCTGCTGATTTTAAAAATGGCAGCTGTGTTTCGTATGCTTGGAGCATGACCTCAGGACGAAGAATATCATGGACAGGGCCTGCTTTGACCAGCTTCTTATTTAGAAGAACGAGATGGCTGAAGTAATCATCGGCTTTACTTAAATCATGGTGGACGACCAGAATGGTTTTTCCTTCATCTCGTAATTCCTTCAAAATGCCGATCATCGTTTCTTCACTTGCCATATCAATTCCGACAAACGGTTCATCTAAACAAAAGAGCTGTGCGTTTTGAGCAAGTGCTCGCGCAAGGAAGACACGCTGCTGCTGACCGCCAGATAATTCCCCAATCTGTCTTTTGGCAAAGTCCTGCATTCCGACTTTTTCTAAGCAATGGTACGCATAGGCACGGTCTTCTTTTTTCGGTCGTTTGATTAGTCCGAGCTTTGGGTATGTGCCAAGCAGTACGGTATCCAGTACATGGATAGGAAACGTCCAGTCTAGATCATTTCTTTGCGGTACATAGGCGATCTGTTTTCTCACTTGTTTAAAGGGTTGTTCAAAAAAACGAATGTCGCCTTGATCCTTTTCAATTAAATCCAAACATGCTTTCAATAAAGTCGATTTACCAGCACCATTTGGACCAATGATTCCAGTCATCGTTCCTTCCTGTATGGAAAGAGAGACGTTTTCTAGTGCATCCTGTCCGTGGTATGAGACATACAGGCGGTCGATTGTTAAAGCATATGACATCTCTTAAGGCCCCTTTCGATCATCAATTGCGTTTCCTAAAAATATATGCATACATTTAATAATTTTGACTAAAGGATGAAATGATTCTCTGACGCTAATTTGTTTCCTTAAGGAAACTTTTATCTTATTCTAATCGTATGTCCTTCTTTTGTAAAGAGAAATGCTGAATATTCCCATCAAGCGATCGTTTTTATGTTATGCAACGAAGAGGGGACATGAGCATGGATTATTGAAAATTCACGTGACATCCTTGAATACGAAAAATCTCAAACATTTGCTTATAAATGATTGACAGTTTGTAAGAACTCCTCATATAATAAGGGTAATTCAATATATGAATATGTGCTCATATATAATATCTACAGCAGCTGATAGGTTTGATTGAATCAGGGAAGGCTACTTATATAGAAAAAGGTGAGAACATGAAAAAGATGAAGGATGAATACGTATTAAGCGGTCTCGATTGTGGAAACTGTGCACGTAAAATTGAAACAGGTGTCAGCAAACTCGAAGGGGTTGAAGCCTGCTCAATTAATTTTGCGACGGGTACATTAACTGTGACACATGCTGATGCACAAGAAACGATGTCAAAGCGTATTGAAAAAACCGTTCAGTCCATTGAACCTCATGTGAGTGTATCACCAAAAGAAGAAGGACATCACCACGATCACGATCATGGAACAAAAAATTTAAAAATGATTGTACTGAAATTAATTGGTGGTGCAGTCATTGGAACGGCGGCTTATTTTATACCTGACAATGGCTTACTGAAGTTCATCATGTTTTTCGCCGCATATTTACTAGTTGGCGGAGATGTTGTCTTGAAAGCACTGAAAAATATTGTGCGCGGTCAAGTATTTGATGAGAACTTCTTAATGACCATAGCTACAGTTGGTGCTTTTGTGATTCAGCAGTATCCTGAGGCACTGGCAGTCATGCTGTTTTACCAAATTGGAGAACTGTTCCAAGGGGCAGCTGTGAATCGCTCTAGAAAATCAATTAGCGAATTAATGAATATCCGTCCAGAATACGCAAACCTCAAAGTGGGGCAAGAAACAAAAAAGGTAAAGCCGGAAGAAGTCAAAGCTGGTGACCGTATTGTCGTTAAACCAGGTGAAAAAATTCCTTTGGATGGACGTGTGATAGACGGTTATTCTCTTGTGGATACCTCTGCACTAACTGGGGAGTCTGTTCCAAGAGATGTGGAAGCAGGAAAAGAAGTGCTTGCTGGATTTGTGAACCAAAACGGTATTCTTGAAATTGAAGTGCAAAAAGAGCTCAGTGAGTCAGCGGTTACGAAGATTTTGGATTTAGTCGAAAATGCAAGCAGCCGTAAAGCGCAGACAGAAAACTTTATCACAAAGTTCGCTAAATATTATACACCTGCTGTGGTCGTGCTAGCTTTATTGCTTGCCTTTGTACCACCGCTTCTCATCCCATCAGCTCAATTGTCTGATTGGGTGTACCGGGCACTTGTCTTTCTTGTCATTTCGTGTCCATGTGCTCTCGTTGTATCCATTCCATTAGGTTTCTTTGGCGGAATTGGTGCCGCATCAAAACGAGGCATTTTAGTGAAAGGCAGTAATTACTTAGAAGCCTTGAACTCTGTTCGCTATGCGGTGTTTGATAAAACAGGTACTTTGACAAAAGGGAACTTTACAGTCACTCATATCGAAGCAGTGAATGAGAAATGGTCAGAAGAGGAATTGCTTTCTTTTGCAGCGCTGGCAGAAGCGCATTCTTCGCATCCGATTGCAGAATCGATTAAGGCGGCTTACGGAGCGTCTCTTGATGAGAGCCAGATCGAATCTTACGAGGATATTGCGGGTCATGGGATCAAAGCGACAATTCGCGGAGCTCATGTATTGGCAGGTAACCATCGCCTGATGGAACGAGAGGGCATTGCTTTTGAAAAAGAAAAACGAAGCGGAACGGTTGTGTATTTAGCAATAGACGGTGAGTTTGCGGGATCTATCTTGATTGCAGATGAAGTAAAAGACGATGCAGTTGAAGCGATATCTTCTCTAAAAGCTGCGGGCATTCAAACCGTGATGCTTACAGGGGATGCTGCGCAAGTAGGAAATGCAGTCGCACAACAGATCGGCATTGACGAAGTTCACACTGAATTATTGCCACAGGATAAAGTCGCCAAAATCGAAGACATGTATGAGAAAAAAGCATCTCAAGACAAATTATTGTTTGTTGGTGACGGCATAAACGATACGCCGGTTTTGGCAAGAGCGGATATAGGTATTGCCATGGGTGGACTTGGTTCAGATGCAGCAGTTGAAGCGGCTGATATTGTGATTATGACAGATCAGCCATCGAAGGTAGCGGAAGCTATTGCTGTCGCTAAAAGAACGAGAGCCATCGTATGGCAGAATATTGCGTTTGCTCTTGGGGTGAAGGCCGTCTTCCTCATACTTGGTGCATTCGGTATTGCAACGATGTGGGAAGCCGTCTTCTCGGATGTTGGTGTTACTGTTCTGGCTGTTTTAAATGCGATGAGGGTCATGAAATAAAATTGTAAGGAAAAATTCATGAATAGCGTCTTTCATAATAGACCCCCTCTTGTTAAAATAGAAGAAGTTGGATAATGGCATTTTCCTGAGCTGTTATCCTTTTTCTTTGTAAAGGAATGAATGAAAAAGATAAGGTAGGTGCTTTTGTGAGTAAAAAAAATAATCAATCTTCATCCATCAAGTTTGCAGTTATATTAACCATCATTGCAGCTCTTCTCATAGGTATTTTCGTTGTGATCGGTAACAACAACAGCCAAGAAGCACAAACAGTCGACAGTAAGCCGTCTATTAAAGGACAGCCTGTCATGGGAGATCAAAAGGCAAAAGTGCAAGTTGTCGAGTTTGGGGATTACAAATGTCCATCATGTAAATCATTTGAGACTGACATTTTCCCAAAATTGAAAGCAGACTACATAGATAATGGCGATGTATCCTTCTCATTTATTAACTTACCACTGCCTGTTCATGGGGACGGTGCGGTATTAGCAGCACTGGCTTCTGAAGAAGTGTGGAAAGAAGATCCGAAAAACTTCTGGGCATTTCATGAAGCGGTCTACAACGCACAACCAGATAGTGAAGCAGAATGGGTAACGCCAGCAAAGCTCACCGAATTGGCGAAGAAGACAACGAAAATTGATACGGACAAGCTGAAAGATAACCTATCAAAGAAAACATATCAGCCACAGTTGAACACAGATGATCAGCTGGTGAATCAATACAAAGTAAATGCAACACCAACTATTTTCATTAACAATAAACAAGTCCAAAACTTTTATGACTATGATGAAATCAAAGAATTAATTGATCAAGAGCTGAAAGGGAAAAAATCATGAAGAATAAACTGATTTACTTATACAGCGCTTGGATCGTCTCGATTGTGGCGACGATGAGCAGCCTGTATTTAAGCGAAGTAAAGAAGTTTATTCCATGTGATATGTGCTGGTTTCAGCGCATTTTCATGTATCCGCTTGTGCTTTTACTTGGAATTGCTACATTCCGTGGTGATGTCAAAGTGAAGTACTACGTTCTCCCTTTGGCCGGGATTGGTGCTTGCTTTTCCATCTATCATTATATGGAACAAAAGATTCCAGGCTTTGCATCGATTCGTCCTTGTCTAAGCGGTATTCCTTGTTCCGTTGATTATCTGAACTGGTTTGGTTTTATCACCATTCCACTCTTAGCTCTCATTGCATTTATTCTGATCATCATTAGTATGCTGCTTTTAAATGCAAAAGAAGATTGAGGAGATAGCCTGCTTTTAAGCAGGCTATCAGCGTGTAGACAAACCCTCGCATTCTTTGTCAGTCCTGCGTGCTGGTGCTCACGAATGTCAAATTCGCTCCGCG
>NZ_JBQEOD010000003.1:412384-498445 GCF_052044955.1 Bacillus sp. 22446
TGCTCACGAATGTCAAATTCGCTCCGCGCCAGTACTCGTCCTTCCTAGACTGCAAAGGTTTTCTATCACGCTGAAATGAAGACAAAGGGCTAAAATCAAGATCATTTTATCCCTTTGTCAACAATCTGAGCCTGCTTAAAAGCAGGCTATTTTTTATTTTTGCAAAAAGGTAAAATTTAAAGAAAATTTGTATTGCTTTTCATTTGTGTCAGATATACATTAAGGGGAGAGTGTTAGATGATCAGACAATGGTAAGGAGATAAGCGGAAAATGGCATGGGAAGTGTTAAGTATTATTGGCATTGTGGCATTCGCCATTAGTGGTGCGATTGTCGCAATGGAAGAAGAGTACGATATTCTTGGTGTGTACATTTTAGGGATTGTCACAGCATTTGGCGGTGGAGCGATTCGGAATCTATTAATTGGTCTTCCGGTGTCTGCTTTATGGTCGCAGGGCAAAATGTTTACCATTGCCCTTGTATCCATTACGATCGTGTTTCTATTTCCAAAGCTTTTGCTCAAGCACTGGAGCACGTGGGGGAATTTCTCGGATGCGATCGGTTTAGCAGCCTTTGCGATTCAAGGTGCATTATTTGCTGTACAAAGAGAGCTCCCGCTCAGTGCGGTCATTGTGGCAGCCATTTTGACTGGAAGCGGCGGCGGCATTGTGCGAGATTTATTAGCAGGACGAAAGCCACTTGTGCTAAAAGCAGAGATTTACGCAGTATGGGCAGCCCTAGGCGGCTTACTCGTCGGACTCGGCTTAGCGCAAGGAGAGCTTGCTTTATATCTGCTGTTTGTCATCCTCGTCATATGCAGGGTTTGTTCCTACTTATTCAAATGGCGGCTTCCCGCTAGGTCTTATTTTTTAAATAAAGGGTAAAACGAAAAGAGGGCGATGTGTCGCTCTTTTTTTTATGTGTTATTCGAGCTTGATGTCAGCAGGTCAAGCTGTTTTCGTGTAAAATAAAAGTAGGTTCTTTATTCATCATTGGAACAATACATGAGATGAAAATGTTGTCATTTGACTGAATATGTAGATTCAGTCTTTTTTTGCCTAGATGGATTGTTATGTGTTGGTTTCGCTTTTTGCGGGATACTAAAGAAACGCTCATGACCGAACGGATGGATCAGAAAGAAATGAACACATCTTTGCATGTAAGCAAAACATGACGGAAAAAATGAAATGGGAGGGACATGTACTAGTGGAGATATTTTTGGCAGTGCTCGTACTACTAGCACTCATTGCATCATCTAATATTATCAATCGTTTTCTGCCCTTTATTCCAGTTCCATTAATCCAAGTGGGTTTAGGGATATTGGTCGCAGCTTTTCCTTCAGGTTTACATATTTCTTTAAATCCTGAGCTATTCTTCGTTTTATTCATTGCACCGCTGTTATTTAATGATGGGAAGCGTACCCCAAGGGACGAGCTGTGGAAATTAAGAGCACCCATTCTTCTATTAGCTTTAGGGCTCGTATTTGCGACAGTTATTGTCGCAGGATATACCATCCATTGGATGATTCCAAGCATACCACTTCCAGCTGCATTTGCGCTTGCAGCGATTTTATCACCGACAGATGTCGTTGCTGTAAGTGCCCTTTCCAGCCGTGTGAATATGCCGAAGGGGATCATGAGACTGCTGGAAGGCGAAGGCCTGATGAACGATGCGTCAGGACTTGTTGCCTTTAAATTTGCTATTGCTGCAACGGTTACAGGGGCATTTTCCATTGCAGAGGCATCCTTTAGTTTTGTTCTTATTGCTGCTGGCGGATTATTGACCGGATTTATTCTGTCGTTTTTTATCATTCGTTTCCGCTATTTTCTCCGCCGTTTAGGCATGGACGATGTCACAATGCACATCATCCTGCAAATCCTCACGCCGTTTGTGATTTATTTAGCAGCGGAAGAAATTGGCGTATCCGGCATTTTAGCCGTTGTTGCCGGTGGTGTGACACATGCCATCGAGCAAGACCGAATGGAAGCGAATTTAGCAAAACTGCAAATTGCTTCTTCAAACACTTGGAATATTATTTTATTTATTTTAAATGGCCTTGTTTTCGTTTTACTTGGGTTACAAATTCCTGATGTATCGACTGTCATTTTCCAAGATGAAGCCTTTAATAATATGCAGGTCATCAGTTACATTTTAATCATTACATTCTGTCTGATGATTCTCAGATTCCTATGGGTATGGCTGTTCTGGGCAGGGAACTGGAGTGTATCGAAAAAGAAGAACGCGAAAAAACCGAAGCTGCGTGCTTCTATGCTGATGACATTCTCTGGTGTTCGTGGTGCTGTTACATTAGCAGGTGCTTTCTCCATCCCATTTACGCTTGCAGACGGCTCACCATTCCCTGAGCGCCATTTAATTATTTTCCTCGCAGCAGGCGTCATTTTATGTACACTCATTTTAGCGAGTGTCTTGCTGCCTATTTTATCGGAGAAAAAAGATAAGCAAGTGGATGTGGACTTAGATACAAAGATTCAGCACGCAAAACGGAAGCTGCTGAGAAGTGCCATTAAAACCCTAAAAGAAGGAATGAATGAGGACAATCGAGAAGTCTCCCTTGCACTCATCAATGATTTCCGAATGAAGCTACGAAATATTCAGCGGGAACCGTACCAGTTTGGTATGAGAAAACAAGAGAGAAAAATTAGACTGCATGGTATTAAAGCAGAACAGATGAAACTTCAGCAGTTGATTGAGGAAGAAAAAATCGACAAAGAAGAAGCATATGAGCTGCAGGAGAGATTTCATGAGCTGGAAATGCTCTATTCCAACTCCTTTAAAATTCGTTTCTCAAAAGTGAAGTTTCTACGCTTACTACAATGGCTTCAATTGTGGCGTCCGCATCAGCGTATTTCAAGCGGCATATTAGAAAACGAGGAATCGTATAAACAAATCCGCAAGGAAACGGCTGAAGCGGCGGTGGATTCTATTAAGCACCATATGACCGAAGACAATCAACAAACGTGTCATCAAGTCATTGGGTTTTACAATCAAGTGATTTTCCGCTGTGAACATGGTCCTTCTTTCTTCCAGCAAAAGGATCGTACGTTTGACCGGAAGAAGAAAGAGCTTAACTTCCAAGCTGTACAGACGATTCGTAATGAAATCCAAACCTTATATGAAAATGGCGAAATCAATCGTGATATTGCCCATCATTTAAGGGAGTATATCAATGACATGGAAGCAGTCTTACTGACCAATACATGATGTTGTCATCTTCTCCCCTATGTTTTATGATGAAAAAAAGAGACGAGCAGGGGGAGATGCAGGATGACATATTACGGAGCGATTGAAGCTGGGGGGACAAAGTTCTGCTGTGCCATTGGCAATGAGCATGGGGATATCATAGAGGAATTAACCATTCCAACAGAGCACCCGGGAAAAACCATCCAATCACTTATTCCATTTTTTCAGCAACATGAAATTGCAGCATTAGGGGTCGGTTCCTTTGGACCGATTTGTGTCCAGAAAGACGATCCTTCTTACGGTTACATCATGAATACGCCGAAGGTTGAATGGAAGCATTACCCGTTGATACCTGAGCTGGAGAAACAATTAGGCGTACCGGTGTCCTTTACGACAGATGTCAATGCCGCAGCATTAGGTGAACTGACAAAAGGTGCCGCCAAAGGGCTAAGCAGCTGTCTCTATATCACGGTCGGTACGGGGATCGGTGCAGGGGCTGTTGTGAAACATGAGCTTCTCCACGGTCACTCACATCCAGAAATGGGACACATCCTGGTCAGGCAGCATGAATCAGATCAGTTTGCAGGTGTCTGCCCAGCGCATGGTACTTGCTTAGAAGGACTGGCGGCAGGACCAGCTATTGAGGCAAGGTGGGGAAAGCCGGCTAAAGAGCTTACCGAAGAAGAAGCAGTTTGGTCTCTTGAAGCAGATTATTTAGCACAGGCATTAATGCAATACACGCTGATATTAAGCCCAGAACGCATCATAATGGGTGGAGGCGTCATGAAGCAAAAACAGCTATTTCCGCTCATTCGAGAGAAGCTGGCTGCGTATGTCAATGATTATGTCGACATGCCGCCGCTTGATACATACATTGTCTCTCCTGGACTTGAGGACAAGGCAGGTATGACAGGTGCTTTGCTACTAGCGATTGAAGCGAAGAGAAACGCCTGATAATAGAGTTTTCAAACGCAACATGAGATAATGAAAAAGATGGAATCTATGAAAAGGTGGTTGTTAACATGGTCAAAAGCTTGAATGATACCGTAACACTAAATAACGGAGTAGAAATGCCATGGTTTGGTTTAGGTGTATTCAAAGTGGAGGACGGCAACCAAGTGGTTGATGCCGTCAAAGCAGCCATACGAAACGGTTATCGCAGCATTGATACGGCTGCCGTTTATAAAAACGAGACAGGCGTAGGGAAAGCCATTAAAGAATCTGGCGTCAAAAGAGAAGAATTGTTCATTACGTCAAAAGTATGGAACACAGATCAAGGATATGACAAAGCACTCGCTGCATTCGATGCAAGCTTAAACCGGCTCGGTCTTGATTACTTAGACCTCTATTTGATTCATTGGCCTGGACCAAATGCAGATACATTTAAAGAGACATGGCGTGCGCTTGAGAAGCTTTATAAAGATGGAAAAGTAAGAGCGATTGGTGTCAGCAACTTCTACGTGCAGCATTTAGAAGAGCTGTTAAAAGATGCAGAGGTTGTTCCAGCGGTGAACCAAGTAGAGTTTCATCCAAAACTGACACTTGTCGAATTACGACAATATGCGAAAGAAAAAGGCATTCAAATTGAAGCATGGTCTCCGCTGATGCAAGGAAAGCTTTTGGATCATGACGTATTAAAGGAAATTGCAGCACAATACAACAAATCTGTGGCTCAAGTGATCTTGCGTTGGGATCTGCAAAGCGGCGTTGTCACTATTCCAAAATCAATCAATGAAGAACGCATTAAACAAAATGCCGACATTTTTGACTTCGAGCTTTCACAAGAAGACATGGAAAAAATCAATGCACTTAATAATAACGAACGTGTCGGGTCTAATCCAGAAACGATGACGGTTGGGTTTGAATAAATATAAAATCCCCTTTGCGTGTAGACAAACCCTCGCATATTTTGTCAGTGAGTACTGGTGCTTCCTAGACTAGCAAAGGTTTTCTATCACGCTGAAAAAAGACAAAGGGCTAAAATCAAGTTCATTTTAGCCCTTTGTCAACAATCTGAATCCCCTTTCTCTCTTTGAGAAGGGGATTTTTTAATTCATGCTTCGGCGCACAGCCAACAGCATGAGAAAAGACAGGATCACAATACAAATGGTCCAAGCCCACGCAAGTTCCATTCGTCCAGAATCAATCGCCACATAGATGGCTGTTGGGAGGGTTTGCGTTTTCCCAGGAATGTTGCCAGCGAACATTAAAGTCGCTCCAAATTCTCCTAAGGCCCTTGCAAAACTTAGAACCGCACCAGAGAGAAGAGATGGCAGTGCGAGTGGGACGGTAATATAGGCAAAGACCTGGAAAGAATGCGCACCATCAACTTTTGCAGCACCTTCAATGTCTGACTCAATCGTAGAAAAACCAGCTTTCGCTGATTGATACATGAGTGGGAATGCGACAACCGTCGATGCAATGACCGCTGCCCAATAAGTGAAGATGACAGGCTGATGGAAGATCCATTCAATGGCTTGTCCAATCACACTGTGCTTCCCGAACACGACGAGCAGCAGAAATCCTACGACCGTTGGCGGCAGGACAAGCGGCATCATGAGGAGCGTTTCCACGATCATTTTCCCTTTGAAAGATGTACGCGCCATCCAAAAACCAATGGACGTTCCTAAAACGACAGCCAATAACCCGCTGAAAGCAGCCACTTGTACGGACAGCCAGATAGGTGAAAGAAAATCTTCGGTCAGCATCGGCATTATTTCACTTGAAAGCCGTACTTTTTAAAAATCGCTGCGGCTGGATCTGATTGGAGATATTGAAAAAATGCTTTCACTTCCTTCATATGTTCGGTCTGTTTGACAATGCCAACTGGATAAATGATGGGGGAATGCATGTCCTGATTTGCCTCATCTACTATATTTACTTTGCGAGAAACGAGCGCGTCCGTCTTATACACGACACCAGCTTCCACATTTCCTGTTTCGACATAGTTTAATACTTGACGAACATCCTTGCCATAGACAGCGTTTTGTTTCACTTGGTCCCATATATTCAGTTTTGTGAAAATCTCTTTTGCATATGTACCAGCAGGAACAGATTCAGGTGTGCCAAGCGCTATCTTTCCTTTTATGTGCTGAACATCGCGAAAGGTTTTGATAGAAGAGGAACCTTCTTTTGGCACGATGAGAACAAGCTCATTTTGTATGGCATCCTTTGTATGATCCTGATCGATGTCGCCAGATTGAACAAGGTCATCAAAAGGCTCTTCAGCTGCTGAGAAGAAGAGATCCGCTTTTGCTCCTTGAGCGATTTGCTGCTTCAATGCACCTGATGACCCGAAATTATTCGTGAGTTTCACGTTTGGATGATCATCTTCATAGGCAGATTCAATCTCTTTCAAAGCATCCTGCAGGCTTGCCGCCGCTGAAATCACAAGTTCTGTTTTTTTGCTTTGATCTGATGACGTCGACTCCGTTTGACACCCAGTCAGGAGCAAACAGATGGTGACGTAGGTTAAGAATAAATATTTCATGATCACACCTCTTTATCATTCAACATCATGTGTATCCTTTATTATAATCAAACTTATTTGACCATTCATAGGTTTTCAGGAAAAGAGAAAAGAAAAAGCCGCCAGAGGGCAGCTTTTAATGCTGATAAAAACGTAGTAAGTTCCCGTTGATCACTTTATCTGATAGAGACAGCTCTTTATTGGCTTTTTCTATATAAGGCTGGCATACTTCATCTTCTTCAACAGGTTGTTTTGTTTTTTGATCATAGCACGTGTTCTTTGTATAAAGATAATCATCCGTAATAAAGTTTCCATTTCTTAGCACAGCAAACGGTGTACGCTCATTGGAGAAAAGGTCATTTCCAAATTGAATGGCATCTTTTGATTCAATGCCGAGTAAATGAAGAAGTGTCGGTTTGACATCCATTTGACCGGCTGTTTCAGAAATGGTTTGAGGGGCCTCGTCTGTCACCCCAGGAATGTAAATCAAAAAAGGGACCCGCTGCAGTTTAACCGCATCAAACGGTGTGATTTCATCCTGCTTCAGTAGCTCTGCCATTGCCTCATGATGTGCTTCTGAAATGCCATAGTGGTCTCCCATCAGGACAAACATTGTATTTTCATATAGTCCTTCTTCTTTCATTCGTTCAAAGAACCTTTTGATGGCTTCATCTTGATAGCGGACGGTGGTCACATAGCGGTTTAAAATGGTGCTAGTCGAATCGTATTCATCAATGAACTGATCCTTTGGATCAATTTCAAATGGGAAGTGATTGGTTAAGGTAATAAACGTGCTGTAATAAGGCGCCTTCAGCTTTTTTAAATAATCAATGGATTGGTCAAAAAAGTCGATATCCTTTAAGCCCCAGCCAGTCGAATTCTGTTCATTGACATCAAATGAATCGACATCATAAAAGCGGTCAATCCCAAGAGATTCATACATCACATCACGATTCCAGAACGTTTTATTATTCGCATGAAATTGGACGGATTGATAATTCTCTTTTTTCAATTGCTTGTACAGTGTGTCATATTCGTTGTCACTCGCTGTGAAAAAGACAGCGCCACTGCTAGATGGATAAAGGGAGTTTGCGACGATAAACTCTGAGTCCGACGTTTTGCCTTGCTCTGTCTGCTGATAAAATTCATCAAAATAGAAGCTTTTTTTGGCAAGTTGATTTAAAAATGGTGTGATATATTGTCCATTCACCTTTTGATTCATGACAAATTGCTGCGTTGATTCAAGTGAAATGAACACGACATTTTTGCCTTTAGCAAGTCCAAAGTAGTCTTCATTCGGAGCACTGTAATCAGCTTTTGTGTAGTTTGCCACTGTTGAAAGTGTATCTTCGTCAGCAAAGGCTTTTTGACCAATACGTGCTGTTTGAGCGGCACCGTCATACAAATGGAATTGAAACAGCCCAAGGTTGCGTACAATGACTTCTCGATCATATGAGCTTGTCAAAAATCGAGGGTGATCCATCATGGCTGAGCTGACATGGAACAATAGAAAACTGCAGCAAACCACATAGTATGTTTTGATCGTCTTAAAAGACGCTTTTGGTGATAACGGTTTCCGTTTTAAGAGCCATGCCAGCACAACAAAATCAATCAGCATGAGTATAAATAGCGGATGAAACAATTCAGTCATACTGCTGCCCATATCTCCCATGTTCTTTGCTTGAAATAAGACAGGAATGGTAATGAAATCAATATAAAAACCGTAAAAGATCGTATTCGATATCAAAATGGCTGTCAAAATAAAATTTGTGGTCAATAAAAAGACCTTTTGTTTCGTTTCATTTAAGAAAAGAGCAATCCCAAACAAAGGGAGCAAAAAGCTAAGTGGATTGATCAAAAGCAGCCACTCGTGAAACAGATTGGCCGTTCGTATATGAAATCCGAATTGATAAATGATGTATGTTTTCATCCACATAAAGAGGATGGAGTACACTAAAAACCAGTGATTTTTGAAAAACGCTTTCATTTATGTAGCTCCTCACCATTCTGTATTCAGCTGCAAGGCAAAAACACTTATCTTAAAACTACTAAAAAAATGAGGAATGATCAATTCATATCCTGCTTTTTTGCAAAACTCTTTTTTCTTTTTCTAAAACGGCAATGGGATGGATATTCCGCAAATGACAGCCATGTAATAGCAGGTGACAATGGTCAGAGCAGCTAGTACGACTTGTTCTCCTGTGCTGCCTGTTTTGACATAAAAGGGGAGACGTACTTTTATGGTTGCGGGGAACAAAAACTTAATACCGTTCACTGTGCCTGCATCAAGGATGAGGTGGCTTGCCATCCCAACTAGTAACCCGGTACTGAGGCTGTCATTTGGAATGTATGTTGTCGCAATAAAATAAATGATCAGCAGAAATAATAAACTATGTGTAAAGGTGCGGTGCCCGAACACACTACTGATCAGTGTGGAAAGGAGCGGGAATTTCCTGCCGATTTTGCTTTTTGTATGACATAGATCTGGGATGAGGGCACCTACTGATCCTGCAGCAGCCATCGTCACTGGTTCGAATCCGTAATAATAGGCGACGGCTGTGGAGGCGGCAATTCCGCCCATAATATGTGTTTTTCCTGTCATGATGCGTACTCCTGTTCTGTTTTTTGTTCAAGTACTCACTATATCAAGGGTGAATCCATTCAGCAAGGCTTATTTCTAAAGAAAAATGGGATAAAATAGTTGGCTGTTTGGAAAAACATTCTATAATAAGAAGGAAGTCATGTTGACACTAACGATAAGGATGCGATTCGGATGAGTAATGCAGACATTTTAAAAGAAATTGTTCTTGTACATTATGAAGTCAGCCGTAAATTAAACCGCAAGTTACTTGAGTTAGAAAAAGACATCACGCCTCCACAGATATATGCTCTTTCTATATTGATACAAGGAAAAGTATCACATGCTGAAGAGCTCAAACAAAGACTCTCTCTCAACCCAGGTGCCGCTTCTATTGCCCTCAATAAATTATGTGAGCAAGGCTACATTCAGAGAGAAAGGGACAAGGACGATCATTCCCTTGTCCGGCTAGAAGCCACGGAAAAAGGGCTGGCTATTTACGAAAAGCATACACGTCTTTTTGGAAAGGTAATTCAGCATATGATGTCAGACTTCACAGAGGAAGACTTAAAAACCTTTCTAACATATTTGCAAAAAATGAGACAGACCTTTCACGATGAATGAACCGCTCCTCTTTGTATAATGCTGAGCGCTGTAGCACAAATTAAACAGGCAAAGGCATTTTAAGAAAAGGGGGTAAATAGCGATGTCATTTTTCCAAAAGGATAAAAAGGCGAAAAGCGAGAAAGACCATCAGCAGGTAGATCAGCTGTTAGAAGAAGCAAGTAAAGAACTAGCAGGCGATCCGCTTCAGGAAGCTGTCCAAAAGAAGAAAAACAACCATCAATAAGCTGACAGAAAGGCGGAGAATCATTTCTCTGCCTTTTTTCTATGTTTTTCCCTTTGACAGATATGAGAATGTTTGATAATCTTCGTGTAGTAAAAATGAATAGAAATCCTCACGCTATGTCTCAGTGAGGTAGAGGTTGCGCGGATGATGAGTCACTCATGGGAGAGATGGAATCGTTGATCATGAGAAAAAAGGCATCAGCGCCGAAGTGTAGAGAGAGCTCCAACTTTCTTTATGCTGGGTCTGCATTGAACAAATGCAGGACTGCCACGTCTTTGAAGCGTGGAGGGCTATCCGGAGATCAAGGTGTATGTTTTGAAAAGCATGGACTTTTGTTCAGGCTTTTTTTTATGTTCTGATTGCCTAAGAAAAGGGTATGCTGGTAAGAAAGTGACCCAACATGAACATAAAGAATGCAAGTCATTGCTTCACAAATATATCAATGAAGATACTGCCGGGTCTGGTCCAAAGTGAATATAACGGAGGTACGAAAATGGAACAGACAAAAAAATGGGGTTTTTGGTTATTGACGGCTTTTGTCGTCGGAAATATGGTAGGTTCAGGCATCTTTATGCTGCCTAGTACACTTGCCCAGCATGCAAGTCCTTTAGGTGTGACGATGGCATGGCTTGTCACAGGTGGCGGCGTACTGATGATTGCCTTTGTGTTTGGACATTTGTCCATTCATAAACCGCAGCTGACAGCTGGACCACAAAGCTATGCAAGAGCGCTTTTTAAGGATCCGAAAAAAGGAAAAGCAGCCGGTTTTACAATGGTTTGGGGATATTGGGTGGCAAGCTGGATTAGTAATGTCGCCATTATCACAAGCCTAGCCGGTTATTTAACAACCTTTTTCCCAATTTTAACCGTGAAAACGGAGGTCTTTACTTTTGGAAAAGAATCGATCACACTTGGTCAGCTCACAACGTTTATCGTATGTACAATCCTTCTATGGGGGACTCATACGATTTTAATTACAAGCTTAAGCGCAGCAAGTAAGCTGAATTTTATTACGACCTTTTCAAAGGTGCTTGGATTCGTCCTTTTTATTGTCGCAGGCTTATTTGCATTCCAAACAGCATTATTTGAACATTATTACTTCCCTGTTGAAGCAGCAAGTGGTGAAGGAGTGCTCGGACTTGGAGGCCAAATTCATCATGCGGCCATTTCCACACTATGGGCATTTATCGGCATTGAATCTGCTGTCATTTTATCAGGAAGAGCCTCCTCGCAACGTGATGTCAAACGTGCGACGATTACAGGACTTTTAATTGCACTGTCTATTTATATGATTATTACCTTGATTACAATGGGCGTTCTGCCGCATGATCAATTGCAAGGTTCTGATAAACCATTCGTAGACGTGCTTCAGCTGATTATCGGACCGGCTGGCGGAATTGTCATGGCACTTCTTGCGATCATTTGTTTATTTGGTTCGATGCTTGGCTGGATTTTGCTTGGTTCTGAAGTCCCTTATCAAGCAGCAAAAGCTGGCGATTTCCCAGCAGTGTTTGCGAAAACAAACAAAAAGGGGAGCCCTGTTTTTGCTTTGACTGTCACAAATATCATGTCTCAGCTGTTTATTTTCTCAGTCATGTCACGTACGATTAATGAAGCCTTTACTTTCTTAACAACATCAGCGACACTTGCGTATCTCATTCCGTATATCGTGTCGTCGATCTACAGCTTTAAGGTCATCATGCAAGGTGACACATATGAGCTCCAAAAAGGAAACCGGACAAGAGACGGGATCATTGCGCTTGTGGCTATGGGGTATTCTGCTTGGGTCATTATTTCAGGCACAGCTGATCTAAAAACATTTGGTCTTGGTATTGGATTGTTTTTAGTTGGCATTTTACTATACCCATTCATGTCCAAAAAATTTGCCAAAGGTACAGTATAAGAAATACGTTTCTCCAGCATTGGAGAAACGTATTTTTTTATGAGGCAGATGTTAATTGATCCACAATAAATTCGAGCTGACCTTCTAGTGACACAGGGTCATTAAAGAAGTAACCGACTGTATCTGTTTCAAATACGCGTTTGTTTTGGACAGCAGGAAGTGATGCCCAGATGCTGCTTTTATACACTTGATCGCCATTACTTTTTGAACCACTCCATGGGCTTGTGAAAATATAATCACCTGCAAATTCTGGAAGCTTTTCAAGAGAAATGTTTGCATAACCGACACCACTGTCAATGGCTTCTTTTTGGACGGCCTTCGGAGCTTTTAATTTCAGCTCGTCATAAATGATTTCACCACCGCGTGCAAAAGTGTTACCGAAAATGTAAATGCCCTTATCGAATGGTGATACGATCGAAACGGTTTTGTTTCCTACAGCTTTTGTTACTTTTGGTTTCACTTCAGCAATTTTGGCATCCCATTTTGTGATCCAATCCGTTGCTTTTTTTGATGTGCCTGTCATTTTACCGAATTCTTTTAGCTGGTCTTTAAAGGAATATTGATTGTATTGAATAGCAACTGTAGGTGCAATTTTTTTGTATTGATCAAATTTCTCATCTTCTCCCCAAGCAATGATCATATCTGGCTTCAAAGAGGCTACTTTCTCAACAGAGGGAGATTTTCCGAGATTTTTCACTCCATCTGTTTTCCCTTTATAGAAAGGGTTTTTAAAGATGGGCGCAGTGGCAGCAATTGGGGTTTTGCCGAGTGTGACGAGATCCCCGTAATAGCTTTCCGCCAGAAGCACAATTCGTTGTGGGTTTTGAGGCAGTTTCACTTCACCCTTTACATCTTGATAGGTGATCGTGTCATTTTTTTTGGCTCCCGATTCTTTATTGGAAGTGCTGCCGCAAGCAGCAGTAAAAATCATAAGGGTCATGAAGGAAATCAAAAGAAGTCCAGTTCGTTTTTTCACAAAAGTTCGCTCCTATTCAATTGTTTATGATAATGATTCTCATTCGCGATTATATCTTAACATGATAGAAGAAAAAATGCATCGGCTATTTTATGACCAAAATGAAAATGGTGAAATTCTCCCGGTTTTTTGATGAAAATAAAGAAATTTATCAGAACAAGGATTTCAAAACGTGAAGAAAGTGATATACTAGACTCCGAGATTGATAATCATTATCACTAATAACGAATAGATATGAACGGAAAGGAAGAGACTGGTTTTGGGCTCACAATCGAATAAACAGCTGTCAGCTAAAGATGATGCGATAGATATTGTGACAAAGCCTTTTGGTACAGCAGCTGTTGTCATCATAGGAATCATTGCTTTAGCATTCGGTCTTTTTTTATCAGTATCGCTAGGAGCGGCAAACATTCATTTACACACGGTATGGGAAGCCGTCTTTCATTTTGACTCACAACAAACCTCACATCAAATCATTAGGGAACTGAGGCTGCCGCGTACAGTTGGTGCCGCACTTGTCGGTGCCTTTTTAGCAGTATCGGGTGCCATTATGCAAGGCATGACAAGAAATGCGCTTGCGTCTCCTGAAATCATGGGTGTGACAAATGGCTCTGCATTTGCGATTGCCATTGCGTTTGCTTTTTTCCCAGGCCAATCTTCTTTTACATTAATTCTTTGGTCATTTTTGGGTGCAGCACTTGGCGCCTCTATTGTATTTGGGGTTGGAACCCTTTCAAAAGGGGGACTTACTCCTGTGAAGCTCGCATTAGCCGGTACGGCTGTTGGCGCACTTTTAAGCTCTATCTCCTCAGCGATTGCCATTCGATTTGATGTTGCGCAAGATATGAGTTTTTGGTACGCAGGCGGTGTGGCTGGTGTGAATTGGAGTAATATTAAGATCATCATTCCAGTTGCGGCTGTAGGACTGATCATCGCAATGATTCTTGCCCGCTCCATCACGGTTTTAAGCTTAGGTGATGAATTAGCAAAAGGGCTTGGACAATATACACGAACAGTCAAGGTACTTGGCATATTGGTCGTGATCCTTTTAACAGGTGCAGCCGTGTCAGTTGCAGGTTCTATTGGCTTTATCGGGCTTGTGATTCCTCATGTTACGCGTTTCTTGGTCGGCGTTGACTATCGCTGGATTATCCCTTGCTCAGCTATTTTAGGGGCTATTTTGCTCATTTATGCAGACATTGCGGCAAGGCTTGTCAATGCGCCGTTTGAAACGCCAGTTGGTGCCATTACAGCCATTATAGGCGTTCCTTTCTTCTTATATTTAGCGAGACGTGAAAGGAGCGGAATTTAAATGGAAATGGTGCAGCAGGCAAAGAAAAAGAAATACAAACGAACGATGGTCATGATCTTTTTAGCCATCGTGGCTGTGTTCCTGATTAGTTTAAATACCGGAGAGATAAGGATTTCTCCGATGGATACATTCAAAACATTTTTTGGACTCGGAAGTGAAATGGATGAGCTTGTATTATTCGAGTTCAGACTACCAAGGATGGTCATCGCTTTACTTGTTGGCGCTTCTATCGCTGTATCAGGTGCCATTTGGCAAGGTGTTTCTCAAAATGGTTTAGCTGATCCCGGCATTCTAGGTGTAAATGCGGGTGCAGGTTTTGCGGTTGTTTTGTTTATCTTTGCCTTTCAGGGTTCGATGTCGAACTTAGGTGATTTTACGATATTTGTACTGCCGCTTTTCGCTTTCGCAGGGGCAGCCTTTGCTGCATTTCTCATTTATGTGCTAGCGTGGAAAAAGGGCATTACGCCTGTTCGATTGATTTTAACTGGTATTGGGATCAATGCTGCATTTTCGGCAGCAATTGTGGTCATTCAATTAAAGATGAGCCCAAATGATTTTAACCAAGCCATTGTGTGGCTGTCAGGAAGTATTTGGGGCTCAAGCTGGACATATGTCTTATCAGTCGTGCCGTGGATGCTGATTTTTCTTGTATTAGCGATGGTGAGGGCACGCTACTTAAATATCATGAATTTGGGTGATCAGATATCTTATGGCTTAGGGATTTCAGTTCATAAAGAAAGAAGTTTTCTCATGCTGATTGCAGTTGCATTAGCCGGTGCAAGTGTCGCTGTTGCAGGGAGTATATCGTTCCTAGGGTTAGCGGCACCACACCTCGCAAGAAAGCTAGTTGGACCCAAACATCAAGGAATGATCCCGGCGTCCGCTATGATTGGTGCACTGCTGTTATTGCTTGCAGATACACTTGGGCGTGTCATACTTGCTCCATCAGAGGTGCCCGTTGGACTTGTCGTTTCTGCTTTAGGCGCACCTTACTTCATTTACTTATTGATGAAAACGAACTAATGAGGAAGGAGAGTATAACAGATGAAATCACTTGAAACAGAAAAGCTTTGTATCGGCTATCATGACCGTTTGATTGTAGACGATTTAAATATCAGCATCCCAAAAGGCAAGGTGACCACATTAATTGGGCCGAATGGGTGCGGGAAGTCAACGATTTTAAAAACAATGTCTCGTATTATGAAGTCCCATCAAGGTGCTGTTTATTTAAATGGCCAGGCGATCCATCAAACACCAACAAAAGAAATTTCAAAACAAATGGCCATCTTACCACAGACGCCTGAGGCACCAAGTGGTCTGACCGTTTATGAGCTTGTGTCATATGGACGTTTCCCGCATCAAAATGGATTTGGCCGTTTATCAAATGAGGACAAACGAATCATCAGATGGGCACTTGAGGAGACGGGAATGATTGCATTTCATGACCGGCCAATTGAAGCACTCTCCGGTGGACAGCGTCAGCGGGTATGGATTGCGATGGCACTCGCTCAGGAAACAGAGCTGCTTTTATTAGACGAACCAACGACGTATTTAGATCTTGCTCATCAGCTGGAGATCCTTCAGCTATTAGAACGCTTAAACAGAGAACAGGGCAGAACGGTGCTGATGGTAATTCATGACCTCAATCATGCTGCACGCTTTTCGCATTACATGATTGCCCTCAATCAAGGGAAAGTCATTAAAGAGGGTACACCTCATGAGGTCATGACAAAAGAGGTACTCAGTCAGGTGTTCCACATCGATGCAGAAATTGTGCTTGATCCGAGAACGAATAACCCGATCTGTTTAACATATGACTTAATGAATCATGAAAGAAAGCTTGAAGCTGTGAACGGATAATAGATGGACAAAAACTCGGTATATATGACCGAGTTTTTTTGCATCTTCTGGTATTACCTATTGATGCCATTTTCTCCAGTTGATCTTTTTTCGCTTTTATGCAGAAAAGAGGTACTTTTTTACTTTGGACAATGGTAATATACGGTTAGAGATCATAGCTAGAAAGGAAAGAGATGCGTGGAAACAGCAAAAATATTGATTGCAGATGACGAAGAAGCAATTGTAAAAATGGTTGAACGCGTATTAAAAAAAGAAGGGTTTCAACATATTTATAAAGCCTATCATGCAGATGAAGCATTAGATATTGTCAAAAACGAGGACATCCACCTCTTACTTCTAGATGTGATGATGCCCGGTAAGTCAGGCTTTGATGTTCTGCCTGACATCAGGAAAATGACGAAGGCACCGATTTTCTATTTAACAGCAAGAACGTCTGATGTAGACAAATTGACTGGATTTGCACAAGGTGCAGACGATTACATCACAAAGCCATTTAATCCGTTAGAGCTAGTAGCTAGAATTAAGGCGCACTTAAACCGAACTTATATCTCCTTACAGGAGGAGCAGGAAGAAGCGCACAGTCAATATGAATATGCTCATTTCTCGTACCATCCTCATGCAGCCGAGTTAAAAGTAAGGGGAAAGGTGACGGCTTGCTCAGCTCAGCTTTTGTCCTTGCTGAAGTATTTTTGTGACCATCCGAATGTGGTACTTTCAAAAGATCAAATCTATGAGAAAGTATGGGGTGTTCCGTCATATGGTGACAACAACACCGTCATGGTTCATATCCGAAAGCTGAGAGAAAAGATAGAGTTAGATCCAAGTCAGCCTGAATATATTGTGACGATCCGTGGTATGGGCTATAAGTTCATTCCCCAACCTGTGAAGGTTCTTCAATAGTTTATGAATTTACGAACAAAACTTTTCTTTCACTTTGTGGGACAAATGTTTATTGTCATCGTCATTCTAACGATCGGGCAAACATTCTCTGAAAATCTTTATTTTCAAAAGCGCTATGAGAATATGACTGAAACTGGTTTAACGAAGGCAGATGGAGATACACTCATGAGCTGGCTTTATTTTAACGAGGATGGAAAAATGGAAGCCGATGATCAGCTCAAACAAGCAGTGGAAAAACGTGATGGCTGGCTACAAGTGATTGATTCCAAAAAACGCAACGTCTATAGCTATCAACTCCCTAAAAACATTCCAACATCCTATCAAAAGGATGAAATGATCAAGATCTTTGAAAAAAGACAATTTAAAGATTACAAGATGTACTTCTGGCCAATTGAGATTGATCAAGAAAGCTTTATCGTCTTATATGGATTTAAAACGAACAGCACAAAGGTAGCCAATTATCTCAAGCAGCATGAAAAAAATCTGGCTGCATTGTCTCAATATTCAGTTGAAACAAAAGAATTTTTGAAAAGAATGAATGGATCGGTGCATCTGTTTAATGAAGAAGGAAAATACTTAAAAGGTATCCGAGCCAAAAATAATTTGAAAAATAACGTAACGGATGTTGAACTGCTCAAGTATCAATCAAAGCCTTGGGAGTTTAGAAGTGACTTGTCTTATATCAGAGTGAATAAAGATCTGTATATGATTGTTTCGGTGCCAAACAAAGTATACAGTCCAGACGAGCTTTATGATAAAGAGACAGAGGCTTTAAACCAATATACAACGCTTTTGATTGCAGGTCTTGCGCTTACGATTATTATCGTTATGACATTATGGTACTCGTATCGCTATGGGCTACCGATCTATCACATTATCCGCTGGCTGATTTTCTTATCAAGAAATAAATTGCAGGAGCCAACAAATAGAAAAGGTATCCCTGTAAGTAAAAATAAAAAGGGCCGTATTAAGCGGGAGTACCGGCTGTTTGAGGACATCCTTAAAACAATGGATCAGCTCACCAATACGTTAAAAGAGAATGAAGCAAACCGAAGAAAAATTCAAACCACAAGGGAAGAATGGATCGCAGGGCTGTCTCATGATCTAAAAACGCCTCTTAGCACGATTTACGGCTATGGATTAATGCTAGAATCAGATCAATACCAATGGTCCAAGGAAGAAGTCATGGAAATGGGACAAGTCATTCGTGAGAAATCAGAATACATGTCGACCTTGATTGAGGATTTAAACCTCACGTATCGATTGAAAAATGGTGCATTGCCTATTAATCGAAAACCTGTTGAGCTTGGTGAATTTTTAGCCTCCATTATGGACGAGTTTTCAAGAAGCACGCTTTCTGAAGATTATATGTCATCCTTTGAAGATCAAACAGAGGGTGTCATATTTGAGATCGATAAAGCCTGGTTTAGACGAGTCATTGAGAACCTGCTGGCAAACGCAGTGAAGCATAACCAGAAAGGTACTCTTATTCAAGCTGTTCTATCTGAAACAAATGATGAAGTTCGGATCGAAATGAAAGATAACGGACGCGGAATGGCGCAAGAAACGGTAGATCATTTATTTAATCGTTACTATAGAGGGACAAATACGAATGATCCAACAAATGGAACAGGATTAGGACTGGCGATTGCAAAAGAGCTTGTCTTGCTGCACGATGGCGATATTCAAGTAGAAAGTGAATTAGGTCAAGGAACAACTATTGCGATTATCCTAAAGAAAACACCATCTGTAAAATAGCCAAAAAACGATTTTCTTTTCTAAAGGAGATCGTTTTTTCTTGTTTTAGGATTGAAATCGATTTTGTAAACGATTACAATAAAATTGTTAACGTGAACAAATTGATTTTCATCATTATAAGAGATGGGGGAGTTTGATGAAAGCCTTTTTAGATGAGCAGTTTTTATTAAATAGTCAAACGGCGGAAAAGCTATACCATGAGTTTGCAAAGAACCTTCCGATTATTGATTACCATTGTCATTTAAGTCCAAAAGAAATCTATGAAAATAAAACGTTCCAAAATATAACCGAAGCATGGCTTTACGGGGATCATTACAAATGGCGCGCCATGAGAGCAAATGGGATACCTGAAACACATATCACAGGAGATGCCTCAGATTATGAGAAATTTTTAGCATGGGCGAAAACCGTTCCGATGACGATTGGAAATCCTCTCTATCACTGGACCCATCTAGAGCTAAGACGATATTTTGATGTCGAAGAACTGTTGAATGAAGAAAGCGCAGACATCATCTGGAAAAAAGTAAATGAAAGGTTGCAAGGAGACGGATTTGGTGCGAGAGATTTCATTGTGAAATCAAATGTTGAAACGGTTGTGACGACAGACGATCCGGTTGATTCGTTGATTTATCACCAACAACTGCGGGAAGAAGGCTTTTCTGTGCAAGTGCTGCCAGGGTTTCGGCCAGATAAGGCATTAGATATCACAAATGACTTGTTTATCGAGTATGTTCATCAGCTGGCGGAGGTTTCATCTATCCAGATCGAATCCTATCAAGACTTCATAAAAGCACTTCATATGCGAATCGATTTCTTTCATGAACAGGGCTGTTTGATTTCAGATCATGCCATCAACGAAATGACGTACGAAGACACGACGGAAGAAGAAGCTACGATCATTTTTCATAAAAGAATGTCTGGACATCCATTGACGGAAAAGGAGAAGGTTCAATTTAAAACGCACACATTCATTGAACTCGGTCAGGCTTATGCTCAGCGGGGATGGGCGATGCAGCTTCATATCAATGCGCTCAGAAACAACAATTCCAAAATGTTTGAGCGGCTTGGACCAGATACCGGATATGATGCAATGAATGATGAAGACATTGCAAAACCCCTTTGCCGCGTATTAGATCGGTTAGAACAAGCACATGCATTACCAAAAACCATCCTCTATTCCTTGAATCCAAGGGACAATGTGGTGATTTCAACAATAGCTGGAAGTTTTCAAGATGGAAAAACTCCTGGGAAAATGCAACATGGAACAGCCTGGTGGTTTAATGATACAAAGCAGGGAATGACAGAGCAGATGATGGCACTTTCCAGTATCGGACTGATCAGCCGATTTATTGGGATGCTGACAGATTCACGAAGCTTCCTGTCTTACACAAGACATGAATATTTCCGTAGACTGTTATGTGACATCATTGGAGATTGGGTGGAAAAAGGTGAAGCCCCTAATGATCTCAATTTGCTAGGGGGAATGGTAAAAGGAATCAGCTATGAAAATGCAAAGCAGTATTTTCAATTTGAACGGGCAAATGAGCTTCCGCATAAAAGCAAGATGATATGAACAAAAAGCAAGAATATGAAAGCGTTTTTATGATAAGATGATAAAAAATCATAAAAGGCGGAATAGCATGACAGTCACAATCAAAGATATAGCAAAATTGGCAAACGTTTCTCATACCACAGTATCAAGGGCTTTGAATAATAGTCCTTTTATTAAAGAGAAAACAAAACAAAACATCTTGTCGATTGCAAAACAGCTGAATTACTCACCGAATGTCCATGCCAGAGGCCTTGTCTCACAAAAATCATTTACAATTGGTCTGTTTTTTACGAGTTTAACAGAAGGCACATCCTCAAGTTTCTTTGTTGATGCATTAAAAGGCGTCAACAGTGTGATAACAGAAAACTATCATTTGGTTGTAAGAGGAATTGACGATTTTCACGATTACACAACCATTCATAAACAGCGGTATGATGGTATTTTGCTCATGAGCCAAAGCGAGCATGATGAAGCGTTTATCCATCATGTGAAAAAGCAGGGCATTCCCATTATTGTACTGAATCGCCGTGTAGAAAGTAATCAAGTGATGAATATATTAGCGGATGATGGTGAAGGGGCATATCAAGCTGCACACTATTTCATTCAGCAGGGGCATAAACAAATTGCCATTATTGAAGGGAAAGAAGGGTTTAAATCCACACAGGAAAGAAAAGCTGGTTTTCTGCAAGCACTCATTGACCATCATGTACCCATGAAGAAGGAATACATGATCACAGGCGACTATCATATGAAGAGCGGCTATGAATCAATGGAAGCCTTACTCACTCTTGATGATCCGCCAACTGCCCTTTTTTGCTCAAACGATGACATGGCGATTGGTGCGATGAATGCATTGTTTGCAAAAGGTAAAAGGTGTCCTGATGATCTCTCTATTATCGGTTTTGATGATATTTCATTTTCATCTTATACAACGCCTGCCCTCACAACAGTCAAAAAGCCAATTGAAAAAATGTGTGCGCTTGGAGCAGAAGCCATTCTTTCAGTCATCAACGGTGAAAAGCAAGAAGACGATCATCTGGAAAAAGTGTATGTCCACACAGAGCTGATGATTAGAGATTCAGTAAAAAAGGTGCAGTAATCAGCATCTTTTAAATGAAAATGTTCACGTGTGCAAAAAATGCGGGGAGGAAAAGCGTTTGAGACGATTATCCAAAGATGTGTACCCAGTGGCTGAATATCCTGAAACCATTCTACAAATTGGCGAAGGGAACTTTATGCGGGGATTTATGAATTGGCAGATCCAGAAGCTAAACGACTGTACAGATTTTAAAGGAAGAGCAGTGGTTGTTCCTCCTCGAAAAGGATCAGTGACCGCTCTAAATGAACAAGATGGTTTGTACACTTTATGTATTCAAGGATTTCATGACCAAAAAGAAATGAACGAACGGATCGTCATTCAATCCATCAGCAGGGGAATCAGCACATATACAGATTATGAAGCCTTTTTACATGTAGCGGAAAGTCCTGATGTGCGCTTTGTCTTTTCTAATACAACAGAGGCAGGACTTGTGTTAAGAAAAGAGGACCGATTAGAAGATCGGCCGCAAGCAAGTTTTCCAGGAAAGCTGACAGCCTTCTTGTATCACCGCTTCAAAGCTTTTTCTGGAGATGAGAAAAAGGGCTTGATCATTTTACCTTGTGAATTGATTGAACAAAACGGTGATCGATTAAGAGAATATGTGATCACAATGGCAGCTGAGTGGAATCTTCCGCCTGATTTTGTGGCTTGGGTGAAGGAAGCCAACACGTTCTGTAATACGTTAGTTGATCGGATTGTCCCAGGATTTTCTCAGAAAGCAGCGGAGACTGTTCAAAAAGAAGAGGGGTATATCGATGAATTGCTTGTCACGGCAGAATATTATCACCTGTTTGTCATTGAAGCACCTGCGTTTGTTCAAAAAGAGCTTCCTTTTCAAGAAGCAGGGTTAAACGTACTTTTTGTGGAAGATATCGATCCCTATCGTATGAGCAAGGTTCGCATTTTAAACGGTGCGCATACAGCGATGGTGCCGATTGCATATTCATGTGGCTTGGATACTGTCAAAAAAGCGGTGGATGATGAGCATGTTGGTGTGTTCATTCGCCGCATGCTTGAGGAGGAAGTGCTGCCAAGTTTGCCACTTCCTGAAGAAGAGCTTCTTCTTTATACACAATCCGTGTGGGATCGATTCTGCAACCCTTTTGTCAAACATCAATTACTCGATATTGCCTTAAACGGTGTATCGAAGTTTCGGGCGCGTATTCTCCCGTCTCTTCTAGATTATATAGAGCTAAAAAAACAGTTGCCTACGAAGCTTATGTTCTCACTGAGCAGTTTGATTTATTTTTATCAAGTCCATGCAGATCAAATAAAGGATGATGAGTCTGTGATGACATTCATGAAGGAAGCATGGGAGGAAGTGGACCATTCCTATGAATTAATGGTCGATCAACTTCTTTCAAACGAAGTTTTATGGGGGATGGATTTGACGAAGATCGCAGGGCTGAAGGATGCAGTAGCCGAGCAGCTCACCTTCATACATGAAAATGGCATGAGAGCTGCTGTTCACCAAATACTTCAATATGAAAGTCAGGGGGAGAAGGCATGAGGGACTTTGTTGTGATTCATCCTTCAGATAATGTTGGTATCGCTTTAAAAGTGCTTGAGCAAGGCGAAGAGCTTCAGCACCAAGGTCATACAATCATTTTAAAAGAAACCGTTGCTAAAGGTCATAAATTTGCATTGGCTGAGATCAAAGAAAAAGAGAATATCATCAAATATGGCTATCCCATTGGTCATACATCCACTGCGATTTCGACTGGAGAATGGGTGCATACGCACAATATCAAAACGAATCTATCAGGTAAGCTCGATTATGAATACCGCCCTTCTTTAACAGAAAACCCCTATGAAAAAACGAATCTGACATTTAAAGGGTATAAACGAAAAAATGGCGCAAGTGGTATACGAAATGAGCTTTGGATTGTCCCAACAGTTGGGTGTGTCAATGGCATTGCCGATCAAATCATTCAAATATTTACCGCTGAAATGGGGGGGAGCATCCATCCTTTTGAAACGGCTCTCGTATTAAAGCACAATTATGGGTGCTCACAGCTTGGGGATGATCATGAAAACACAAAAACCATTCTTCAAAATGCCGTAAAGCACCCAAATGCTGGAGGGGTTCTCGTTCTAGGTCTTGGCTGTGAAAACAATGACATTGAGGATTTTCAGGCAACATTAGGGGAGTATGACCAGACGAGGGTGAAATTTTTAAGAAGCCAAGAAGTAGGGGATGAGATTGAGACAGGTGTCGCTTTGCTCAAGGAAATTTATGACGCAGCGAAAGAAGATCAGCGAGAAGACATTCCGTTATCTGAGCTGAGTATTGGCTTGAAATGCGGAGGATCAGATGGGTTTTCAGGCATTACCGCAAATCCACTTTTAGGCAGACTGTCCGATTTTATTGTGGCTCAAGGAGGGACCACCGTCTTAACAGAAGTACCGGAAATGTTCGGGGCTGAAACGATCTTAATGGAGAGAGCGGAATCAAAAGCGACATTCGACAATATTGTGCAGATGATCAATGATTTTAAACAATACTTTATGGATCATCGACAGCCAGTATATGAAAATCCTTCCCCGGGAAATAAAGCAGGAGGAATTTCGACATTAGAAGATAAATCTCTCGGCTGCACACAAAAAGCGGGTACTTCCGTTATAAAGGATGTTTTAACATACGGGGAGCTGCTAAAACGAAAAGGATTGAATTTATTAAGTGCGCCTGGGAATGATTTGGTTGCTTCATCTGCTCTCGCAGCGTCTGGCTGTCAGCTCGTCCTCTTTACAACAGGCAGAGGCACACCGTTTGGCACATTTGTTCCAACGATGAAGGTATCGACCAATACCGCTTTATATGAAACAAAAAAACATTGGATCGACTTTAATGCGGGGGAATTGCTTGAAGATGTACCAGAAGATGTGGTGCTAGAGAAATTCATTGCCACGTTGATTGATGTGGCGAGTGGAAAGCTGTTAAATCATGAAAAAAACAATTTTAGAGAGCTGGCCATTTTTAAAACAGGTGTGACACTTTAAGGCGTCTGGGGGATGAGAAAATGTCTAAAAAACGGAATTTGATGTATGTGACAGCAGGAACAGTACTAACAGGAATTGGACTCGCACGTTTAGCAAAGCAAGGGAAAAAAGACAAGGAAACAAATGGCATAGATCAGGTGTTAAAGCAAATAAAAGCGCCAAAGTTCCCAGATCGTGAATTCAATGTCATTCATTATGGTGCAGATAACAAAGGGATAGAGCTTTCGACAAATGCTATTCAGTCTGCCATCGATGATGCACATCGTTTGAAAGGAGGGCGTGTGCTGATTCCTGAAGGGACATTTTTGACAGGCGCTCTAGAATTGAAAAGCAATGTAGAGCTTCATCTTCATGAAGACGCCTATGTGACCTTCAGCCAAGATACACGTGATTATCTCCCGCTTGTTCTAACAAGATATGAAGGAATTGAGCTTTATAATTATTCACCACTTATTTATGCCCATCATGCAGAAAACATCGCGATTACAGGAGCAGGCACGCTGGACGGGAGAGGGGATGAACACCACTGGTGGCCTTGGAAGTATGGAACAAATGGTCAACCCTCTCAGGACCGGGATCGTCAGCTTCTTTTTGAAATGGCTGAAAAAAGAATACCAGTGGAAGAAAGAGTGTTTGGTGAAGGACATTATTTAAGATCAAGCTTTATCCAGCCATACAATTGCCAAAACATTCTCATTGAAGGAGTAACCGTAAAGGATTCACCGATGTGGCAAGTCCATCCGGTGTTAAGTGAAAACGTCATCGTCCGCGGGGTGAATATCATCGGTCATGGCCCAAATACAGATGGTGTGAATCCAGAGTCGTGCCGACATGTGCTCATTGAAGATTGTTATTTTGATAATGGCGATGATTGTATTGCCATTAAATCGGGCAGAAATGAGGACGGCCGGAGAATCGGTGTTCCATCTGAAAACATCGTCATTCGTAGAAATACGATGCGTGATGGTCATGGCGGAGTAACGATCGGGAGTGAAATCTCTGGAGGCGTCAAGTATGTATATGCAGAGGATAATGTCATGGACAGTCCGAACCTCGACAGGGCATTGCGCATTAAGACCAACTCTGTCAGGGGCGGTACCATTGAACACATCTATTTTAAAAACAATCTAGTGAAAAGCTTAAAGCATGAGGTGGTCTGTATCGACATGATGTATGAGGAAGGGGATGCCGGTCCGCATAGGCCTGTAGTCCGTCATATTGAAGTAGAAGGGTTAAAAAGCAGCGGAGGGCGATATGGTGTCAAGATCGCCGCATACTCACATTCCCCGGTCACACACTTTAAAATGAAAGACTGTGTCATTGACGATGTCACGTACCCTCTTTCATTGGAACATGCAGTATCTCCTTCATTTCAGAAAGTTGTCATTAATGGTGAACATATCAACCAATAGCGAAGTGAAAACAGCCACGTCAAAGGCTGTTTTTCTTTTATAAGGGCAAAAAAACGTATTGGCCGTCACATATACAACCTATCTGCTCTGTAGTATAATATTCCCGAAATTAGAAAAGAATTGACGAAAGAGATGACGTCAAGCAGTACATAAAGCAGGGGGTTTATTGATGAAGAAGTTAACTGGTATTTGGCTATCATTGTTATTTGTGATCGGTGTTTTAGCAGGGTGTGCAGGTGCGGAAACGGACCAAAAAACAAACAGTTCAAAGCCTAAAGAGACAGCGGCTGCCGCATTTCCTGTATCCATCAAAGATGCAGCTGGTAAAACAGTTGAAATCAAAGAACAGCCTAAACGAATTGTTTCGTTAATTCCAAGTAATACAGAGGTTGCCTATGCCCTTGGCCTTGGAGATAAAATCGTGGGTAGATCAGATTTTGACAACTATCCAAAGGAAGTAGAAAAGGTCGAGAAGATTGGCGGTCTTGATTTCAATGTAGAGAAGGTTATTTCCTTAAAGCCTGATCTTGTCTTAGCACATGCATCACAAATGAGCTCAAAAGACGGATTTAAACAGCTTGAAGATGCAGGTATTCAAGTGCTGACTGTCAATGATGCGGCTTCCTTCAAAGATGTTTATAAGTCTATCCATATGATTGGTGAAGCAACCGGCGTAAAAGAGGCATCAACGAAGCTTGTAGATGAGATGAAATCAAAACTGAATGACATCAAAAAACAAGCAGAATCCATCTCCAAAGACAAACAAAAAACAGTTTTTGTCGAAGTATCAGGTGCGCCTGAAATTTATACAACAGGTAAACAAACGTTTATGGACGAAATGTTGTCTGTCATTCATGCAAAAAATGCTGCTGGCGACCAAACAGGCTGGGTGCAAATGACGGAAGAATCAATTATTAAACGAAATCCTGATGCTATTGTTACGATTGATGGCGCAAGCTTAGCTGATCTGAAAAAAAGAGACGGCTGGAAGGCGATCAAAGCAGTCAAAGAAAAACAAGTCTTTCAATTGAATACGGATCTGGCATCACGACCGGGACCGCGATTGGTTGAAGGAGTGGAGGCTCTTGCGAAAAGTATCTATCCTGACACGTTCAAATAAAATCATCATCGCATACACAGCAAGTGTTTTACTTCTTGTGGTGAGCATTGGAATGGGAATCTCATTTGGCAGTTTAGGGATTCCCATTCCTTCTATACTTCGGATCTTTGTTCATGAAGTATTTGGAATTCAGGCCGGAACCATTGATGCAATTGACCGCAATATTATGATGAATATCCGGCTGCCGAGAGTGATATTAGCGGCGTTAGTCGGAGCAGCTCTGGCGTTATCTGGTGCAGCCTTTCAAGGTTTATTAAAAAATCCTCTCGCTGACCCTTATACACTTGGGGTATCTCAAGGGGCATCTGTGGGGGCTGTAGCCACATTGTTTTTCAGTTTGCAGTTTCCTTTGCTCGGCAGTTTTACACTGCCTTTTTTGAGTATGACAACAGCGCTTGTCACACTATGTCTCGTCCTCTTTTTTGCCCGTCTGGTTCACCGAGGAATGAGCATTTCTTCTTTAATTTTGACGGGGGTCATCTTCAGCTCTTTTTTAGGAGCGCTCATTTCATTAATGATTGCGTTAACAGGTGATGATTTAAAAGAGATTATTCATTGGCTTCTAGGCAGTGTGTCTATGAGAGGCTGGCGATATATTGCTCTTTTCCTTCCTTTTTTCCTCATTGGTACATTTGCACTGATCTTGATGGGAAGAGATTTAAATGTGATGACATATGGCGAAGAAAAGGCAAAACTGTTAGGGGTTCATGTGAAACGGAGCAAATATGTGGTGTTGCTTGCTGGTTCGATTCTGACTGGAAGTGCGGTGGCTGTGTCAGGAACGATCGGATTTGTAGGACTGGTGATTCCGCATTTTATCCGTCTTTTATCCATTACGGATCATCGTCATTTGCTGCCTTTGTCGATGCTGAATGGTGCTTCCTTTCTCGTTTTAGCAGATGTGCTCTCTCGTACGATCATTGAACCGACTGAATTGCCTATTGGCATCATTACGGCGTTAATTGGTGCTCCTGTCTTTGGCATCATCCTCATCCGCAGATATAGAGGAGGGACGCATCTATGATTCAAGTGAAGGAAGTTAGAGGAGGATATGGTGAAAAAGAGGTCATTCATGGCGTGAGTTTTGAAGTGGAGCAAGGGGAATTCCTCGGCATCCTTGGTCCGAATGGGAGCGGTAAGACAACGCTACTTAAAATGATCGCAGGTATTTTAGCACCTGAGAGCGGCCAAGTAACACTAAGTGGTCATCCAGTTCAATCCTACCGGCCAAAGGCACTTGCGCAAAAATTGGCGGTTCTTCCCCAGAAGACCGATCAAGCCTTTTCATTTACAGTGGAAGAAACGGTCCAGTTTGGGCGTTATCCTTATCAGAAAGGGTGGCTGCAATCTGTTACGAAAGAAGATATCGAGATTGTCAGCAAGGTGATGGACCAAACAGATATTGCTCAATTTAAGGATCAATCCATCCATGAGTTAAGCGGTGGAGAACAGCAGCGGGTTTACTTAGCTCAAGCGCTGGCTCAGTGCCCTGACTATTTATTGCTGGATGAGCCAACCAGTTTTCTTGATTTAGCTTATCAAAAAGAGTTACTCGATTTGATTAAACAAGAGACGGTTTCCTCTAACTTAACGGTGATCGGTGTGTTTCATGATGTGAACATTGCCAGTTTGTATTGTGACCGTCTGCTTTTGCTGAATGAAGGAAAGACGGACATGCTGGGAGAACCGCATCATGTGTTGACCACCGAACGGGTGAACCGGGTGTATGAAACAGATGTAACACCTCTCCAACATCCACTGCGGGCAAACCCTCAGCTGGTAATTGAACCTGCGTCCATCTCTGAACATTCAAGACTGAACTTAGCGGATGGGTGGAAAACATATGGCGCAAACGGAATGACATTTTCTACTCATCAGCCATTGCGCATCCTTTCATCACATGAGAAAAGCGGGGGTTTCTTTTGGACACGGTCCCTTGGAACGGGAACTGAAGCACTCCAAGACATGCTGGATGATGAGGAAGGGTACTTATTTCTTGGTCAATCTGATGGGCCGAAGCAATACGCCGCTGAAGATGATGATGAAGATGTCCTTCTTTATGGGATGCATCAAGAAGGAGAGCTGTCCGTTTGGCTTGTGTTGAAAGGAACGATATCAGATGGTGCGTCTGTCCAGCTGATGGGCGAGCTGACGCACTTCATTAAACAAGAGACAAGTATCCAGGTACATCATCTTTGTATCGCTGCTGCCAATGCAGAAGAAAAGGAGCATACTGCTCATTTACATGAAAGAGTCAGACTGAAAGTGAAGCATCTTCTTCATACATTGAATGCTATGAAAAAGTGAACCGGCTGGTTCACTTTTTTTGTTGAAAACATCAACATCTACTTATGTCACCCACTGAATATTTGAAAAAAACGAAAAATATGTTGCTAAATAAATCATATTGCTTTTATAATAAGAATCATGAAAGCGTTTTAATAATTAGTTGTTTAAAAATGCAACAAACGGAAGGGGAGGATCATTTGAACATTCAGGGAATCATTCCAGCAATTTTGACACCGCTTACAGAAGAAGAGCATTTTCATCCAGAAGTGACAAAGCAACTCATTGATCATTTAATCGACTCAGGTGTGCACGGCATCTTTGCTTTAGGGACAAACGGCGAATTTCATTTGTTTTCAGAGGAAGAAAAGCTTCAAATTGCTGAAACTGTTGTAAAGGCTGCGGGCGGCAGGGTGCCTGTATACATGGGAGCAGGTGAGAATAGCACTGATGCAACCATTAAGCTGTCAAACAAGTTCGCAGATTTAGGCGTAGATGTCTTGTCGGTTATCACCCCTTATTTTGTTGCGCCATCACAAGAGGAGCTGTATGAGCATTTTCGTCATATTTCAGAGAATGTGACCATCCCCATCTTACTTTATAACATTCCATCAAGAACAGGTGTGTCACTTGCGCCAGAGACGGTTGCAAGGCTCAGCGTCCTACCGAATGTGTTAGGTATTAAAGACAGTAGTGGAGATATTGCCAATATCAAAGCGTATCTTGATGTCACAAAGGATGAAGAGTTTGTCGTGCTTGCAGGAACGGATTCCCTCATTTTAGAGACATTGAAGTTAGGCGGAACAGGTGCAGTGGCGGCAACGGCAAATGTGCTTCCCAAAACCGTCGTTGGCATTTATGAATCGTTTCAGCAAGGAAATCTTGACCAAAGTGAGCAATGTCAGCAGCAGCTGCAGCCGTTAAGAGCGACATTCACATTAGGAACGTTACCAGCACCTTTGAAAAAAGCAGCTGAACTTTCAGGGATTCCTGTAGGTCCGCCAAAAAGCCCGGTCAAAGCATTATCTGGCGAGGCTTTAGAAGCTGTGGTGAACATGATGGAGAATTATCGGATACAAGCAAAAGCAGCAAAGGAGTCGTGAAGAGATGACGATATCACATTATCACTTTCAAACGGCATCACACATTGTTTCTGGCGCCCACTCTCTAGAGCTCCTTGGGGAGAAACTAGAGCTATTAGGACTTAGCAAGTTGAGATCGATTTTTATTTTAACGCAGCCATCCATCGTATCTCTTGGTTACGCAGATCAAATCAAAACAGAACTTGCGAAAAAAGGGATTGCGAGTGAGATCAGCACAGAGATTAAGCCTGAACCAACGGAAGAAAATATCGAGGACGTATTCCAGACATTTTTAAAAGGGGAGCATGAAGCCATTATTGGGATTGGTGGCGGGAGTGTGCTGGATGCGGCCAAAATATTAGCTGTTCTAAAGACGAATGATCAGCCAATTTCTGATCTCGTTGGCACGAACCTTGTTAAAAAAAGAGGAGTTCCAACGTTTCTCATTCCAACAACCTCAGGTACGGGATCAGAAGTGACACCAAACGCGATTGTTACCTTTCCGGAAAAAGAATTAAAAATTGGCATGGTCAGCCCATACCTTTTGCCTGATCTTGTGATCTTAGATCCCGCACTGACACTCAAATTGCCAAAAGCCATTACCGCAGCTACAGGGATGGATGCGTTTACGCATGCGCTTGAATCGTATATTTCAAATAAAGCCAATCCATTTAGTGATATGTTTGCACTCGAATCGATGAGGCTCATTTCAGGAAGTATTCAGGAGGCCTATCATCACGGGGATAACATGACAGCAAGGGAAGATATGCTGGTTGGTGCCATGTATGGCGGGATGGCGCTCACAAGTGCTGGAACCGCTGCTGTTCATGCAATGGCTTATCCGTTAGGGGGGAAATACAAGATTTCACACGGTGTCGCTAATTCCATGCTGCTTCCTCATGTTACGGCGTTTAATGCAGACCATATCAAAGATCGTCTTGAAGATATTGCTAGAGTGATAGGGATCGAAGAGAAAGGCTCAAAGAATACGCTTGCAGAGCAAGTGATTCGTCAAATTGAAGAGTGGACAGCGGATTTACACATTCCTCAACAACTCAAAGCCTTCGGTGTGTCAAAAGAAGATGTGCCGGCACTTGCTGAAGCTGCTTCGGAGGTGAAGAGATTAATGGATAACAACCCGAAGCCGATGTCTGTCTCTGATATTGAACAGGTCTACATGAAACTGCTCCACGTTTAACACTTCATACGTCACTGGGATGGGACATGAGAAGTTGCTTCATACGGCTTGCACACAAAGGGGGATTTTAAGTGAATGTCTTAAGCAGTTCTGTCATCACATTTATTTTAATCGTCATTATTCTCTATATTCTGTTTACGACCTGGCTGACGATGCGTTTCCGTAGTAAGTCTAACTCAGAATTTAACAATGCCGCTAAGTCACTTCCAGCTATTGTGGTCGGTATTTTGTTAATGAGTGAATTCATTGGGACGAAGTCAACCGTCGGAACAGCTGAATCTGCTTTTACACACGGGCTTTCCGCTTCATGGTCTGTTATCACAGTTGCTATTGCCTTTTTTATTTTTTCCTTTTTCTTAGTGGGAAAGTTTTATCGAACAGGACAATACACGATTTCAGGTATTATTGATCAAAAATTTGGAAAATCAACAAAGCTTGTTGTCTCTGTCATTATGATTGCAGCCCTGCTCTTAGTGAATCTAGGAAACTATTTAAGTGGTTCAGCTGCCATTGCATCTATTCTTGGCCTTCCTTTAATGACCTGTGCCATCATCACGGCGGTTGTGAGTACATTTTATTTTACTTTCGGAGGAATGAAGGGGGTTGCATGGGTGACGATCCTTCATTCAATTGTGAAGTATGCGGGGATTTTAATTACACTAGGGGTAGCCCTTTATTTAACAAAAGGCTTTGAGCCAATGAAACAAACATTACCCGACCATTTCTTTACATGGGATGGGACCATCGGTTGGGGAACGATTGGAGCTTGGTTTATAGGAAACATGGGGGCCATTTTTGCGACGCAGTTTATCATTCAAGCGATCACCTCGTCGAAAAGTGAGCGAGAAGCGAAAAAATCGACCCTGTATGCAGCACTCCTTTGTTTGCCGCTTGCCATTGCGATCGGGATCATCGGTGTCTCAGCCCGTTATTTGTATCCAGACATTGACCCTATTTATGCTTTCCCTGTCTTTTTACAGCATATGAATCCGATTTTGAGCGCTATTGTGGCAACATCGCTTGTCGCATCCATTTTTGTTGGTGTCTCGACGGTTGCACTTGCTACAACCACGTTGATTATTGATGACTTTTATGTACCGAAAAAGAAACCATCACCAGAGCAGCGTATGAAGGTGACTCGGTATGTAGCTGTCATGGTTGGGATTGTGCCGCTTGTGGGGGTCGCACTTGCACCAGAGTTGCTGTCACTTTCCTTTTTTACACGAGCACTTCGAACATCGATTGCAGTTGTAGCAGCAATGGGCTTTTACTTGCCATACTTTAATTCAAATAGAGGAGCAACCATTGGTCTTGCCGCTTCAGGCATCGCCACGACGGTGTGGTATTTACTCGATAATCCATTTGGAATCGATAATATGTATGTGGCCATTATCATTCCTTTCCTAGTTCTGGTGATGGATCGATGGATCAGCCCGCCAGCTAAAAAGGATCAATCACTGAAAGGAGAATTATGATGACAAATGAAGACATCATGATCAAAATAGATGGAAAATTGCGACAAAATGAACAAGACGCAGCAAGAAAAGAAGCCTTTCTACCAACAGATTGCGTGCAAAACCATGCGGCTAATCTCATCGAGCTGGATAATGGAGATTTGCTGTGTGTATGGTTTGGCGGTACGCAAGAAGGAATTCCTGATATCTCTATCTATATGTCAAGGCTCAAGCAAGGAAGTAATCAATGGACGAAGGCTGTGAAGCTGTCTGATGATTCTACACGATCTGAACAAAATCCAGTTCTTTTTCAAGAGAAAGATGGCAGGCTGTGGCTGCTTTATACAGCACAACTTTCTGGCAATCAAGATACAGCTCTTGTGAGATATCGTTTATCGGAGGATAGAGGAGAGACTTGGGGAGAGATTGGTACTTTATTTGATCAGCCGGGGACGTTTATACGACAGCCTATTGTTGTATTGGATAATGATGATTGGCTCCTTCCGGTGTTCTATTGTAAAACGATTCCTGGCGTAAAATGGACAGGAAACCGTGATGTCAGTGCTGTGAAGATTTCCTCAGATCAAGGGAAGACCTGGGAAGAGGTCACTGTGCCAAACAGTACTGGCTGTGTTCATATGAATATCGGAAAATGTGCGGATGGTTCCCTGCTTGCCCTCTTTAGAAGCCGGTTTGCTGATTCGATTTATATGAGCCGTTCAGTGGATCATGGACGGACATGGTCTGAGCCAAGAGCAACAGAGCTGCCAAACAATAACTCATCCATTCAATTTACGGTGCTCCATAATGGTCATCTTGCCCTCGTTTATAACCATATCAATGCGGATGATCAAACAGAAAGAAGAGCGTCCTTGTATGATGAGATTGAGGATGAAGGCGATACACGAACGGCTGTTGATACAGAGGCGCGTCCAGCCTTTTGGGGAACACCGCGTGCGCCAATGACACTTGCCATCTCGACGGATGACGGTGCGACATGGCCCGTCAGACGTAACCTTGAAATTGGCGATGGATATGCCATGACAAACAACTCAAAGGACAAATTGAATCGAGAGTATTCCTATCCATCCATCACAGAAGGAAAAGATGGTAGTCTGCACATTGCGTTTACTTTTTACCGGCAGGCCATCAAGTATGTGTGTGTGAAAGAAGAATGGACTCATCACACGTCGTAACCGCAAGGGATCAGTGTTTCCGTGAATTGTAACCCTCATTTTCTTCATTTATAATTGATGTTTGGAGGGTTGTCTCAATTTGCTAACATTTGGACTCCCTCAACGCATGTCTCACGATGAAGAGATAAAAAATGGGGGGTCCTTTTCATGAATATAAAAGTATTAGGTATTGCGCCGTATAAAGGATTAGGCGATGTATTAATCGACCTTGCCAAAGACGAAAAAAGCATCACATTCCAGCTTGAAGTCGGAGATCTTAGGTCAGGTGTTGCACTGGCAGAACAGGCCGAGGCTCAAGGAATGGATATTATTATGAGCCGCGGGGGGACAGCTGCGCTTATTCAAAAACACGTCAACATTCCAGTGGTGGATATCCCTGTGTCAGGCTACGACTTGCTTCGTGCCCTCACGCTGATTAAAGATTACCAAGGGAAAAAAGCAGTAGTTGGATTTGAAAATATTACACAAGGTGTACGCACTATTGGAGAGTTATACGGGATCAAAATTGATATTTATACGATACAGCAAGAGGAAGAAGTGTGGGATCTATTACAGCAGTTACAGGAGCAAGGGACACAGGTTGTACTGGGTGATGTGATTACAGATAAAGCGGCCAAGGAGTTGGGGATGCAAAGCATGCTCATTACTTCAGGACGTGAATCTGTCAAAGAAGCGTTTCATCAAGCAAAACAAATGTACCGTTTATATAAAGAGGCGACAGCTGAGCAGCGCCTCTTTCGTGAAATGATTGACCAAGAGTCAAAAGGGATGCTGATCATTGATCAGCACAATCAGCTTTATTTTATCAATCAACAAATGAAAGAATGGACAGAAAAAGGGTTATTTGCACCGTTTACGTCTCATATTGATGTGATGGCTTGGTGCCCGGCGCTTGAACCAGCAGTAAAAGCGGTTCGAGAAGGAAAACAAAGTGGATATTCTCAAATCTCCTTTCAGCAGCAAGTGTGGCATGTCAAAGGAAGCTTATTATCTAAAGGTGAGCTGCTTTTGACGATTGAGAAGCCTTCTGCTGTGATTAATAGGGAGGGGCAGCGTATATGGACGCTGGCTGCACCTGTTCATTCAGCACATCCATTTGCTCTTTTTACTGAGCAGAGTTCAAATATGAAAGATGTGATTAAAAGGGCAAAGGCGTTCAGCCAAACAGATCGATCGATTTGTCTCTATGGTGAACAAGGAACTGGTAAATCCAGCCTTGCTTTTGCTATTCACCAAATGAGCGAGAGGAAAAATGAGAGCTTTATGACGGTGCATTGCAGCCGTTTGACTGAATTAGATGATGTAAACATAATTCCGGTGCATCAAAAAGGGACGATCTTTCTGAAGGATATTGATCGTGTCCCAATGGCTATGCAGCCCCTCATGGCCGAGCAGCTTATTCATCATCAGCAGAACATTCGCTGGATGGCTGCATCTACAGTTGATTTGTTCAAATTGATGCAATCTGGGGCGTTTCATGAAGAACTATATACGTGTTTGCAGGAGCTCGTCATTCATGTCCCGCCGTTATCTGAACGGGCAGAAGATATTGAGGATATGAGCCGGTTATTTATAGCTGAATTAAATTCTCTTTATGGGACGCAGGTTGTTGGGCTGTCAGCAGAAGTGATTGCCGCCTTTCAAAACGAGCGATTTAGAGAAAATGTCAGGCAGTTCAAGCGGATCATGGAGGAACTGGTGCTGACAACAAAAAGTGGATATATCACGTTGAGTAAAGCAAAGCCGGCAATTGAGCAACTTGCTTCTGAGAATGAAGAAAAACAGCTGTCCAGCTATTTACATGGCACGCTTGACGAGATTGAAAGACGAATCATTCGGACGGTGCTGGAAGAAGAAAATATGAATCAATCAAAAGCAGCAAAGCGGCTAAATATTAACCGCACGACGCTGTGGAGAAAGCTAAAGGAATAATATGCAATGAGACCGAGGTGTCTAAATGACAAACGATCTATTAAAAAAAGGAGCGAACTTAGAGCAAAAGGTGATCATTGTGGCTGATGATTTAACAGGCGCAAGTGATACAGGTGTTCAATTTGTGAAGGCCGGTTTAAAAGCCTCTGTGCTGTTCCAGCCGACATTTGAGGATATGAGCCGGTACAAGGAGGAAGATGTACTGATTGTCGATACAGATTCACGAAGTATGTCTTCTGAAAGAGCGTATAATGAGGTCAGTCAAGTGGTTCAGCCGTTTCTACAAGGGGATTCGCACCTTTTCTTTAAAAAAATAGATTCAACGTTAAGAGGAAATATAGGAGTAGAGCTTCAGGCACTAATGGATCTTGGCCGGTTTGATGCGGCAGTCATTGCCCCCGCTTACCCCGATGCGAATAGATCTACGGCCTATGGCATTCATTATGTGGAGGGTGTGCCTGTTCATCTATCAGAAGCAGCGAAGGACCCAAAAACGCCTGTCCTGACATCCAGTATTTCAGACTTAATTGACGAGCAGACAAACATCAAGCCAAAACATCTTTCGCAGCAAGCGGTCTATTCAGAGCTAAACGAAACGAGTCATGACGTTTCATCTTTATTAAAACATGGTCATCAATGGTTTGTGTGTGATGCAGAAACGAACCATGATTTAACACAGATCGTTGATTTGTTTATGAAGATCAATCAAAGAGTGCTTTGGGTCGGGTCAGCCGGACTCGCTGGCGCATTATCATCCTATGTCGCGAAACACCGCAATCTTTCTCATGCAAAAAAGCATGAATCTGTTCTCATCGTTTCAGGAAGTGCTTCTCAAAAAACAAATGAGCAGTTTGCTTTTTTAAGAGAAAAACACGATTGTCTCGAGGTGAAAGTGAACCCGTTGAATGTATTAAACGGTCGTGAAGCATGGGAAAGGAAATCAGTCATGGATCAGCTGCTCATGCGTCAGGATGAAGATATTCTCCTTTATACAGACGCAAGGCCAGAAATGGTTGAACAGATGTTGGCATACGGTGAAGCGAATGGTATGACAAGACAAGAAGTAGGAAGTACCTTATCTGTCTGTCTTGGTAAGATCACAAAAGACATTGTTGAATTAACAGGGGTGAAACGCCTTTTTTTAACTGGTGGAGATACGGCGCGTGCGATATGCCATGAGCTTGGAGCAGGCGGGATTCAGCTGTTGAAAGAAATTGAACCCGGCATCCCGCTTGGGCGGCTCGTTGATACGAGTGTATATGCGGTCACAAAAGCAGGGGCATATGGTCAAAAAGATTCTGTGCTCCATGCGGTTGAAGTGTTGAAAAACATAGAGGGGGTAGACGAATGGCAAAACCAATCATTGCTGTAACAATGGGAGATGCTTCTGGGGTTGGTCCTGAAATTATTTTAAAAGCCTTCCAGCAAAGCCGTTTACATGAAGAAGCCGTTCTATTTGTCATTGGAGACACCCATATATTAAATAGGGCGAAAGATTTTGTGAATACAGATGTGGAGATTGTCAGTATTAAAGAACCGGAAGAAGCGGAACAAGTAAAAGCTGGTGCCGTTCCTTGTCTCGATCTTCATCTATTAACAAGCGATATTCCAGTAGGAGAGATTTCAAAAGAAGCAGGGAATGCCGCTTTTCGATATCTTGAAAAAGCCATTACACTTGCGAATGACCGTAGAATTGACGGCATTTGTACAGCGCCGTTAAACAAGGAAGCACTTCATAAGGCTGGTCATATGTATCCAGGGCATACAGAAATTTTAGCTGACCTGACAGGTACGGACGATTATGCCATGATGCTGGCAGCTCCTAATTTAAAAGTGGTGCATGTGACGACACATATCGGATTAATGGATGCCATCTTAAAAATCAATCCTGAGCGTGTATACACAACGATTAAACTGGCTCATGATACCCTCGTTCGATCTGGTATCCCTGCACCTAGAATTGCTGTGTGCGGGATTAATCCGCATGCCGGGGAGAATGGTCTGTTTGGAAACGGAGAAGAAGAGGAGAAGATCATTCCAGCGGTAGAACGAGCACAGGATGAAGGGGTTCAAGTATTTGGCCCGCTACCAGCTGATACACTGTTCTTTAGGGCGACAAGAGGCGACTTTGATATCGTTGTGGCGATGTATCATGATCAAGGGCATGGACCAATCAAGGTGCTTGGCTTAGAATCAGGCGTGAACATTACAGTTGGATTGCCTATAATCCGTACAAGTGTCGATCATGGGACGGCATTTGATATTGCAGGAACAGGAAAGGCTGATTCTGCGAGTATGGAAGAAGCCATTCGGCAGGCAATCATGCTTTCTGGTACGAGAGAGAACCGATAGTAAAAGAGAAAGAGCCTTCCAATGGAGGCTCTTTCTTTAGTTCATATACGTTCCGCCATTCATATTGATGGTTTCTCCTGTGATGAAATCTGACTGATCAGAGGCTAAAAAGGTAACGGCGTTTGCGACTTGCTGCGGTGTTCCAATTGTTTTCAGAGGAATTCTTTCTAAAACAGATCTACGGTATTCATCACTCCACTGTTTGCTCATGTCTGTCTCAATTGGCCCAGGACAGACAGCATTTACATGAATGTGATGTGCTGCTAATTCTTTGGCAAGATGCATCGTTAAGTAATTGATACCTGCCTTTGAAACGCCGTAAGCGGGTGATGCATTGTGATGAGGGGTTTTGCCAGTAGTTGAACTCATGTTGACAATCTTCCCGCCTTGCTGTTTGATCATGTCAGGAATGACTGCTTGACACATGAGAAACGTACCCGTCAAATTAATATCAATTAGTCTTTTCCATTCATCAACAGATGTATCGACTGTTGATTTCCGCAAATTGATCCCAGCATTGTTGACCAATATATCAATCTGTCCGAAATGGTTTTTTGCCTTCTCAACGAGGGAGACAGCTGTCGCTGGTAAACTAGCATCACCAGCGACAGAAACAGCGCGTGTCTCTTCTTTATTCAGAGAGGAGCAAACGTCTTGCAATAGCACTTCATTCGTTCCGTTCAGCACCACTTTAGCTCCTTCAGAGACAAATGCCTCCGCAATGGCGCGGCCAATCCCTCTGCTTGCACCTGTAATGATTGCTACTTTGTTTTGTAAAGTCATCTATCATCCCACCCATCTGTCATAATTAAAAAGCGCTTTCATTTATTATAAAATGTGATGTTTCATCATTCAACATATAAATTGGGAATGAATAGGTTTTGAATAAAAGTGTTTCATAATAAAACAAATACATCTTTTCCACTTCAGGGTATACTAAAAGGAACAAGCAATGGATAAGGGGGAACCTCAATGAAACTTTATACAAAAACCGGAGATCAAGGTCAAACAGGCTTGATTGGCGGGCGGGCTGATAAAGATGACGCAAGAGTAGAAGCGTACGGTACATTAGATGAGGCGAATAGTTTGATTGGACTAGCCCATGCAAACTTAAGGCAGCATGGCGAATTGTTTCAAGATATTCTATCTGAGCTGATGGTCATTCAGCATGAACTGTTTGACTGCGGCGGTGATTTAGCAGCGGTGAAACCACCGAAAGAAGGCAAGTTAAAAGAAGAATCTGTCACAGTCCTTGAAAAGCGAATGGACGTGTATGTAGAAGAAGCCGCGCCACTGACTAAATTTATTTTACCTGGGGGCCAGGAAGGTGCTGCCCTCTTACATGTAGCGCGAACAGTCGTCAGGAGAGCCGAGCGGCATATTGTGACACTCGCAAAGCAGGAGGAAATTCCAGCAGTTACGCTCACATATGTGAACCGTCTATCCGACTATTTATTTGCTGCCGCCCGTATTGTGAATCATCGGCTTGGTGAAGCGGATGTTGAATATGAACGAAGTGCAGACGTGTTTCGTTCTAAATGAGGAAAAGCACTCTTCTAGTCGAAGAGTGCTTTTTCTATAGATTCAACCGCTCAGTCTGAGCCATGTTACGACTCTGGTCGCAATCAAAGATCAATCTACGACACGTTTTGCCGGCTTCCTTTTTTGACTATAGTTAAAGCAAGGAGCAAGAAAGGAGGCATGAAGATGAAAATCACAAGTAAAACCATCATCGGTTCAATCCTGATGTTTATCGGTTTATCCATCTTCTTTGGTGGTTCATTGGGCGGGCTGATCCCGACTTTGATTGGGGCTTGGCTCATTTATGTAGGTGTCAAAAAATATGATAAAGGCAGTAAAACAACAGGGGTCATACTCTCTATTATCGGTGTATTGCTCGTCGCACAGTCACTGCCGTTTTTACTCGGAATCGCATTTGCTGGAGTACTTCTCTACTTTGGCTGGAAGATGATCAATGGTGAATCTGCAAAGGAATCATCCGGCAGAACAATATATATGGAGCCAAACACGGCACCGAACATGGAAGAATCTATGCACACGTCATTTGATCAAGAATGGGAAGACTTTTTAAAGAAAAAATAAAGGGAGGAATATGAAATGGTATTAAGAAGAGTACGTGATATGTTTGTTGCAACAGTCAATGAAGGCTTAGATAAATTGGAGAATCCGCGTGTCATGCTGAATCAATATGTTCGTGATATGGAGGACGATATTGCCAAAGCGAAACATGCGATCATTAAACAGCAAACCATTCAGCAAGGTTTCTTGAGAAAAGCAGAAGAAACAGAAGAATTTGCTGATAAACGAAAGAAACAGGCGGAGCTGGCGTTTCAGGCAGGAGAAGAAGAACTTGCACGGAAAGCACTGACTGAAATGAAGTATTTTGAAGAAAAGCACAACGAATATCAAGAAGCCTATCAGCAATCTGTTAAACAGCTGAAAGAGCTGAAAGAACAGTTGCAGCATCTAGAAACAAAGCTGCGTGATGTTAAAGACAAGAAGCAAGCGCTGATTGCAAGAGCCAATGCCGCACAGGCAAAGCAGCATATGAATGAATCTATGAATAAGGTTGATAGTGAAAGTGCTTATAAAGAATTTCTACGCATGGAGAACCGTATAGAGGAAATGGAGACAAAAGCGGGCAGCTATGCACAATTTGCCGATCAGGGTGCATATGCTCATCTTGATTACGCTGATGAGGTTGAAAAGGAATGGCAAAAGCTTAAGCGATCAAAGCAGCTTGAGAAACAGCCGGCAAACTAATGGAAATGTGTCAAAACGGAAGAAAAACAGGATTTTTCTTCCGTTATTTGATTTCTTTCTGTTTCGCTTTTCCTTATAATAAAAAGGTCAAAGGATAAAGGGATGATATAAATGAAACGGTTCATTGGTCTAATTTGTATACTTGTTGGTGTTTTTTTGATGATTGGGATGCTTTTCAAAAATGGAGATCTCTTTCATTTGAGCTTTTCTCGTGATAAAGCGGTCACAACAGCTTCAGCGAAAAAGGATGAGGTTGAACAATTAGATATCTCTCTTTCTGGATTTCGCATCAAGGTGAAGCCGGAAGATCGTTCGGATATTTCTGTGATGGTTGTGAATGGAAAAGGGAAAATGTATGCGGAACAAACAGGCGGAACATTCAAAGTCCGTGCTGAAAATAAAGGATTTTTGTTTTTCTCTGCATTTGAAAAAGGAGAACTCTTAGTCAAAATTCCAACAGATTATCATAAAGATGTGAAAATAACAGGTGGAATCGGCGTGAGCGAAGTAAATGGCGAAGGAAAGCTGTCTCTTCAAGATGTGACGCTCAAATCAACGAGCGGAAACCTCACAGCTGAGAACTTCTCAGCAAATCGAGTGGAAATCAAGGCGACTTCTGGCAGACTCTCAGTGTCTCATATTGATGCGAAGGAAAGTGATATTGGTGCCACTTCTGGTCGTGCTGATATTCAAGATGTAAAAGGAAAGCTGCAATTAGGCATGACAAGCGGCAGGCTGACAGCAAGCTTTGATACAATTGATTCACCAGTCGACTTTCACATGACATCAGGCAGTGCGAAATTTAACTTGCCAGATGAGGGAGATTTCAAAGTCCAAGTGAAAAAAACGAGTGGACGTATTGATCATTCGTATGATTTTGACCAAGTGGATAGTGAAGGCCGAGGTTTTACAGGCACGCATGGGAAAGGGACACACTTAGTCGATATTGAGATGACAAGCGGAAACTTAAAATTGCGGTAAACAAACGTAAAAAGGAAGGAGGCGAGTCAACTGCGTTTTTCTAGAAATCAAATTTTAGGCATCATTGTGGTGATTTTTGGTATTAATCTTTTTCTCAAAATTATTGGGATTGGGGCAGACCTATTTTGGCCAGTGTTTTTTGCTCTAGCTGGTTATTGGCTGCACTCTCGATCTAAACGTTGGCTCGGTTCGGTTTCCTATATTTTTGCAGGCTTTCTCTTCTTGAAGTTTCTACTAAATATCACGTTTAGTTTGACTGGGTATTTATTTGCTGCCTTTTTGATCTATGCGGGCTATCGTTTATTGAAAAACAAACCTGTTTTTGATGTCGATAAAAAGGAATCATCAGACGATGGGAAGCCTTCACTGAAAGTCAATCTTGAAAAAGAGGGCGATCAGAAGAAAACAAAAAGCCAGGCAAAGCCGCGCAAAGAACATGATTTCTTTATCGGTGAAGTCAGGCTGATGAAAAAACCATTTCAATTAAGCGATTTGACCATTTCAGGTTTTATTGGCGATGTCAAAATCGATTTATCAAAGGCGATCATTGCTGAGGAAGAGAGCACGATCGTCATTAGTGGACTCATTGGAGATGTCGATATTTATGTACCTCAGGATATTGAAGTATGTGTGAGTGCTTCGGCTGCGATCGGTGATATGAAAATCATTGATGAAAAAAGAAGCGGGTTCGGCAGTAAAGTGTATGTCATGACAAATGATTATGACGAAAGCAAGCGAAAAGTGAAAATCTCCATCTCTCTATTGATTGGGGATGTGGATGTGAGGTACTTATGAGGAAACTGCATTTAGGCATCCAGTGGCAATCTGTTCGTCTGGCAGTCGGTATCTCGCTTGGTGTTGTCATCATGACGACATTCCCGATGTTTTTTTATTACCAGCTTGATCCCATGATTTTGCTGTCTACGCGGTGGTTCGGCATCCCGTTTTTTTGTATTTTACTCATTATTAGTCTCGCCATTGGTGTATCAGCGGGGCATGTGTTTGGCTATCAGCATAAGAAGCGGCTGGATCAGCTTGTAGAGTCGATTTTGAAGTTTGAAAATGGGAATTTTGCCTATAGACTGCCTTCTCTAGGTGATGATGAAATTGGTTTGGCGGCAGATCAATTAAATGAAATGGCGAAACGAGTGGAAGGGCAAGTAGCCTCCTTACAAAAGCTCTCAAATGAGCGAGCTGAATGGCAGGTTCAAATGAAAAAATCGGTTGTCTCTGAAGAGCGTCAGCGTCTAGCGCGTGAGCTGCATGATGCAGTCAGCCAGCAGCTATTCGCCATTTCGATGATGACGTCTGCGATTCTTGAAGGGATGAAGGAAAAGGATGAAAAGATTTTAAAGCAAATGCGACTTGTGGAACGAATGGCTGGCGATGCACAAAATGAGATGCGTGCACTCCTTCTGCATTTAAGACCGATCACCCTTGAAGGAAAAGACTTGAAAAAAGGCTTGATTGAGCTACTCAATGAATTTCAGGCAAAGCAGCCAATTGATATTGATTGGGAAATAGAAGATGATGCTCCGCTGTCTAAAGGGGTGGAGGACCATCTGTTCCGAATTGTGCAAGAAGCCCTTTCCAATGTGTTTAGGCATGCAAAGGCGACAAAGGTGACAGTACGTCTGCTTATTCGGAACCGTCAAGTTCAGTTGAAAATTATCGACAACGGGATTGGTTTTCAAACAGATCATGTGAAGACTGCTTCCTACGGACTTGAATCGATACGAGAAAGAACAAGTGAAGTAGGCGGTGTCGCAGAGATTATGTCATTTGAGGGAAAAGGCACACAAATTGATGTGAAGGTTCCCATTTTTGATGAAGGAAAAGGAGAGAACGTTCGATGATTCGAGTGCTTTTAATTGACGATCACGAAATGGTGAGAATGGGTCTTGCTGCTTTTTTAGAGGCACAGGCGGATATTGAAGTCATCGGTGAAGCGTCAGATGGACAAAAAGGTGTAGAACTAGCGGTTGAATTAAAGCCAGACGTGATTTTAATGGACCTTGTTATGGAAGGCATGGATGGCATCGAAGCAACGAAAAGAATTTGTCAAGAAATAGAGGATGCTCGGATTATTGTACTGACGAGCTTTATTGATGATGATAAAGTGTATCCGGTTATTGAGGCTGGTGCATTAAGCTATCTTTTAAAAACATCGAAAGCAGGAGAAATTGCTGATGCCATCAGGTCTGCGAGTATCGGCGAACCAAGACTTGAATCAAAAGTAGCTGGAAAGGTCATGAACAAACTCCGCCATTCATCAAACGGGTCCATTTTGCACGATTCGTTAACCGCAAGAGAAATGGAAATATTAAAGCTGATTGCCGATGGGAAATCGAATAAGGTCATTGCTGAGGAATTGTTTATTACCATCAAAACAGTCAAGACGCATATTACCAACATTCTTTCCAAGCTTGATGTAGAAGACCGCACACAAGCAGCCGTGTATGCACATCGCCATAAGCTGATTCAATAAAAAAACAGCTTTCAAATGAAAGCTGCTGGAACATGCGCAAAATTAGTCCTTCTGTCCTGTGATTGGACGTTCGGATAGTTGATGGAGCTCAGGAACTGGAAAAGCCTCCTGCTCCTCGGCCGATTTGTCTTCCAGGGTTTTCTTCATCTCGGAAAGCAGTTTGACGCTTTCCTTTGCCACTGCCGCTTTTTTCTCTTGCAAATCAATGATCTGTGAAAGTCCAACAAATAAACCGCCTCCAATCAGAAGGAGCGCAGGGGTTTGTCCATAATAAATCACGATCAAAAATGTGCTTGAAAAGCTGTCGGCTTCAATGAAGAAATCTTCTTTTGATTGCATGAATACCACGACTAACAGGAGTATTCCTAGAATCAAAAATAGAATGCCGGCCGAAAGTAAAGCTCGTTTCATGATTGACACCCTTTTTTTCTTACCATTTTAACATACTCTATAAGGATTGTGTTGCGCCCTTAGTCCCGAAGTCACGGATTTTCACATTTACCTTGTAACGAATATCCGATTCACTGAAAATGTCATCCCAATGTTTTGCTTCTTTTCGGAATTCCTTCGGATAGGCAATACTCGCTTTTTGATAAAATCCACAAATATCTGCTTTGATCTCATGCTGTAATTCCCCGATAAAATCTTTTACATTTTCCTCAAGTCGATGTGCCACGACTTTCTCAATTTCTTGGAGGTATTTTTCATTAAATGAATTTTCCCGTTCATTCCAATCCTCAGACAATCTTCCATCAAGCTCCACTGATACATCAAATTCATATTTGCCACTGGCAGTTTTATGGGTGTCAATGTTGTGTTTGATTTTAAAGATCTCAAAAGAATAAATGCTATGTTCATATTGGAATTCAATCACTCCGCCTGTTGCATCTCCAGTCAGCAGGTTGTAGGACTGCACCGCTAAAGGAGAGATGTTGGTGAGAAATCGTTTGTTCTGAATAATCGAGGCACCATCCAGCATTAATTTGCCCTGACTGACACTGACTTTCGGAATGGCAAAGGATACGTTGTTTTGCATAGCAGAAGAAATATCTCCTAAGGAAACGGGCTTGAACATACGAATGGTCGTTTTTGTATTCGAAGAAATATCGTATAAGGTGGAAGCGGCAGGCTGGCCGTCGTCATTGATTTTCAGCATATCTCCAGGCTTCTCAGAGGCCATAAAGACAAGGCTTCCTCTTCGTGTTTCATTGTCCCGAATGAATTGATTGATGACCAAATCGAAATTATTTTCATTGATAAGGTCTTGAGAAAACAAATAAACCCTCAGCTGCTGAGCAAAAATGCGGTGTGTTTTTAGGGCCGTTGTACGAAAAATTTGGTGTATGGAATCACCGCTTGTCTCAATAATCTTCGTCGGATCTTTCACGCTTGATTCTTGCTCAATTTTTTGCGGAACGAGCACCTGCATAGACAGCTTCAATTTATGTCCGTCATCTCCTTTATCTACAGCAAATCCAATTGCCATGTTGAGCTCCTCGATATTTGTACTATCCCAGCACCCGCATAATAGAATCAGTGAGAAGAGCGCAAGAACCGCTTTCTTTTTCATGCTGTTTTCCGCCTCCTTTTGAAAAATACGATGATAAATAAAAGAAACGGGAGTATACCAAATAGAAGAAAGAACAAGTTGTTTACGTAGGTTAAATAGTCTCGGACCGTATCAACATCTTTTGGGAAAAGAGCGGCAAAGAAGATCACAATGCCCATCAAGGCGAGCGCGATTTTTTTAGGGAATTTAGTCAATTTGATGACTCCTATCGTAGCAAAAAACGTATATCCTACAAAGCTCGTATAAAGCTGGACAAGCCAAACAATCAGCAAAAAGGATTCAATCCGTTCAATAAAAATCCCCTGAATATCAAATGATTGAAATAAGGCAATGGTCGGCCACGTCAGAGTCGCCGTTTCTTTCACCGTGAGCGCACCAACCACAAGAATATAGGTGAAAATATAGATGATCGCAGGAATCAAAAAGCCGATGGAGCCATATGCAAAAGTGTGTTTTTGCGTATTCATATAGGCAGGCATGAAAAGCATCATTTCAATGCCGACAAACGAAATGGCCGAAGCATTCAAGGAATTGAAAACAGGGGAAATGCCCTCTCCTAAAACTGGCCGTAGGTTATCGAGCTTAAACTCTTGTACACTAAGTCCGTAGGCTACAAATAAGATGATGAGTGTGACAATCAGAAAAAAAGGGCACAGTCGGGCAAAATCACCAATCCCCCCAATCACAAGGTAAAAACCAACCAAAATAAAGCTGATCATCGTCACCGCTACAGGTGTGTTTTGAAGTAGAAAGAATTTCACCATCTCAGACATAGCCCGTACTTCATAGCTGGCAACGCCGAGAAAGTAAATAATAATCAACAGGTTGGCAAGTGAGCCAATCCATTTCCCAAGCCCTTCTTTTGTATAGTCATAGTAGGAAGAAAAGGAAACCTTTTTCATCATGAGCACATTGACAAAAATGAACACAATGTATATCACACTCATGAGTAAGAGTGCAATCCAGCCGTCAGGTGTTTGCGCAGCTTGAGCCATTGATCTTGGCAGAATCATCATACTTGCGCCTAGCGTGGTATTGGCGATAATGGCACTTGCCTGATAGCTTGTGATCGACTCTTTATGATTGACCATGTCGTTCCCCTTTCTTTTGATTTTTCAAAGGCAATCTGATGATGGAATTGTCCTCATTTTTATAACTGAAAACAAAATCTGGTGAAAAATATGGGGTGCCAAAGCTTTTTTGTCTTGTCAAATGAGTGAGTAAGACGAGCATAAACAGGACAAGTCCATATAAACCGAATGCAGCTGCAGTAAACATGGATACAAATCGAAGGACACGAAATGATATCCCCATTCCATATTGAGGAAAGGTAAAGGATGCAAGTGCAATGACGCTAACAATAATGACCATAATGGAGCTAACGATATGGGCTTGTACGGCTGCCTGCCCAATGACAACACCGCCCACAAGTCCGATTGTTTGTCCAAGTGGATTAGGAAGCCTTAACCCAGCCTCTCGCAGCAGCTCAATGGTCATTTCCATGATGAGTGCTTCCACAATAGGAGGAAAGGGGACATTCTCTCGTGTGCTTGAGATGGAAATAGCTAAAGTTGTGGGCAAAAGACCTTGATGGAAGGACACAAGGGCAATATAAATGGCTGATAAAAACAATGTGAGAAAGATGGACGTAAAACGCAGCAAACGAATAAGAGAGGCGGCGATCCATCTTTCATAATAATCATCAGGTGACTGCATAATTATCGCAAGGGAAGCAGGCACAATTAAGATAAAAGGCGAATGATCAACAAAGATGGCGACGCGCCCATTGTTTAAAGCAGATGCCACTTTATCAGGCCGTTCTGTGTTTTGAATTTGCGGAAAAGGAGAATACACATTGTCTTCAATGAGCTCCTCAAGAATGCCAGAGTCTTGAATATCATCAATCGTGACTTGTTTGAGACGCTTTTTTACCTCTTTTAAAACAGAGGGCTCAACGATACCATCAATGTACATGATCGATACTTGGGTGTATTTCTTTTCACCGATTTTCATGTCTACTGTTTTGAGATCAGGGTTTTTCAAACGCTGTCTGACGAGAGCTAAGTTCGTGTTGATATCTTCAATGAAACCAATTTTTGGTCCTCTTACGACGGTTTCAGACGTAGCATCTCCTAAATTGCGTTTCTTCGTTCCGTGTGTTTCTAAAATATAAGCATGTTGAAATCCGTTAATCAGTACGACACAATGTCCTTGGAAAATAGCATCTACTAGTTCTTCAGAGGTTTTTACCGTACGGGTAGTCATCATCGATAAATTGGATTCTAGCTTCTCTTTTGTTAGAGAGGCATGATCTTGCAATAGCAGCTTTAAGAAGGATTGAATCTGCATCGCTTCGTTCATTTCTTTAATGTATAAATAGTAGACAACCTGTCCATGAGGCAATGTTTTTTTCTCATGGATCAAATCATCCATGTCCTTTAACTGAGGGAGAATGACAGAGAGATTATCGTATAAGTGCTCTTTCAATGGAGTTTGATTCAAAAGGATCACCCGCCTCAATTTCTTTTTCTTAGCATTACCTGCTTGAAAAAACAATATTCTGTGTTACATTATTTTGTGGTATATGAAAGAATCACGGTGTTGGAGGAAAGAAGATGGCGCAAATTCGTTTAGCAGGAACAAAAGAGGAGATCGACCGTATTCTACAGTCGTTTGACAAGCATTATGAGGTGACCTATACGTCAAAAGATTACGGAAAAACCAATCCGAAATACAAATATTCCAAAGATGTTCGTGTTTATATTGAACTAAAATTAAAATAAAGATAAAATTTTAATTGAAAACGCTTAAAGGATTTTCGTTTTTTGTATAGAATAGAGTTGAGTGATGAAGCTATGGAGGGATACATAATGACAGAATTTAGAATCGAAAAAGATACAATGGGCGAAATCAAGGTGCCAAAGGACAAGTTCTGGGGTGCACAAACACAACGAAGCAAAGAAAATTTCAAAATCGGTTCTGAGAAAATGCCAAAGGAAGTTGTGAATGCGTTTGCAATTTTGAAACGTAGCACAGCGATTGCCAACGAACGTCTTGGCAACTTAGAAAGTGAAAAAGCAGAAGCGATTGCTGCTGTATGTGATGACATCATCAGTGGAAAATATGACGAGCATTTCCCGCTTGTTGTATGGCAAACAGGAAGTGGAACACAAAGTAACATGAACATGAACGAAGTCGTTGCAAATAGAGCAACTGCTTACTTGAAAGATAAAAATAGTGAATTCAGCATTCACCCGAATGACGATGTCAACCGTAGCCAAAGCTCAAATGATACATTCCCAACGGCTATGCACGTGGCAGCTGTTTTAGCTGTGTACAAAAAGCTATTGCCTGCGATTGACCAGTTAAGAGCGACGCTTGATGAGAAAGCAAAAGCATACCAAGAAATCGTGAAAATTGGCCGTACGCATTTGCAAGATGCAACACCACTTACAGTTGGCCAAGAGATTAGCGGCTGGGTGTACATGCTTGACCGTTCAAAAGAAATGATTTTAGAATCTACTGAAAAAATGAGAGAACTTGCGATTGGCGGAACAGCTGTTGGGACAGGAATTAACGCACATCCTGAGTTTGGCAAATACGTGGCAGAAGAAATCAGCCAGTTAACAGGTCAAACGTTCAATTCTTCACCAAATAAATTCCATGCGCTCACAAGCCATGATGAAATCACATATGCACACGGTGCGCTTAAAGCTCTTGCAGCTGACTTAATGAAAATTGCCAATGATGTGAGATGGCTTGCAAGTGGTCCTCGCTGCGGAATTGGTGAATTGATCATTCCTGAAAATGAGCCAGGCAGCTCCATTATGCCAGGAAAAGTCAACCCAACTCAAAGTGAAGCTTTAACAATGGTTGCCGCACAAATCATGGGGAATGATGCAACGATCGGTTTTGCCGCAAGCCAAGGAAACTTCGAGCTGAACGTATTTAAGCCGGTCATCATCTATAACTTCTTGCAGTCAGTTGAATTGCTTGCTGACGGCATGAACTCATTCCATGACAAGTGTGCCGTTGGAATTGAACCAAACCTAGAAACAATCGAGAAAAACCTGAATAATTCATTGATGCTTGTGACGGCACTGAACCCGCACATCGGATATGAAAATGCAGCGAAAATTGCGAAGCTTGCGCACAAAGAAGGTTTAACGTTAAAAGAAGCTGCCCTTCAATTAGAGCTATTAACAGAAGAGCAGTTTGAAGAGTTTGTGAAACCAGAAGAAATGGTGACACCGAAAGCAAAATAAAAACCAGAGGCCTCTGTGCCTCTGGTTTTTTTAATGGAAACTCCCTGAAATCACAGAAAAGAAGTTTGATTGTTTGTTTTTGTCACAATCATAAACCCATGGCAAGCAAGCCCTGGGTTTTATAAATGATCTTCTTTTAGAATGCGTAATAAGGAGCCTGAGACCGACTGAAGCGGTGTGTATAATTTCAATTGATAAAGCATGCCTTTGACGATGACTTGTCTTGGTTTTTGTTTGTTTAACTCGTTTTCTAAAATGCCAAGCGCTTCAAATAAATCTGGCTCGTCTTTCACTTCATAATGTGCTTCTGCCAGTTCTCTTAATTCTTTTAATAGAGATTCTGTGAGTGGATCAAATGATCGTTCATAAATAGGGCCGAACCAGTCGCTTGCTTGGTCCACAGAAATGAGCGGATGGTCATTGCGCTTCATCATACCACCCATTAGATCATCGATACGGTGAATCATTGTTGAGGCAAGCTCCTCTGCTTCCAGCTGAAAATCATATAAAATGGCAAGCTCAAAGTAAACGTGACTCATGCCCTCGATCGTTAAACAAAGATCAGCCATATAAGGAATGGCTGCATCTCCATACATTTGCTTCATGTTATCAATGTGCAGCTGAATCGTCGCAAGCCGAATTTGCTTTGCAAGCTGCTGCGTTTCTTCGTTCAATGGGAGCGCCCTGTCGCTTAGCTGCATTTTAATAAAATCCTTTTGCTGCAAAATATTATCGTAATAGACAGTGAGCTGTTTCCGGTAGGCTTCTTTTGGTGTGCCGCCCTCTGTTTGAACCTCATGAATCCGGGTAAATACCTTATCGTAATAGTAATGCAAGATCGAAATAAGCAGTGCTTCCTTCGATTTGAAATAAAGGTAAAACGCACCCTTTGACATGTGGCATTCATCCGCAATTTCCTGAACAGACGTTGTATTATAGCCTTTGCTGGCAAATAACTTCATACCAGCCTCAATGATCATTTTTTCTTTCTTTTTCAATATGAATGTCATCCTTTCTTACCGAGAGACAAATGTCTTAGGAAACGTGCGCAAAGAGATGTGACTTATCGGTCATAAACGACAAAACTTTTCAAAAATTAATCAGATTGTAACTTGTTTTTTACAGTGTAATTCTTTATATTATAAAGTAAGGTGACCAACTGGTCAAAAAATGTGAAAGGATGATGTTCCATGAGAGAAATCGATGACATGATTAGACGCTTGAAAGCAAAAGGAATTCAAGTAGAAAAAGTCAAAATGCCGAAAGAGACAACCATTGAAAAGAAATGGATGTATCAAGCTGGCAAGAAAATCAAAGCCACATACCGTGATTTCAATGGGTATTCATTCATCTAAAAAAGACTGCGGTTTAAAACCTACAGCCTCTTCTTTGGAACAGTGATCGTATAGCGTACACCTAGTTCATCATTTTCAATTGATATGGACGCTTGATGCATTGAAAGAATTCGTTTGACAATGCTTAATCCAATGCCGAATTCGCCCTTTTTTCCCTTACTAAAAGGTTCGTATAGGCTGGATAGCATGTGTTCTTCAATTGGAGGACCATCATTACGAATAACGATGCGGATTTGATCCTCTTCCTGCTTCATATGAATGTCAATTTTATTTTTTGCGTAGCGAAGTTGATTTTCTAATACATTTTCAAATAATTTGCTCCATTGTTCTGGATCGCCTTCAAGTGCAGCCTCATCATCTAAGTCCACGTTCCACTGCAATTCATTTTTCGACCAGCGTAAACGGTCAACCACTTCCAGCATTGTATTACTAACAAGGAAGGGAGAATGCGCCGGATGTTGTTTTGATAAATAATCAAGCTTTGTTAAATACAGCAAATCTTTGATTTTCTTCTCAAGCTTTTCCGCTTCGCCTTCAATCACTTCCACCGTTTGTTCAAGATCTCCTTTAGGAAAAATTCCATCTTTAATAGACTGCGTATAACCGCGGATGACCATCACAGGTGTTTTTAAGTCGTGTGATATATTTTGCAAAAGTGTTCGTTCTGTTTCATCCTTTTGAATGAGCTTTTGTCTCATTTCTTCAATCGTATGCCCCAGCTTGCCGATTTCATCTTGCCGGTCAACAATCACAGGATCGTCCCAGTCTTCTTGTGCAATGCGCTTGACGTGCTTTTCAAACGCAACAATTGGACGTGATAAGTAGCGGGCGAGCCAAATCGATGGAATCCAGCTTAGTAAAATAACCGTTCCTAAGATGAATATCAGCTGTTTAAACAGCGTAAAAGACAAGTCATCTCGATAAGAATCGGGTGCATATGACAAGAGAATATATTGTGTATTGCCTGTTGAGACTTTTTTGATCACAAAAAAGATATGCTGGCCATTCACTTCTTCAGAATAGCGTTTTGTTGCGCTTTTTTGTTTTTTAACAAAGGACTGCACTTTTTCAATAAAGGCATGCGGGAAAAACTGAGCCATTTGATTTAATTCATCTGACGGAATCAGAATGTGCTGAACCGAGCGGTTTTCTGGTGTCGACTTTGGTGAGCCGTCTCGATTCAGAGGGTATTCTGTTAACACTTGCTGCTCGTTTTCGATGTTTTTATAAATTTCATTCGTAAAGAAGCTGCGTAATGTATTTGAAAATAAAATGATCAGGACAATCGAGATGGTGAGTAAAATGCCAGAGATGACAACCCAGATTTGAAAAGCGAGCGGTTTGTTCTTCATCCTTTTAGCATCCTATAGCCAAATCCATAAATGGTCTCGACTTTTAAGTCAGGCATTTTTTTGCGCAGCCGTCTGACAAGATCATCGACCACACGATCTGTCCCGAAGTAATCGTGCCCCCAGATCTTGACGAGGATATCTTCCCGGGAAAAGGCATGTCCTTGATGATGGGTAAATAAGAGCAGCAAATCAAATTCCTTAGACGTTAAGTTAATCAGCTGATCTCCTTCATACACCTCTCTTACGTCCTCATGAATGATATAGGAAGAAACGGGTGTGACGCTTTGCTGCGGTGTGTCACTGTTTTTATATACAAGCTCCAGCAGCTTTTGCACGCGGATGATCAGCTCGCGCGGGAGAAAGGGTTTCGCAATATAATCACTGCTCCCAAGTTCTAAGCCAAGCACACGATCAATATCTGCATCACGTGCCGAAATAAAAATAACCGGTACGTCAGGCGAGGCTGCTTTGATTTCTTTAATGAGTGTGTAGCCGTCTGTATCAGGCAGCATAATATCTAAAATCCATAGATGCGGGGGCTTGTTCATTGCTTTGCGTGCCGCTTCTCCGGTTAAAAAAGAGGAAACATTCCAATTTTCACTCTCTAAATATTTGGTCAACAGTTCATTTAAATTCTGCTCATCTTCAACTAAATAAATGGTGTACGACAAAGTCTTCCACATCCTCTCAACGTCATTATAACGGGATACAAAGGCGGCATGTCAACAATCACACGCTTTTTTCACAATTTCACATATTCTTCTCATCATTATCCCATAATGTTTGTTTATGATAAGCTCAAGGGAAAAAAGGGCATAGACAAAAGGCTAATGAATAGGTGCTTTTCACCAATGTGCGCACCTTGCTTTTTTTCTATGAATAAGTATTATATAATTTGACATATTGTCATAAAGAATTTTTCAATGATATTGCCATTAAGAGGACATGAGTCCTGTCTAGACATATGAATGAAGCATTTCATGAAAATGATGCAAAGGAGTGCAAGCGATGGATTTCCGAAGAGAAGATGAAGAGAAAAAGATGAATGATCAAGAACACGCACATCAAGAGAATGAGAAACAAATAGAAGAACCAGAAAAAGAGAAAGAACTCGTTTTTCACCACCATGAAAACGAAGCATCTGCCTCTCAGGAGAGGGTGTCAAACGGGTCTCCTCAAGTGATTGATGACCGTTCGTCTAAAAAGGAGAAAAAACGGAAGGCTGCATGGCTGAGTCCGATTCTTGGAGGGATTATTGGTGGCGGTCTTGTGCTTGGCATTACACCGCTTTTACCGCAGTCACAAGATACAGCGGCAAACACTCAAACCCAAACAGCATCAAGCGAACCGGCTTCATCTGAAAATTTCTCAACAAAACAAATCACCAATGCGACGAATGTTGCTGATATGGTAGAAGATTTAGAGCCGACGATTGTAGGGGTCTCAAACTATCAATCTACACAAAACTCGTTCGGTCTTAGCGGTGATTCAACTGAAGCAGAAGCTGGAACGGGTTCTGGTGTCATCTTCAAAAAAGATGGCAAAAAAGCATACATTATCACAAATAACCATGTAGTCGAGGGTGCCAATAAATTAAAGGTCACACTATACGATGGAAAAACAAAAGATGCGAAGCTTGTCGGCAGTGACGTAATGACAGATTTAGCTGTCGTGGAAATAAATGCTGACGGCATTGATAAAGTTGCAAGCTTTGGAGATTCTTCTAAGCTTCGTGCTGGAGACAAAGTCATTGCAATCGGGAACCCGCTCGGTGCGCAGTTCTCTGGTACAGTAACAGAAGGGATTATTAGTGGTCTCGATCGTACCGTTGAAGCCAATACATCATCTGGAACTGTTGAGATGAATGTGCTTCAAACAGATGCAGCCATTAACCCTGGAAACAGTGGCGGTCCGCTGATCAATACAGACGGTCAAGTCATCGGCATCAACAGCTTGAAAATTAGCGAAAGCGGAGTAGAATCACTCGGATTTGCGATCCCAAGTAACGATGTCAAACCGATCGTAGATCAGCTATTAAAAAATGGAAAAGTCGAACGTCCTTACCTTGGCGTACAAATGATTGACCTTGAGCAAGTGCCTGAAACGTATCAGGAAAATACACTTGGCCTATTTGATAAACAAATCGGTAAAGGCATCTATGTAAAAGATGTTTCAAAAGGATCTCCTGCACAAAAAGCAGGCTTGAAGTCTGGAGATGTCATCATCAAGTTCAAAGGAAAAGATGTGGCGAACAGCTCACAGCTGAAAGAAATCCTTTATAAAGAAACAAAAATTGGCGATAAAACGACAATGACTGTCATTCGTGATGGAAAGAACAAAAATCTTGATATTACCCTTGGGCAGTCTGATAACGAATAAAAGAAAACAGGTGGATAAACGATCCACCTGTTAGATTGTTGACAAAGGGCTAAAATGAACTTTATTTTAGCCCTTTGTCTTCTTTTTTTCAGCGTGATAGAAAGCCTTTGCAGTCTAGGAAGGACGAGTACTGGCGCGGAGCGAATTTGACATTCGTGAGCACCAGCGCGCAGGACTGACAACGAATGCGAGGGTTTGTCTACACGCTGACAGGTGGATAATCGATCCACCTGTTTTTTTGTGTCTATTTTTTTGAAGATAGTGTCCGTAAAATAATGTTTTCCCATACATTCCAAGGCAGGAGCTGCTTTGCTATGAATGAAAGCCGAACACCTTTCCCGACAAGATACCTTAGCTTCTTTAGCCGCTTCTTCTCTGCAAGCGAAACCACAAGCTCTGCAACTTCGCCTGGATCTCCATAGTTGTTTTTTTGCGCCTCTATATAGGACATCATGTTTTGATAAATAGCTGTGTATTTAGAACCTGCTGCGGGTGGTGTCATTTGCTCATTCATGGAGGTGTTCCAAATGTTCGTTTGGAAAGAACCCGGCTCAATCAAAGCGGCTTGAATGCCAAACGCAGCCAGCTCAATTCGCAAACTCTCTGTATAGCCCTCTAGCGCAAACTTTGACGATACATATGGAGAGAGTGCGGGCATTCCCATGAGTCCGCTAATACTGCTCATATTCAATATTTTTGCACCGCTCGTCATCAACGGAAGGACTGCTTGTGTCATTTCCATCACACCAAAGACATTCACTTCAAATTGCTCACGGTACTGATCAACAGGCACCTCTTCAGCAAAACCAGCATAGGCTGTTCCCGCATTGTTCACAAGCAGGTGAATGGGAGCATAGGCATTAAGCCTTTTTTGAAATGCTTGAATGGACTGTGTATCTGTCACATCTAATGCTTCAATATGTATCGATTCGGATAAAGCGGCGTTCTTTACTTCTTCGGCAAGCTTTTTCGCATTGGTTTCCTGTCTTACGCCAGCAATCACAGTGTACCCTTGCTGAGCGAGACGCAGTGTGATGAGCTTTCCAAAACCGCTGTTGGCACCAGTCACAATGGCTGTTTTATTCATCATCCGGTTCCCCTTTTTGTTTTAATCTATCATAGTCTGCTGTTTTATTGAATAACGAAAAGGGGCTTGGAGAAGAATAAAAAACGATGCTATGAAATAGGAGGAAATACATGATGTGCTGGAAGAAGGCGGGACTGCTAGGAGTGCTGTTCTTTATGCTGTCTGGCTGTCGTTCAATCGAACCAATACAACATCCACATGAAGCAGAAGCTGAAAGTCTGTCAGCTGTTCAAATGAAGGAACTGCCATTTCAGCATTTGCAATTGCATGTACAATATGGACAAAAAAGCGAATTATATGAAGCTACCTATCGTCAAGCTGGTGGAAGAGAAGAAGCACTCATTCGAGATCATATGAATGGTGTCCGCTATGAAGGGGAAGAAGCTTTACGTGAAATGAAGATGAAGCTCAATGATATGTCGATTCCTAGTGCAAAGCTGAATGAAACATATGTCAATGAATTATTATCTGCTTTTAATTTAGATGATGATTATCAGCGGATACGAGTCGATATCAAGCTCGAAGATGGGACAAAACGTGCATTCGAAAAGAAAAAGTAAACGAGACTTTCTCATTTTTTAATTGAAAATGATTTTCAAGATCACTTAAATCTGATACACTAAATTGAGATAAGTGATCTTTGACGTCTACATAGACGATATTCAATATAAAAAATTTGGATGAGAAAAGGAGCGTTTGAGCGGAATGAGTGCCATTTCTACTGAAGGTTTAAGCTTAGGCTACGGAGAAACAATGATCATAGACGAACTAAATGTGTCAATCCCTAAGGGTGAAATCACAGTATTTATTGGCAGCAATGGATGCGGTAAATCCACGCTACTTCGCTCTTTGGCCCGTCTCATGAAGCCAATGGGTGGTTCTGTCCTGCTTGAAGGTCATTCCATTGCCAAATTACCAACAAAGGAAGTGGCGAAACAGCTCGCCATTCTTCCGCAAGGACCGGAAGCGCCAGAAGGGTTAACGGTACATCAACTCGTCAAGCAAGGGCGATATCCTTATCAGAATTGGCTGAAGCAATGGTCAAAGCAAGATGAAGAAGCGGTAAATCGCGCACTGAAGTCAACGAAGATGGAAGACCTTGCTGATCGAACGGTTGATTCATTATCAGGTGGACAAAGGCAGCGTGCATGGATTGCGATGACATTGGCACAGGAGACGGATATTATTCTATTAGATGAGCCAACAACGTATTTAGACATGACGCACCAAATTGAAATCCTGGATCTTCTTTTTGATTTAAATGAAAAAGAGCAGCGCACGATTGTCATGGTTCTGCATGACCTCAATCTCGCTTGCAGATATGCGCATCACCTTGTGGCCATTAAAGACAAGTCAATTTATGCAGAAGGAAGACCGGAAACTGTCATTAACTGTGATCTTGTGAAAAATGTCTTTGATATGAACTGCCAAGTAACAACAGATCCTTTATTCGGAACACCGTTATGTATTCCGCACGGCAGAGGACGCTGTATTGTCCAACAGGCACAAGCTGAGACATTTCTTGCTGCAAGATAATCGTATGTGAAAAGCCTGACATCTGTTACACGCAGAGTCAGGCTTTTTTCTGAAAAAAGGAGCGGAATACAAATGGGAAATGAATTAGATGAAAAGCTCGAAGGCCTGCTTGATAAATATACAGAGCTGCTGCTTGGTGAAACGAATGAGGAACTGAAAAGAGATGTCTCGCAGTGGATCATCTATTCTCATATTGCCAAAAGCATGCCGCCTTTAGCCAAGCATTTTAATGACACGTATCCAGAGGCAAAAGAAGACATCAAAGAAACGATTCAGCGGATCAAGCAATTAAATGAAGCTCATCGTGCCAATAAAGACCGTTAAAAAACTGCCAGTATGAGCTGGCAGTTTTTCTTTATGACATGGGTGATGATCCGTACGGTGATTGATCTGTCAGTGTTTGCTGGAACTTTTGATGTGCCTGCTGTAGCTTCTGCTGGTCAGCGGCTTCGACAGAGTACCAGCCATATTTGAACATGACATCATATAAATGTCTTTGCGTTTTTTGTGTTTCTAGCGCAATTCGCTGAATATCTTGGTAAAGAGATTCATGGCTGAATTCATTGAGCGCTGTGTTATATCCGCTTGTCATATATTTTTCAGTCGACAAAAGGTCTGTGACAAAGTCGCGATCGTTCATGTTTGTCGTTGTTGGAACCGGCGTTTGTGGATTCCCGATTTTTTGTTGGTTTTGCTGTTCCATGTCTGTTACCTCCTATTGCATAAAGCCAGAAGACTGGCCTTGCCCTGAGCTGCCTAAATGTTGAAGTATTTGTGTGTAATGCTGATGGTGCATTTGACCAACTTGATTGAGTTCTTGTTTCAATGTTTGATCCTGACAATGCTCGGCCATAAAGTGGGCTTTTTTCATCGCGATCAAATTCCAGTTGAGCATATCCTCTAGGTACAAGGAATCCTTTACTGAAATTACCTGTGGGGGCATATTCATTTGCTGGTTGTTCAAGATGTGTTCCTCCTTACGATTTCTTTTTATATTGCTGATTTTGACTGGTCTTTTTACCGCCTAGGTCTGCTTCTTGTGATGGACCTGCGTTTCCTTTCACACTTGCAGCACTTACGCCTGCTTTTGATGGGTTCTTTTGCAAACGAGACATGTGGACATCACCTCCATTCTTACAATTCCCCCTCGTCTTTAATTCATACGCTGTAAAGAAAGACGCATGAGAATGTGTAAATTTTTGAAATCTGCTATTGAACTGTTTCGGAAAATCTTTTAAGATAAAGAAAGAGGCATTGCTTTTTTTTGGACAAAAAATGAATGACTGTTCATTCAAAATGTTTAGGGGGATATTTATGGGCAAACATATTCGCAAGGCGGCTGTCATTGGTTCAGGTGTCATGGGCTCAGGCATTGCTGCACATCTAGCCAATATCGGGATACCAGTAACATTGCTAGATATTGTGCCACATGAACTGACAAAGGAAGAAACGGCAAAAAAGCTAACGCTTGATCACCCTAGTGTTCGGAATAGATTAAGCCAAGACGCAATGAAAAAATTGTTAAAGCAAAAGCCAGCACCTCTTACTTCAGCCAAAAACCTATCATACATCACACCCGGAAATCTCACAGATCACCTTTCCTTATTACACGATGCTGACTGGATCATTGAAGTCGTCACTGAAAAGCTCAGCATTAAACAACACGTATTCTCTCTCATCGACGAACACCGCAAAGAAGGCAGCATCGTATCCAGCAATACATCCGGTATTTCTGTTGAAAAAATGGCAGAAGGCCGATCAGCTGATTTTAAACGCCACTTTTTAGGCACTCACTTTTTTAACCCAGCTCGTTATTTAAAGCTGTTAGAAGTAATTCCTATTCAAGAAACAGATCCAGAAGTACTCTCATATATGAAAACATTTGGTGAAGATGTACTTGGCAAGGGTGTGGTCGAAGCAAAAGATACACCGAACTTTATTGCCAACCGAATTGGCACTTATGGGCTTCTTGTCACAGTGCGTGAAATGCTTGAGAACAAATACACGATCGGAGAGGTCGATTCTGTTACAGGTCCACTCATTGGCAGACCGAAAAGTGCGACCTTCCGCACACTTGATGTGGTGGGACTCGACACATTTTCTCATGTAGCCCGCAATGTGTATGAACAGGTAGAAGGAAAGGAAAAAGATATTTTTCAGCTGCCTGAGTTTATGGAAAGAATGCTCGAAAAAGGGTGGATCGGCAGCAAAGCAGGGCAAGGATTTTATCAAAAAAACGGAAAGACCATTTTAGAGCTTGATCCTGTCACACTCACATACGGAGAACGGACAAAGCTGAAGGATCCGGGCATTGACATTGCCAAGCAGCAAAAGGGGACAAAAGCGAAATTGAAAGCGCTTATTTATCAAGATGGCCGTGCTGGGCAATTGCTTTGGAATATGACCGCACCTGTTCTTCTTTATTCAGCTCATCTAAAAGGCGACATTGCGGATGATATTCAGTCCATCGATAACGCCATGAAATGGGGATTTGGCTGGCAGCATGGTCCGTTCGAGCTGTGGGATGCGATTGGCGTGAAAAAAGCCGTCAGTCGAATGGAAGCGGAAGGGCACAGCATCCCGTCGTGGGTGCAAGATATGCTTTCAGAAGGACATGACACGTTCTATCAAGAAAATGCCGAAGGAGACCGTGCATTTTATCAGAATGGTGCTTATGAACAGGAAAAGGGAAACGACAAGAATATTTCGTTAGCTAGATTGAAAAAGAAACACGATGTCATTTTTAAAAATACGGGTGCAAGCTTGATCGATATCGGGGATGATGTTGCCTTGCTTGAATTTCATTCGAAAAGTAATGCCATTGGGCTTGATGTCATTGATATGATCAATCGTGCTGTAGATGAAACGGAAAAGAATTATAAAGGGCTGGTCATCGGTAACCAAGGAAAGAACTTCTGTGTTGGTGCGAATCTCGCCTTAATTTTAATGGAAGCACAGGACGACAACTTCTTTGAAATTGATTTTGTCATTCGCAGGTTCCAGCAGGCGATGATGAAGGTGAAGTATAGTGACCGTCCAGTTGTGGCTGCACCATTTGGTATGACACTTGGCGGAGGGACGGAGCTTTGTCTACCAGCAGCCGCTATCCAAGCGTCCAGTGAAACGTATATGGGGCTTGTCGAAGCGGGGGTCGGACTCATACCGGGCGGAGGCGGAAACAAGGAACTCTATATTCGCCATCTGCAAGGAGCGGAAAAGCCATCAGCAACTGCGATCCAAGATGCTACGCTACAAACCTTTGAAGCCATTGCGATGGCAAAGGTATCTACATCAGCAGAGGAAGCGCGTGATATGAAGATGCTCCGAGTGAATGACCGGATCAGCATGAATGGTGATCATTTAATCCATGATGCGAAACAACTCGTTCTTTCTCTTGATGAAGCGGGTTATCGTGCACCTCTGAAGCGAAAGGTGCCCGTGATGGGGGAAACAGGCTACGCAGCAATGGTGCTGGCTGCTGAAAACATGAGATTGTCTGGATACATTTCAGACCATGACATGACCATTGCGAAAAAACTAGCGCATGTCATTTCTGGCGGCAAATTGCCATTTGGTACAGAGGTGGATGAACAATACTTATTAGAGCTTGAAAGAGAAGCCTTTTTAAGTCTTGTAGGGGAAGTCAAATCTCAGGCACGCATGCAGCACATGCTCGTTAAAGGAAAACCTTTACGTAACTAGGGGGGAGTCAAAATGAGAGAAGCAGTGATTGTAGCTGGCGCAAGAACACCAGTAGGGAAAGCCAAAAAAGGATCATTAAAAGATGTCAGACCTGATGATATGGGCGCATTGTGTGTAAAAGAAACGCTAAAGCGTGCCGGTGATTATGATGGAACAATCGATGATTTAATCATCGGATGTGCGACACCAGAAGCAGAGCAAGGGCTGAATGTGGCCCGGAATATCGGGGCATTAGCAGGTTTGCCATATACAGTACCTGCTATCACCATTAACCGCTATTGCTCTTCTGGTCTGCAGTCAATTGCTTATGCAGGTGAACGAATTATGCTTGGGCAGGCAGAAACCATTTTAGCCGGAGGCGTCGAATCGATGTCGCAAGTCCCAATGATGGGTCACTCCATTCGTCCAAACGCTCTTTTGGCAGAGCAAGCGCCCGAATACTATATGAGCATGGGCCACACAGCGGAGCAAGTGGCGCAAAAGTATCAGGTCACAAGGCAAGATCAAGATGCTTTTGCGGTGAGGAGCCATCAAAAGGCAGCAAAGGCACTTCAAGAAGGGAAATTTTCAGATGAAATTGTTCCCGTTGATGTGACAGAAAGACGGGTAGGAGAGCAGTATCAACTAGAAGAACGCCAATTTACGTTCTCACAAGATGAAGGTGTCAGAGCGGGCACAACAGAGGAGGTTCTCTCAACGTTACGACCTGCCTTCTCAACAAAAGGCACAGTGACTGCAGGAAACTCTTCGCAGACGAGTGATGGAGCGGCATGTGTCATGATGATGGATCGCGAAAAAGCATCTTCTCTTTCTCTTCAGCCGCTTGCCAAGTTCAGGGCGTTTGCTGTTGGCGGTGTACCACCTGAAGTCATGGGAATTGGGCCGGTTGAAGCCATTCCGCGTGCACTGAAAATCGCTGGTCTAGAGCTGAAGGACATCGGGCTGTTTGAATTGAATGAAGCATTTGCTTCTCAGGCGATTCAAGTCATTCGTCATTTAGGGATCGATGAAGAGAAGGTAAATGTCAACGGCGGCGCCATTGCCTTAGGACATCCGCTAGGCTGTACAGGAACGAAACTCACGCTGTCACTCATACATGAAATGAAACGGCGAAATGAACAATTTGGTATTGTGACGATGTGTATCGGCGGGGGCATGGGAGCGGCAGGCATTTTTGAATTGATCTAAAGGGGGAAAACAGGATGAAAGCAATGGAAGATGTAAAAAAGGGTGGCAGTTTCTTAATTGATGAGACGAATTATGAGCATATCTTTACACCAGAGGATTTCTCTGATGAACATCAAATGATCGGGAAAACAACAGAAGATTACATTTTACAAGATGTCGTTCCGCACATCGATCAAATTGAAAATCATGAATTCGAGCATTCTGTTCGTCTCTTGAAAAAGGCTGGAGAGCTTGGCCTGCTTGGTGCGGATGTTCCTGAGGAATTTGGCGGGCTGGGGCTAGATAAAATCAGCTCAGCCATCATTACTGAAAAATTTGCAAGAGCAGGCAGCTTCTCTCTTTCTTACGGCGCCCATGTCGGGATCGGTTCTTTGCCGATCGTGCTGTTCGGCAATCAATCGCAAAAGGAAAAGTACCTGCCAGGACTCGCCTCTGGAGAAACAATTGCGGCATATGCCCTAACAGAGCCAGGGTCAGGTTCTGATGCGCTAGGTGCGAAAACAACGGCAGTCCTGAATGAAGCTGGAACACATTATGTCCTCAATGGGGAAAAACAATGGATCACAAACTCCGCATTTGCCGATGTGTTTGTCGTGTATGCGAAGATTGATGGTGAACACTTCTCTGCTTTCATCGTAGAAAAGGATTTTCCTGGAGTCAAAACAGGACCTGAAGAGAAAAAGATGGGCATTAAAGGCTCCTCGACGAGAACGTTAATCCTTGAAGATGCCGAAGTGCCAAAGGAGAATTTGCTTGGTGAAGCAGGCAGAGGTCATGTCATTGCCTTTAACATTTTAAACATTGGACGCTATAAGCTGGCTGTAGGGACAATCGGTGCATCAAAACGAGTCATTCAATTATCGGCAGAGTATGCCAATCAGCGTAAGCAGTTTAAAACACCAATTTCTCAATTTAGCTTAATTGGCGAAAAAGCAGCCAACATGTCGGCAAAGCTCTATGCCATGGAAAGTGCTGTATACCGCACAGTCGGGTTATTTGAACAAAGAATGGGTCTGTTAAGTGACGAGGAGCAAAAGGATGGGAAACAAATTGCGCAATCCATCGCAGAATATGCGATTGAATGCTCTCTTTGTAAAGTGCTTGGCTCTGAAACGCTCGATTACATTGTGGATGAAGGTGTGCAGATTCACGGCGGATATGGTTTCATGCAAGAATACGAAGTCGAAAGAGCCTATCGCGACTCACGAATTAACCGTATTTTTGAAGGAACGAACGAAATTAACCGATTGCTTGTGCCAGGCACATTCTTGAAGAAAGCGATGAAAGGAGAGCTTCCGCTTCTTCAAAAAGCGCAAACCCTGCAGGAAGAGCTGATGATGATGATGCCGGAAGAGCCGGGTGATCAGCCGCTTGATCAAGAGAAATACTTACTTTCCCATGCGAAAAAGATCGCCTTAATGGTATCTGGAATGGCGGCGATGAAGTATGGAAAAGCATTAGATAAAGAGCAAGAAATCCTTGTGAATATAGCAGATATCGTCAATGAACTCTTTGCTGCTGAGTCGGCGGTCTTGCGTACGGAAAAAGCAATTGCTGCATCAGGCGCAGAAAAAAATGCACAAAAGCTTGCGTATACACAAATTTTCACACAGGAAGCCTTTTTAAAGATTGAAGCTCATGCGAAAGAATCATTGATTGCCATGGAAGAAGGAGATTCACTCCGTATGAGTCTGTCAGCCCTTCGCAAGCTGACAAGATTCACACCAATGAATGTCATTGCGAAAAAGCGTGAGGTGGCGAAACGAATCTTTGAAGCAGAGAAATATATCGTATAAGACGGCTTAAAAGGTGCGGATATCATGTCGCACCTTTTTGTAAGCATACATTTAGGTTTTTAACATGTTTTGTGATAAAATGTTGTCACTATTTGCAGGAGGTGAAAATGGTGGCTTTAGATTTTTACGAATACCCATCTTGCGGTACATGCCGAAAAGCAAAGAAATGGCTGGAAGAACACAATAAAGACATCAACAGCATACATATCGTCGAAGAGACGCCTGATAAAGACACATTAAAAGCCCTTTACGAAAAAAGCGGTTTAGAGCTGAAGAAATTCTTTAATACGAGCGGTCAGAAATACAGAGAGCTGCAGCTGAAAGATAAACTTCCTGCAATGTCAGAGGACGAGCAGCTTGAATTACTTGCGTCTAATGGAATGCTGATCAAGCGTCCAATTACAACAGACGGCAAACGAGTGACAGTTGGATTTAATGAAGATACATTTAAAAGCGTCTGGAAATGATGTAACTTTCATTCAGATTGTGGTATCTTCAATATAGATTGTAAGAAAAGACTGGAGGGGTATGAAATGAGCACACCAAAAGATTTACGTTATTCAGAAGAACACGAATGGGTCAAAGTAGAAGGAGATAAGGTGCGTATCGGTATTACGCATTTTGCTCAATCTGAGCTAGGGGATATCGTGTTCGTTGAGCTTCCTGAAGTAGGAGACAAAATCACAGCGGACGAGCCTTTCGGAAGTGTAGAATCAGTCAAAACAGTTTCTGAACTATACGCACCGATTAACGGCACAATCGTTGAAGTAAACGACGAGCTTGATGACAGCCCAGAGTTCGTCAACGACTCTCCATACGAAAAAGCTTGGATGATCGTAGTAGAGCCAGCGGATGCATCTGAAATCGAGAACTTAATGACTGCTGAGCAATATGAAGAAATGACAAAAGAAGACTAATTCATGTGAAATTGGACACTCTACCTTTATGGGGGGTGTCCAATTTGTCTTTTCAAAAAGAACAGGTGGATATAACAGAGCATGTCACTGGACGATTCAAAGAGAGCGGCATGGTGCTTTACCATCAAAACGAAGAGATTGGCACGATGATTAGTGAAAATCAATATGAATTAAAATCAGGTTATTCCTATGATCAAAACCGTTTTTATCGTCTGTCAGATACGTTGACCCATGGGACTGAAAAATATGTAGACTGTGACGATGAAAATGGCTGGTGCTAATCACAGATAAGGCTGTAGTGAGTGAATGCTACAGCCTTTTTGTTGATCAAGTGCCCAATCTTTACAACCCGAATGAAAGATTGTAATCTAAGGAAGAAGTGAATCAACGTCAAAAGGGCCGGGTGATCGTGATGAATGTCGAGATAGAAAAGGTCATCATTGTAGAAGGTAAATCAGATAAACAGAAGCTAAAAGAAGTCATAAGTGAACCTGTTACCATCATTTGCACCAATGGCACGATCAGTACATCGAAGCTGGATCAGCTTGTGGACGATTTATTCGGGAAAGACGTTTACATATTAGCAGACAGTGACGATGCTGGCGACAAACTGCGGAAGCAATTCCGAAAAGAATTCCCTGAAGCACTGCATCTTTTTGTCGACAGAACGTACCGCGAAGTGGCCGCTTCACCGTCAGCCCACATTGCATCTATTCTATTAGCTGCAAACATTGATGTTCATTCGAAATATTTATAAGGGTGACGTATATGAAAGAGATTGAAGAGCATGAATTCAAGGAGATAGAGGGCGATTTATTTCTTTTGTACTTATATACACCATTTTGCGGAACATGCCAGCTGGCAAAGAAGATGCTGGCAGTGGTTGATGCCATGCAGCCGGAAGTTCCTTTTTATGAAAATAACTTAAATTACTCGCCAAGTTTTGCAAAAGCATTTGAGATCGAAAGTGTCCCTTGCTTTCTCCTGTTTAAAAAGGGTGAAATCGTGCAAAAAGGCTATGCCTTTCACTCCGTTCCATATCTTCACGAAATGATTGAAACCGCTAAATAAAGCGGTTTTTTGTCATATTTCAAGCAATTCATTTGAAAATTTGTCGAGCTATTTATAAAGGACAAGCCGATGTTTGTAGAGAAATGTTATGTATAACCAAATGACAGGGAGGTTATACATGTGGAAAATGTGAAAGCCCATGGAAGTGCAGGGCAGCGATTATTGTTAAAGCCGTTGCTCTCATCATCATCCTTGAAGATTACATTTGAGGCGGAAACGGACTCTTGTACATTGATTGTGGATGAACGTGGTGAAGTGAAGAAACTACCTGCAATTGAGTTATCGGATCTCATCTTTTATGGTGAGCGAAAAGAGATTTTGCAATTATTAGATGGAGACATGTCCTTACAGCAGCTGATCAGCAGAGGACAAGTGAAAGTGAAAGGCTCATTTCGAGCACTTCTTAGACTAGAAGCGGTACTTTGGCTGACGAACGGTTTTTTTCGAAAAATGATAACGTAGTCGTTTACTTGGAAATTAGCGATTTACAGCGTTGACATATCTCAGATAGCATGATATTCTACGTTAGTAAAAACATGAACATCACATAAAACAACATATTTTCTCTTATTAAGAGAGGTGGAGGGACGTGCCCTATGAAACCCGGCAACCGTCAGCATAGCTGAAATTGGTGCCAATTCACTCAAAGCCGCAACGCTTTGAAAGATGAGAGAAAGGCGTATTTGATATAAAAGGCCTTTCTGCTTGCGTTGCAGTTAGGTCTTTTTTACTGACCTTGCGTCAGGCTAGCGTCATAACAGTCAGAAGAATAATTGAACGTATGTGATGGCAACCTATAGATTCAGCAAGAAAGCAGGTGAACAGACTGTGATCCATTTACAGAATGTATCAAAAACGTATCATTCAAAAAGCGGAAATGTTGATGCCGTGAAAGACGTCAACTTGGATATCGATAAAGGTGAAATATTCGGAATTATCGGGTATAGCGGCGCAGGGAAAAGCTCCCTGATTCGCCTATTAAACGGTCTGGAGCTGCCAACAGAAGGAATCGTTGAAGTGGCAGGCAACCGAATCAATGAAGTATCGAATGCGAAACTTCGGAAAGCAAGACAAGAAATCAGCATGATTTTCCAGCACTTTAACTTGCTCTGGTCAAGAACAGTGAGACAAAATATTATGTTCCCGCTCGAGATCGCAGGTGTACCAACGTCAAAACGGAGAGCTCGTGCAAACGAACTGATTAAATTGGTCGGTTTAGAAGGAAAAGAAAATGCATATCCTTCTCAGCTCAGCGGCGGACAAAAGCAGCGTGTAGGGATTGCGAGAGCATTAGCGAATGACCCAAAAGTTCTGCTATGTGACGAAGCGACATCTGCGCTTGATCCACAAACAACGGATTCCATCCTTGAGCTTTTAGCCGATATTAATAAACGACTAGGACTCACCATTGTATTGATCACACACGAAATGCACGTCATTCGCAAAATTTGTCATCGTGTGGCGGTGATGGAAAATGGCCGTATTGTCGAAGAAGGCGAAGTATTACGTGTCTTCAGACAGCCGAAAGAAGAAATGACGAAACGATTCGTGAAACAGCTTGCTGAACCAGAAGAAGCAAAAGAAACAATCGAGCACGTCCTAGAGAGAGTAAAAGAAGGTCAGGTCGTCCGGTTGTCCTTTATCGGAGATTCTGCCGAACAGCCGTTGATCACGGAAATCATTCGATCCTTCAAGGTCGATGTGAACATCCTGCAAGGAAAGATTTCTCAAACGCAGGAAGGCGCGTTTGGAACACTCTTTATCCATATTAATGGAGACGAGAACGAAGTTGAAAAAGCCATCGCCTATATCCAAAGCAAACAGGTTGAAATCGAGGTGATGACACATGTTTGAGAAATGGTTTCCGAACGTTGATCTAGAGGTTATTTGGAACGCGACGGGTGAAACGGTCTATATGACACTCATTGCATTAGCGTTTGCTTTTGTGATCGGCATCATCCTTGGGCTGTTGCTCTTTTTGACAAGTAAAGGCGGTTTGTGGGAAAACAAACCAATTAATGCTGTCATCGGCGCAGTCGTCAACATTTTCAGATCGATTCCCTTTATCATATTAATCATTCTATTATTAGGATTTACTAAACTAATTATGGGCACGATATTAGGCCCAAATGCAGCATTACCAGCCCTTGTCATTGGCTCAGCTCCTTTCTACGCACGTCTTGTTGAAATTGCACTGCGTGAAGTAGACAAAGGAGTCATTGAAGCAGCACGATCTATGGGAGCAAAAACGTCGACCATTATTTTCAAAGTATTGCTGCCAGAATCACTGCCAGCCCTTATTTCAGGAATTACTGTAACAGCGATTGCTCTGATTGGCTCTACTGCGATTGCAGGTGCAATTGGAGCAGGCGGACTGGGTGACCTTGCTTATGTAGAAGGATACCAATCTGGTAATACAGATGTCACACTTGTAGCCACTGTGTTTATTCTAATCATCGTCTTTATCATTCAAATAATCGGTGATTTGATTACAAATAAAATTGATAAACGTTAAGGGAGGAATTATTCATGAAGAAATTGATTTTAAGTGCACTATTTCTAGCATTTGCAGGCATTTTAGCTGCTTGCGGTTCATCAAATAACGCAAGCGATAACAAAACCATCACGGTTGCCGCTTCAAAAACACCACATGCCGAGATTCTTGAAGAAGCAAAACCACTTCTAAAAGAAAAAGGCTACGATCTAAAAGTGAAAGTACTGAGCGATTATAAAATGTACAACAAAGCATTAGCTGAAAAAGAAGTGGATGCGAACTTTTTCCAACATATCCCTTACTTAAACGAAGAAAATAAATCAAACAAAGATTACAACTTAGTGAGTGCTGGTGCCGTTCACCTTGAGCCTTTCGGTATCTACTCTAAGAAATACAAATCAGTAAAAGATATTCCAAACGGCGGCACGATCATCATGACAAACAACGTAGCTGAGCAAGGACGTATGCTTGCCCTATTACAAAATGCTGGTGTGATCAAGCTTGATCCAAAAGTAGATACAATCAACGCAACAGTCAAAAACATCAAAGAAAACCCGAAGAACCTAAAATTCAAAAAAATCGCTCCTGAACTAACAGCGAAAGCTTATGAAAACAGTGAAGGCGATGCAGTATTTATTAACGTTAACTATGCGATCCAAAATAAATTGAATCCGAAAAAAGATTCAATTGAACTTGAGCAAACGAAAAACAACCCGTATGCAAACATCGTCGCTGTTCGCAAAGGTGACGAAAAATCAGAGAAGATCAAGGTATTAATGGAAGTTCTTCACTCTGATAAAATCAAAGAATTCATCGACAAAAAGTATGATGGTGCAGTATTGCCTGTATCTGAATAACAAAAAGAAGACAAAGGGGTAAAATAAAGATCATTTTAGCCCTTTGTCAATCATCTGCAACCTCGCTTTCATGAAAGCGAGGTTTTTTTGTGTATTTTTTCAAATCTCGCTCATAATAAAAACGAACAAATGACCTGAAGGGATGGAATGAAGATGAATGAACAACATATGAGCGGATCGATGCAGCAATCACTGACGGATTATAAAACGGCAATGGGTGAATTTCAGAAGAAAATGCCGGTGTTTGGCAAGAAATTCAATGAATTTACGGAGCAGTGCTTCCAGAGCGATTCATTAACACAAAAAGAAAAACAAATGATTGCCCTCGGCATCAGCATTCATGCACAGGATGAATATTGCATGATCTATCATACAAAGGGAGCGCTCGATCAAGGCGCAACAGAAGAGAATTTGCTAGAGGTCGTCAGTGTGGCGGCAGCGTTTGGCGGCGGTGCTGCGCTAAGTCAAGGCATCACAGTTGTTCAGCAATGTATTGACGAATTTGGAGGACAGACGCATTAAGGGAAGGATAAGATGGTATTTATCCATCTCAGGGAGTTGAGTCGTTCTCAGCCGATTGTGTGAGAAAATATGCCAGCATAGCGCGCTATATCCCTTTTGAGTGAAGCAGCGTGCCTTTGATACAATAAAGCTACACTCAAAGAAGGGAATGGTTTATTATTTGTTCGGACCATAGTACACTGGGATTGGATTATACCGCCGAGATGGAAAAGGCCATGCATAAAGCTCATGGCATGAGCTATGCAGAGTACGAAAGAGACCATGACTTAAGGATGAAAGTGGAATATAAACGAGAGCAGTCCTATCGAGATGAGAAAAGGCAGCTCGCAAAAATGAATATACAAGGCTATTAAATAGCTAAGGGACGGGGAGAATAGTTTCCCGTCCTTTCTTTATGAAAACAGTCTTTTCGACATAAATCCTTTTATCTACCTGTATTTTTTGTTAGAATTTTGAGAGCATCCTCTCACGCTTGTCGTGAATGTGTTGTATTCACTTTTAATTTGTTATAAAATTAGAATGAGAATAAATTGAGAATAATGATTATTTTGGAGGTATCGATATATGACTGCTTCGACATTAACAATTAAGGACTTGCACGTTGAGATTGAAGGGAAAGAAATCTTAAAAGGTGTAAACCTAGAAATAAAAGGTGGAGAATTCCACGCAGTAATGGGACCAAACGGAACAGGTAAATCTACTTTATCTGCTGCTATCATGGGCCACCCTAAGTATGAAGTGACAAAAGGCAGCATCTTGCTTGATGGCGAAGATGTTCTTGAAATGGAAGTAGATGAGCGCGCTCAAGCGGGTCTTTTCCTTGCAATGCAATATCCATCTGAAATTAGTGGTGTGACAAATGCAGACTTCCTTCGTTCGGCTATTAACGCACGCAGAGAAGAAGGCGATGAAATCTCTCTCATGAAATTCATCCGCAAAATGGACGAAAACATGGAATTCCTTGAAATGGACCCAGATATGGCACAACGCTACCTAAACGAAGGTTTCTCAGGCGGGGAGAAAAAACGCAACGAAATTCTTCAATTAATGATGATTGAACCAAAAATCGCCATTCTTGACGAAATCGATTCTGGTCTTGATATCGATGCGCTGAAAGTTGTTTCTAAAGGAATTAATAAAATGCGCGGCGAAAGCTTCGGCTGCTTAATGATCACTCACTATCAGCGTTTATTGAACTACATCACACCAGATCACGTTCATGTCATGATGCAAGGACGTATTGTGAAATCTGGCGGACCAGAACTCGCGCAGCGTCTAGAAGCAGAAGGTTATGACTGGATTAAAAAAGAGTTAGGAATTGAAGACGAAACTGTTGGTCAAGAAGCGTAAGCGTTAGGAGGATTATTGATGACATTAGAAACGAAATTATCAGTAGATCAAGATTATGTCAAAAGCTTCTCCGAGAAGCATCAGGAACCGGCATGGATGAGTTCCCTTCGCTTACAGGCTCTTGAAAAAGCAGAAGACCTTCCAATGCCAAAGCCTGACAAAACGAATATTTCTAAATGGAATTTAACCAATTTCAAACAGCATACAGTCGAAAGTGCGCCATTTGGATCTTTAGAAGAGCTTCCTGAAGAAGTGAAGTCTCTTATTGATTTAGAGGACACAGATAAGACAGTCTACATTCAGCGTGATCAAACGCCAGCATACTTGTCTCTTTCTACGGAAGCAAAAGACAAAGGCGTGATCTTCACTGATATCCATACAGCGATTCGCGAACATGGAGACCTAGTGAAGAAATATTTCATGACAGATGCAGTGAAAGTGGATGAGCACAAACTAACAGCTCTACATGCTGCTTTAGTGAATGGCGGAGCTTTCCTCTATGTACCGAAAAACGTAGAGCTTGAAGCACCAATTCAAGCCGTTTATCTTCATGAAAATGACGAAACAACGTTGTTCAACCATGTCATCGTTGTAGCAGACGATCATAGTGCTGTGACATATGTCGAAAACTACATCAGTACGGCAACACCAGAAGAAGCGATCTTCAATATCGTGTCTGAAGTCTTCACGGGTGCAAATGCCCGCGTCACTTACGGTGCAGTGGATAACCTTGCAGAAGGTGTGACAGTCTATGTGAATAGACGTGGTATGGCAAATGGTCGTGACAGTAAAATCGAATGGGCACTTGGCCTGATGAATGATGGAGATGTCGTGTCTGAAAACATCACGAAGCTTATGGGCGACGGTACATTCGGTGATACAAAATCAGTTGTTGTTGGCCGCGGGAATCAAACGGAAAACTTCACAACAAGCATCATCCACTTCGGTAAAAACTCTGAAGGGTATATCTTGAAGCATGGTGTCATGAAGGATCAAGCATCTTCTATCTTTAACGGGATTGGTAAAATCGAGCATGGCGCAACGAAGTCAAATGCAGAGCAAGAATCTCGTGTTCTCATGCTGAGTGAGAAAGCACGCGGTGACGCTAACCCAATTCTTTTAATCGATGAAGATGATGTAACAGCAGGACACGCTGCGTCTGTTGGGCGTGTGGATCCAATTCAACTCTATTACCTCATGAGCCGTGGGATTTCCAAAGAAGATGCAGAAAGACTTGTCATTTATGGCTTCTTAAATCCAGTCGTCAAAGAACTGCCGATTGAAGGAGTTAAAAAGCAGCTCGTTTCTGTGATTGAAAGGAAAGTAAAATAATGAATATCAAAGACGTTCGTGAGCAGTTTCCAATCCTTCATCAGCAAGTGAACGGACATGATTTGGTGTATTTGGACAGTGCAGCGACATCTCAAAAACCACGAGTTGTCATTGATGCAATGAATGAGTATTACCGGTCTTACAACTCGAACGTCCACCGGGGTGTTCATACCCTTGGCACAAAAGCAACGGACGCATACGAGGGTGCAAGAGAGAAAGTTCGAGCATTCATTGGTGCTTCTTCTGTCCAGGAGATTATTTTTACTAGAGGTACAACAACCGCACTAAACACTGTGGCAATCAGCTATGCTAGAGCAAACCTTAAAGAAGGCGATGAGATCGTTATTACGCATATGGAACATCATGCGAACATCATCCCTTGGCAGCAGGCAGCAAAAGCAACTGGCGCCACATTGAAATATATTCCGTTACAGGAAGACGGCACGCTGTCGCTTGAAGATGTGAAGCAAACCATCACACATCAAACGAAAATCGTTGCTGTCACACATGTCTCAAACGTATTAGGAACCATCAACCCAATTAAAGACATCGCAAAAATTGCTCACGATCACGGTGCAATTATCGTCGTCGATGGTGCCCAGAGCACCCCGCACATGCAAATTGATGTTCAGGACTTGGATTGCGACTTTTTCGCTTTCTCTGGGCATAAAATGTGTGGACCGACTGGCATTGGTGTTCTTTACGGGAAGAAGGACCTTTTGAATAATATGGAGCCTGCTGAGTTTGGCGGTGAAATGATCGACTTTGTGGATCTATATGATTCTACATGGAAAGAGCTGCCGTGGAAATTTGAAGCGGGAACACCGATTATTGCAGGAGCAATTGGGCTCGGAAAAGCGATTGATTTCTTAAATGACATCGGAATGGAAGAAGTCAGCCGTTACGAGCATCAGCTTGCGACTTATGCACTTGAGCGCTTTAAGGAGCTTGAAGGTGCCACGGTTTACGGACCGCAGCACCGAGCTGGACTTGTGACGTTTAACTTAGACGACGTCCATCCTCATGATGCCTCAACTGTTCTAGATACGGAAGGTGTCGCCATTCGTGCTGGACATCACTGTGCACAGCCGCTCATGAAATGGCTTGGTGTATCAGCGACTGCAAGAGCAAGCTTCTATCTGTACAATACAGAAGAGGAGATTGACGAGCTCATGGCAGCGCTCCGTAAGACAAAGGAGTATTTTACGAATGTCTTTTAATGTAAACTTAGACACACTGTACAGACAAGTGATTATGGATCATTATAAAAATCCGAGAAACAAAGGTGTGTTAAACGACAGCATTGTCGTCGATATGAACAACCCTACGTGTGGTGACCGCATTCGTCTCACGATGAAAATCGAAGACGAAAAAGTCATCGATGCGAAATTTGAAGGAGAAGGATGCTCGATTTCGATGGCATCTGCCTCTATGATGACGCAGGCGATTAAAGGGAAAGATATTGAAACAGCTTTGAAAATGTCTCAGATTTTCTCCGATATGATGCTAGGAAAAGAATACGACGATTCCATTGATCTTGGTGACATTGAGGCGCTGCAGGGAGTGGCAAAATTCCCAGCGCGCATCAAATGTGCAACATTATCCTGGAAGGCGCTTGAAAAAGGCGCATCTGCCGAAGATAACGGCAAATCATAAGATTGGAGTGAAAATGGATGGCTAAAAAAATGCCAGATGTTGGTGAATATAAATACGGCTTTTCTGATAAAGACGTTTCCATTTTCCGTTCAGAGCGCGGACTGACAAAAGAAATCGTTGAAGAAATTTCTCGTATGAAAGAAGAGCCTCAGTGGATGCTCGACTTCCGTTTGAAATCTCTTGAGCACTTTTACAACATGCCGATGCCACAATGGGGCGGAGATTTAAATGCATTAAACTTTGATGAAATTACGTACTACGTAAAACCATCAGAACGCTCTGAGCGTTCTTGGGATGAAGTACCAGAAGAAATCAAACAAACCTTTGATAAGCTTGGGATTCCAGAAGCAGAGCAAAAGTACTTAGCAGGTGTATCTGCTCAGTATGAATCTGAAGTTGTGTATCACAACATGAAGCAAGATCTTGAAGATCTAGGCATTGTGTTTAAAGATACAGACAGTGCATTAAAAGAGAACGAAGACATCTTCCGTGAGCACTGGGCAAAAGTCATTCCTCCGACTGACAACAAATTTGCTGCGCTTAACTCGGCTGTATGGTCTGGTGGTTCATTCATCTACGTACCAAAAGGCGTAAAAGTAGATACACCACTTCAAGCATACTTCCGAATCAACTCTGAGAACATGGGTCAGTTCGAACGTACACTGATCATCGTTGATGAAGGCGCACACGTGCATTACGTAGAAGGTTGTACAGCTCCAGTTTACACAACAAACTCACTTCACAGTGCGGTTGTTGAAATCATCGTCAAAAAAGGCGGCTACTGCCGTTATACGACGATTCAGAACTGGGCAAACAACGTTTTCAACCTTGTGACGAAACGTACAGTATGTGAAGAAAATGCAACAATGGAATGGATTGATGGAAACATCGGTTCTAAGCTGACAATGAAATACCCAGCGGTTATCCTAAAAGGTGAAGGCGCTCGTGGTATGACATTAAGTATTGCCCTAGCAGGTAAAGGTCAGCACCAAGATGCAGGTGCAAAAATGATTCACCTTGCACCAAACACATCTTCAACGATCGTATCGAAATCGATTTCCAAACAAGGCGGTAAAGTCACATACCGCGGAATCGTTCACTTCGGACGCAAAGCAGAGGGTGCACGCTCAAACATCGAGTGTGATACACTCATCATGGATAACAAATCAACATCTGATACGATTCCTTATAATGAAATCTTAAACGACAACATTTCATTAGAGCACGAAGCGAAGGTATCAAAAGTATCAGAAGAGCAGCTATTCTACTTGATGAGCCGCGGAATTTCTGAAGAAGAAGCAACAGAAATGATCGTCATGGGCTTCATCGAGCCATTCACAAAAGAACTGCCAATGGAATACGCCGTTGAAATGAACCGTTTGATTAAGTTTGAGATGGAAGGTTCGATTGGTTAATACAGAGGATTGAAAATGATTGATATAAGAGGTTGATGAAGCGTGCCGAATTTGTGCCGGTCAAGAGACCTTTTAGTGTAGGAGACGAACTTTTTAAGTTCGTCTTTTTCTATTTCATTGGTTACATCTAAGTTGACTAAAAAATGTAAAAATCTTTATTGAATGATACTGGATTAAGATTTCTCTTTTCACTAAGAAGGTTAAAGGTAGACAAAAGTGGAAAGATCCTACATCTGGTTGGACCATTACAAGAGATTTTGGGAAAGGGGATTCTCATGGAGGAAGTTACTACAAATTAATGAATAAATTCGGAGAGCGTATAGCTACACTAAATAAAAGTGGTCGAGTAATTATAAAATAAGAATTGTACATAAAAGAATGAATGGAGAATGAGATATGGTTCACCTAGATTATTTACAAAGTGAATTCAATATTGATTTAATTAATGATTCCTTTGACGAGTTACCTCTAAGCCTTCATATTCAACTCGAAAAAGACATGTATCAGTTTAATGATCAAGGCAATTTAAATCCTCAATATTTTAATAAGGTTTATAATGTTGCAATAAGTATATTTGATGAACTTTTTGGGGAGAACGATTTATTGTTTGTCGTCACAATTGTTCGAAGCGAGCATTCATTACAGAGGCCGATAGGAGTATATAGTAAGTATTCAAAAAAAATTAATAAATATAGACTCAATGTAAAAAATTATAAAGATGAGAATGGAAAAGTCATTCAATATTCTTTAGAAACAAAAAAACAGCATATAGAGTACAAGAAAATAATCAAGGCAATATGTAATCAAGATTTTAAAAGTATGGCTCCGAGGTTCAATGACAAATATAGTAGTTATCCTGAAATATTCTTTATAAATAAAGATTTTTTTTATCATATTTATGATGACAGAGGGGCATTCTTATTATTTAAGGATGAGAGAAAGTATGAGAAATTTAAAACAAAGTATAGTACTTTAATGGTAGAAGAAGATTATAATTAAAAGAAACTCTCTTATTGATAGTTTCCTCATTTGCGTTTGACCGCATTGAGAAAACTTTTTCATCAAACTCTTTTCTAAATGATCATAAATACTTGCAACATATAATTTAGTACTGTATAGTTCTAGTCATGACAAAGTTAAAATTAATGAATCAAAAACGTGTGCTTGAAGTAGCTGCAACATTATTTTTGGAAAAAGGGTTTGCTTATACAAGTATGGATGAATTGGTACGTGTAAGCAAAGTATCAAAGTCTAATGTGTATTATCACTTTTCTAATAAGGAAGAATTATTAGAAGGGGTCGTTGATTATTGGATTGACATGTATCAATCCGCAATAGACGACATAATTTCTCAGACCCAATTTTCAGTTGAAGATCGTACCCAAATGTTTTTAAAGCAATTATCACAAGGCGTTCAGTCGAGAGAGTATAAGGGTGGCTGTCCATTTATTACTCTTTATATTCAAAGTCCTGCACAGGCCACACATATAAAAGAAAAAATAGGTCTTTTTTTCACAGGATTACAAGAGAAAGTTTCTCTATTACTGAAACAAGGTGTAGAGAACGGGGAATTCAGAGATTCGATTCAGATTGATGAGGTGGCATCACTTTTTATGACAAATCTTGAAGGAGCGTTATTTATTTCAGAAACATTGAAGGATGCAACTGTCATCACAAAAACAGCAGATCATTTATTTAACTTGCTTCGATAAAGAAGCATTTTTTTTACATCAAATTAGTACTGATTAGTACTAAAAAGGAGATTTCACATGAAAACAGTATTTTTAACGGGTGGAACGGGCTTTATTGGGAAGCAATTAGTCGAGGAATTAGCGAAAGAGGATGTGAACATTCTTCTTTTAGTAAGGTCAAAAAGTAAAGCAACACGCATTTTTCAAGAAAGAGGTATTTTAAAAGAGTCAGTGATGCACTTTGTTGAAGGTGATTTGACGAAAATAGATTTAGGTCTAAGTCCTGAAGATAAAGAGAGGGTATTGAAGACGGATGTGATCATTCATGCAGGAGGCCCGATGGATATTCAAGCAACCAGTAAAGAGGCAGCTTCTGTCTTTTTAAATGGCGCCAAACACATTAGTGAGTTAGCTAAAAGTATTCATCAATTGAAGGGCTTGCAGCAATTGATTCATGTTGTCGGTTATATGAGCCCCTTTGATGATCAAAATAGCAAGATTGCCATCGACGTGTTTGAAGAAGGAAACGAGTACTTGAAAATAAAAAATCCTTATGAGAAAACAAAGTTTTTAGCAGATCTTTATATTCGTCAACAGGCATCAGCAGTAGGTTATCCGCTTTCTGTCATTAATCCGCCAACTGTCGTTGGTAGTAGTCAAACAGGGAGTACAGAGCAAATTGCAGGATTGGGTTTGCTTGTAAAGAGTATGCGAAGAGGGCTCATGCCGGTGATTCCTGGAGGTAAGGACTATCGGTTACCACTTATTTCAAACGATGAGTTTGCGAAGTTTATTGTACAGGTTTTCAAGTTGGAGCAGCCGGCTATTCAAACATATACACTTGTTGAAGACAAAGAGCACGATCGGAACGTTGCTGGACTATTAAGTATGATGTCAGAAAGTATGAATATGAGGACGCCAAACATCTCTGTCCCAATGCCACTGATGAAAGCTATCATGAATAGTGGTGTAAGTAAACTCACAAACATTCCTTCTGACGGATTGAATTTTATGACAAAACGAACGTTCTCAAATGTTTCAGTGAAAAAAATAATGGGAGAAGATTGGTTTAAGAAGACGAGTGTCATGACATTTTTCCCTGCTGTAGTAGCTGATCTAGATTATCGAATGATGGCTCAAAATAGTGAACACCAACATTTATTTAAACGAACATTATGCGATAATAACACCCTTTACCAATTACAAGGAGCAGGGAAGCCGTTTATTTTATTACATGGTTTATTGAGTGATGGAGAAGATTTATTTCCTTTAGCACAAGAGCTTCATGAGAAAACAGGTCAACCTGTATGGATTTTGGACCTTCCTGGTTTGGGGCGTTCTCCATTTAAACGAGAGAAACATCTTCTAGATATCTATTTGAATGTAGTGAAAAAAGTAATAGAAAAAGCGACGAATGGTGCACATCTAATCGGCCATTCATTCGGTGCGTATATTCTTCTAGAAGCTTTGGGGCAAGGGTACATAGATAAGAAGTATTCCATCACTTTACTTCAGCCGCCTGTTGCTAAACAAAAGGCAAAATCACTTCATGTTCCTCAATTTCTGAACAAATGGACATTAAGATTGGCAACGACTCATTTGATAGAGCGTTATGTATTAAGAAATGGTTTGTTTGAAAGCACGGAGAGCATCCCTAAACATTATATTGAAAAAATCAGAAACAGCTTTACTTCTCCTAGAATTTTAAATACGACGGTTCAGCTTAACCATTTATTACTGGAAACCGATCAAGGTGACTTTAAAGAAGTCACAAAGGATAACTTACACATAATTTGGGGGGAGTATGACAGAGGCTATTCTGCGCCATCGCATCTTGGGAAGGTTGATTTTGTTCCGTATGGCCACCATTTCCCTCTTAGCCATCCGAGTGAAACGGCAGCATTAGTCATCAATAATATTTGTACTAGCAGATAGGAGTCACCCCAAAACGAAAAAATGAGAATGATGACAAGTGAGCAAAATTTTTCGTTCTGGGTCTTGAAAAAATAAAGGTTAACGAGGTGCATAAAACGCATCTAAGGTTTTCGTCATATCATCAGATGCAGATTGTAAGATAGTCCTTTGATCTAAAATCGCTGTTCCTTGTGCCCGGACAATATGAAATTGTTGAAAGCCCATCAAGTTTTGGAATATTTCCTTTAGATAATAATATGAAAATTCCAGTGGTGTGTACCGATCGTTATTTGTGAAAATTGAGCCACTTGCTTGAAGCAAAAGTACACGATAATCGTCAGTCATCAGACCAACTGAACCATTTTCTGTATATTTGAACGTTTCTCTAGCAATGAAGATATTATCTATATAATCTTTCATACGTGACGTCACATTGAAATTATGAACAGGTGATACAATCACAATTCGATGATGTGCTTTGAATTGAGCCAATAGAGCAGATGAAGCAGCGGCGATTTTTTCTTCAGCAGCTGTTAATGATTGTTCAGATGCTTGCTTATCCCAAAGTCCTAGCAGCTGGTCTTTTTCGATACGAGGAATTTCAGTTCCATATAAATGTAAAATGGTAGGCTCCTCATGAGGAAATCTTTCTTTAAACTGCTTTAAAAATAGTGTTTGCAGTTTGTTTGAATAACTTTCTCGATGAGTGAAATCAGGGTGCGCGTTAATGATTAGTGTTTGCATATACATGCTCCTTTTCTTTTGATAAACTGAGTATAAAATATAAAGGTGACAAAACATGTCACCTTTTTCAGAAGGAAAATCAAATGAAAAAATCAGAACGCTTAAACCAAGAGCTTATTTTTTTAAGTGATAAATATTCATTTCAATTAAAAGATTTAGAAACTGAATTTGGCATTTCTAAACGTACGGCTTTAAGAGATATGGAAGAGCTAGAGTCCATGGGCTTAGCTTTTTATGTTGAAAATGGCAGACATGGAGGATATCGGCTCGTGAATCAATCTCCATTGGTTCCGATCTATTTTCAAATAGATGAAGTTCAAGCCATTTTTTTCGCTCTTAAAGCCTTAGATCTGTTGTCAGCAACACCGTTTAAAAAGTCTTACTCACAAATTCGCCAAAAACTGTTTGCTACAATGTCTGATGAGAGAAAACATCGGATCACGGAGATTTTGGATGTGATTCATTACTACCATGTTGCGCCAATGAGTGAACAACATCATTTGGATTTGATATTGCAGGCAATGATGGAAGATCAAATCGTGAAGATGACATACTCTCAATATGAACATAAAAGGATCAGGCTACAATTTCTTGAGTTGTTTTATCGAAATGGGATTTGGTTCACCGAAGCATATGATGTTCAGAATAAAAAGTGGGGCATCTACAGATGTGATTGTATGACGGACTTGATGATCGAAGAAGAAACGAAAGACACTTTTACGAAGGAAGAATTAAAAGCACTGCAGCTCGAATACGAAAAAACCTATCATGATATCTCTTTTAAATGTCGATTAACGGAACAAGGAAAAGAAAAGTTTTTGAAGAATCATTATCCGAATATGAGATTGGAGACCATTGATGATACGCCTTATATAGTGGGTGGGTACAACCAAGAAGAATTATCGTATATGACTCACTATTTGATCTCATTTGGGAAACATGTGAAAATTGAATACCCCGATGAATTAAAAGAGAGTTATTTGACTCAATTGCAAGAAATGATGGATCAATATTAAAAATGAACGGATTGTATCTCAATCACAAAAAACTTAACACATTAAAAAAAGGCGAACTGTCGTAATTCGCCTTTTTTCATTATTTCGCCGCCTGAAATGTATTTGTTTTCGATTGGTCATTGACCTTTCCATACGTCAGCTGACGCCAGATAAATTCCATCGGTCCAGACTTAAATCGCTTTAACCATAACGTACTGAAAAGGACAAGGAAGGCATACACGCCAATAGCCATGAAGAACGTGCCAGCCGGTGAAAGATGATCGGCAAGTCCAGCTCCGTACTTGAGAAATAGCATTGTGCCAATAATGGAGTGTAGCAAATAACAGGTCAGGGACATTCGTCCGACTTTGGTGAACACCATTAAAGCACCTCGCAGCTGAGGAATGTGCAGAAACAGCATCGCAAGTGAACTCATATAAAACATACTGCCAGTCAATCCCCCATTTTGCTCAAGTGCAGAGACAATGTTCATCCATGGCGTATTTCCAAAAGAGTTGACCGCCGTCATAATCGTACTGGCTAGTGTGATAAGAAAAGCGATTGTACAAATCATCCAAATACGATTCCAAATCGCTTTTTTCGTCTCCATGTTTTTGAAAAACGACATTTTCACAAAATACACACCAAGTAAAAACATGAAGAACATGGAATAGACGGTGGAAAATGAGCTCGAAGCCATCGTGACCATATCGGCCCACCGGTCACCAATAGATGCTAAATAAGTCAGACTGTTGTGGCTAGTCAGCTCGAAATCAGCAAAATCCGGCTTGCCTGATGATCCTGTACTGATGGTGTTGAGCAGCATTGAGAAAAGAGGCGTGAGCAATTGAATCACAAAGAGTGTGATCAGCCAGTACAGGATGGTTCTGGCTGTGCGTTTGTAAAAGAAAAGCAATAAAAAGCCCGCGACAGCATAATAGGTCAAAATATCACCAATCCATACAAACGTGACATGCAGAAGACCAATCCCTAAGAGAATCGTTAATCTGCGAGCAAACAACTTGTTCGGGCTGTCCACCTTTTGAGCGGCTCGATCCATAAATATCATAAAACCAACCCCGAATAGAAAAGAAAATAACGTAATGAATTTCCCCGAGGCAAACCAATTCACAATGTGGTGAAATACATCATTAGACTCCATCTCAAATCCCTTGACCGAATCCACAATCAAAAAATAGTTGACCAAAATAATCCCCATTAAGGCGAATCCTCGTACGATGTCCAAGAAATGCACCCGTTCTTTAAGACTCATTGGTTGTCCGTGTTCTACCTTGCTTACATTCATATTAATGCTCCTTTTCATGTATTGGATCTAAAGATAGATCCTTCAATGAATCAATATACAGGCCAATTCTTAATCATTTATGAAGATCCAATTTTTTGAAAATAAATGTGACAACTTGATGGCAATTGATCATATTCATAAACACTTAAGATTTATGGTGTATCTTTTCACATAGCTAGATGATATATAGTAATAATATATAAGAATGAAGTCATGGAGGATGAGGTGAGAGAGATATGACCCATCGAATATTAGTTGTAGAGGATGATCAGGATATTGGTGACCTGTTGCAGGAATCTCTGACACGTACAGGGTATGAGGTGTTGAGAGCCATGAATGGCAAGCAGGCATTGCATGTTATAGATGATTCGCTGGATTTGGTGATTTTGGATGTCATGATGCCAGGTATCTCCGGTATAGAAACGTGCCAGCAAATAAGAGCCACCTCAAATGTGCCGATTTTATTTTTGACCGCCAGATCTAGTACATGGGATAAAACCGAAGGATTACTCGCTGGCGGAGATGATTATATGACAAAACCTTTTTCAGAAGAGGAGCTTCACGCTAGGGTCATGGCGCAATTGCGCAGATATACCATCTATCAGGAAAAAAAGGAACAGGAAGAAACCTATTTAGTTGGTGGTAGCCTGAAGGTGAGTGAAGAATTTAATGAAGTGTGGAAAAGTGGGCAGGAAATCAAGTTATCTGATTTAGAATATCGGATATTAAAACTGCTCATGAACAAACGAAACAAAATATTTTCTGCTCAAAATATTTATGAAAGCGTGTGGGGCCAGCCTTATTTTTATTGTTCAAACAATACGGTTATGGTGCATATCCGAAAGCTGCGTGCCAAAATTGAAGATGACCCGGCTCGTCCCGTGTATATCAAAACAGAATGGGGGAGAGGATACCGGTTTGGCACATCGTAAATATACGCTGACCAAAAAGCTGTCACTGCTCATTTTGGTCGCTGCTATCGTAAGTGGTGTTGTCTTTTTGACACTGCAAAAGATCACTGATCACCTGATTGAAGGATATTTAAGTTCGGATGAGTACTATAAGGAAGAATCTGCTAGATACATTCAAACATTCAGCCGCTATGTTTCAGAACATGAGCTGACTTCAACGGATCGAAAAGCATTCGGTGAGTGGGTGAAAAAAGAAGATTATATTAATCTCACTGTTTACAAGGATGAAGTGCTTCAATATGACTCGATTTACTCTGTCGCTGACGAATCGGCCTATGGGAAAGAAAAGGTGACCGACTACGCAAAGCGTCATTCTTACCCGGTTCAATTTAGCGACGGAGAAGGTAGGGTTATGGTAGACGGATTTTACTCCTCTCGATATCACGATCTCGCCTTTACACTAGAACTGCTTGGTGCAACACTCATTTTTCTCATGATTGTGCTTGTTGGCATTCGCCGAAGTCTGCGGTACTTGCAAACGATCCGTGAAGAGATTCATATTCTTGAAGGCGGTGAGCTCGATTATGAGATGACAGTGAAGGGGCATGATGAATTGGCCATGATTGCAAAGAGTATTGAGGATTTAAGAACAGCCTTTTTGGACAAGCTTCAGGCTATTGATGATCTGCAGGAAGAGAGCCGCAGCTTGGTGACCGAAATGTCGCATGATATGAGGACCCCGCTGACATCACTCATCATGAATCTGGAATTTGCGAAAAAAGAGGAGGCTCTAGCGGATACCCGCAAGGAGAAGTATATAGCGAGTGCGTATGGAAAAGCCCTGCAATTAAAGAATCTGTCTGACAATCTATTTGCCTATTTCCTGCTAGATAAAGAGCACGAGTCAGAGCTTGAAACCGTTGCAGTGAAAGAAGTGATTTATGATCTTCTATCAGATCAGGTCGCCCTGCTGCATCAGGAGAATTTCACGGTCCATATTGTAGGCGAAATGCCGGATAGCTATATTAATGTGAATGTCGAGGAGCTTGGCAGAGTATTTGATAATGTGATGTCTAACTTACGTAAATACGCAGATCCTGAAAAGGACATTCAGATCACTTTTTTATCCGACCAAGATGTCTTTGAAATCCATGTGAGCAATGCGATAAAAAAGACAGACATCATACCGGAAAGCAATGGACTCGGGGAACGAAGCATCAAGCGGATGATGTCCCGAATGCATGGACAGTTTGAAAGTGTAGAAAAGAACGATACCTACTACATCGTGCTGCGATTTTGGAATACCAAAATGTAGAGAGCAAAAACAACATCATGGAATGGGGAAACAATCTGATGAAACGATTCAACAATTTCCAAAAGGTACCTGATCTCTTGCAAGGCCTTCTGAATATCTGCCTGTTCTTTCTAGCGATTGCGCTAAGCGTACTCTTAATTAGTGAAACATGGTACATCGTACAATTCGTCTATAAAACATTGTTTAACAAAGGAGAAAGCTATTATGGAATGCTTGGCGAGCTGCTGATCTTCTTTATGTATTTTGAATTTATCGCCTTAATTATTAAATACTTTAAATCTAACTTTCATTTTCCGCTTCGCTATTTTATTTATATAGGGATCACAGCGGTCATCCGTTTGATTATCATTGATCATGAAGAGGCGGTATCGACGTTCTGGTGGGCGCTGGCCATACTTGCAATGACCTGTGCACTTTTTATTGCGAGCAAAAGAGATGCTGCTCAAGAGCATGAGGAAGTGAAGTAAGGAAGAAGAAGGACGAGTGGTCAACACTCGTCTCAGCATGTAGACAAACCCTCGCACTCGGTGTCAGTCCTGCGCTTCGGTGCTCACGAATGTCAAATTCGCTCCGCGCCGATGCTCGTCCTTCCTAGGGCTG